>JADJZA010000008.1:0-300000 GCA_016719385.1 Candidatus Microthrix subdominans | reverse complement strand
TCCCGAGCGGACCGATGCCAGCACCGATTCACCCAACCGCTGCGCCGCGCCCGGCACCGCCTCCACCTCGGTGCGGTGCGGTGCTTCGTCGCCCAACGCGATGGTGATCGCCAGGTCGAGGTCGACATCGGGCGGGACGAGCAAGGGCGCAATGTCGGCGACGTCAGCCTCGTCGAAGCCGAAACGATCCGGGGCGGCCACCGGCCAGGACTCGGCCGGAGCGAGCGGAGCGGCCAACACCAACCGGGACACGAGCGCCGAATGGCGAGCGGCCAGCGTCAGCCCGAACAGCGCCCCCGCCGACCAGGCCATCACCCCGACCCGTTCCACGTCGAGGTGCCCGCACAGCTCAGCGAGGTCATCGGCGACCGACGCCGGGGTGGCCCCCGGGTCGACGTCGCTGTCCCCGAAGCCCGGCCGGTCGATGAGCACCTGGCACACGCCGGGCACCGCAGGGTCGGGGGGCGTCGCCAGTCGGCTGTCGGGCGTGCCGTGCACGACGAGCACCACCGGGGCCGCCGGGTCACTGGAAACGGCGCCTTCACCGGAGTCGTTTTCGTTCCGGGCCGTGGGCCCGACCAGCTCGTAGGCGAGCCTCCGACCGTCGGCCAGGTCGAGGCGCTGCACCCCGTCGGCATCGGTGCTGGGCGCGATCGTCGCTCGGCGTTCGGGCATCGGACCACGCTACCGGGGCAACTACGCTGGCCCGAATGAGGATCGCGTGCGCGGCCCGGGGCCGAGGGTCGACATGAGCGTGCGCAACGCACTTGCCCCGGCCGGGCGGGTCCTCACCGGGTTGGTCCAGCGGGTCGTGCGCTCGCTCGTCGCCCTCCTGCCGCGCGACCCGAACCGCTGGGTGTTCGGCAGCCGGGGCGACGCCTACGTCGACAACCCCCGGTATCTGTTCGAGTACCTGGTCGACCGGGGCGTGGCACCCCAGTCGGAGGGCCCCGACAGGCCGGTGCGGGCCACCTGGATCTCCGGGTCGCCGACGACGGTCGACCGGATCGTGGCCGACGGCCGGCCCGCCCGGTTGAGGCGCAGCCTGCGCGGATCCTGGGAGGTTCTGCGGGCCGGGGTGGCCGTGTACGCCTTCGACGTCTCCGACATCAACCTGGCGCTCACCGGCGGTGCGGTCGGCGTCAACCTGTACCACGGGGTGCCGCTCAAGCAGATCGAGGACTTGGTCACGGTGGGCTCGGCGTCGCGCGTCTACCACCCACGGACGCCCATCGACCGGCTTCGAGCCGCCACGGTGTACCTGGCACGAACCGTGCCCAACGACGTGGTGCTCGCCACCTCGGAGGAGGTGGCCGACACGATGAGGCGGGCCTTCGGCGCCCGGGCCCGCAGCGTCGTCATCGGCCGCCCACCCCGGCTCGGGCCGGCGACCGTTGCTGCGCAGCGCCGGCGAACCGCCGCGGGGGACGGGCCCGCCGTGCTGTTGTACGCCCCGACCTGGCGTGAGGGGGGCTTCCAGCTCAACGAGGCACTGCCCCACCTCGAACAGCTGGAGGCCGCTCTGGCTGCGAGCGACACCCAACTGCTGATCAAGGGCCACCTCTACGACCGGCTGGCGCTGCCCCGGCGCAGCGCCAGCATCTCGCTGGTGGCCAACGATGAGGAGCTGGGGGCCATCCTCGGCGACGTGGACGGCGTGATCACCGACTATTCCTCGGTGATGTTCGACGCCGCCCTGATCGGTCTTCCGGTCATCTTTTACCCCTTCGACCTCGACCGCTATCGCCGCTTGTCCAGCGGGACGTTCATGTTTGACTACGACGACCTGGTCAGCGAACGCGTCGCCCGGAGCTTCGACCAGCTGACCGAGATCGTCGCCACCGGAGCCTGGCGAACGATGGTGTTTCCGGCATCGATTCGGGACCGGGTGTGGGGGTCGGAACCGGCCGTCCACAACGGCCCAACCGATGAAGCCCCCGCCGCTGACCCGGCAAACCGCGAGTTGGTGCGCCAGATCACCGAGCTTGCCAGCGACCGCCACGGCAGACACCGACGCGGCGGACGGCCGGGCGGGGACCCGGCTTCGGCCTCGGGGCGACGATGACCGACGGCGCGCACCCTCCGACCGGGCCTGCTCCGCTGGTCAGCGTGTTGTTGCCGGTGCACAACGGTGGCGCCTTCCTCGCCGAGGCGCTCGACAGCGTGCTGAGCCAGACCCTGGGCGACCTGGAGGTGATCGCCGTCGAAAACGGGTCGACCGACGGCTCGCTGAGCGTGTTGCGCGACCGGGCCACCCACGACGACCGCCTTCGGGTCATCGATGCGGGACCGGTCGGGCTGGTCGCCGCCCTCAACCTGGCCATCGGGACCGCCCGCGGCCGGTACCTGGCCCGCATGGACGCCGACGACATCGCCGATCCCCGGCGCTTCGATCACCAGGTCCACTATCTGAGGACCCACCGGGACATCGCCGTGATCGGCACCGCCCACGACTACATCGACTCCTCAGGGGTCACCGTCGGGTCGCGCCGCTTCGCCACCGGCCCCGATCTGGTGGCGGCGTCATTCTACTTCGGCAACCCGATCGCCCACCCCACCGTGATGATCGATCGGCGCCGCACCGGGGAGCTCACCTATCCGTCGGAGTGGCCCGATGCCGAGGACCTGGCCCTGTGGCTGGCGATCAGCCGATCGGGGGCCAAGGTGGACAACCTGGGCGAGCTGCTGATGCACTACCGGGTCCACCAGGACAGCGTGACCGCCCAGCCCGACGCCGCCGTCGGCAGCAGCGACATCGACGCCGTCGTCGCTGCATCCCGGTGGCCCCCCCGGCCATGCCGGTGGGCCGTCACGCGCACCTTCAACGTCAAGGGCCGACGCATCTCGATCGGTTCGTTTCTGCTCGGTGTGATCGCGCTCAACGCGCTCAACCTCGTGCACCGCGAGGTGAAGGTGTGGGCGCTGCTCAGCCGATCGACCTTGGCGATCGCCGCTGGGCTGCCCCGACCGAGTCGCCGCTGATGCTCCGAGTGCGCCGTCGCGTCGGGGGCTGGGGTTAGTATTTCGCTCTCGGCACCCGCCTGTTGGTGCCCGCTGCTTCGAAGTTGTCCGTGACCAAAACCGCTGCACAACAACCACACCTGGCACAAGGGGCGGTGACGCTCGGCGCGCTCGGCGTCGTCTTCGGCGACATCGGCACCAGCCCGCTGTACGCCCTCCGGGAAACCTTCGAAGGTGCCGGGCACACGCCGCCCCCGATCACCGAGGCCAACATCCTCGGCGTCCTCTCGCTCGTGCTGTGGGCCGTGCTGCTGATCGTGTCGTTGAAGTACCTGACGTTCGTCCTGAAGGCGGACAACCATGGCGAAGGGGGCATCCTCGCTCTCACAGCGCTGCTCCGACCGAAGGGGTCTGCGGTCAACGTGGGCCAACGGGCAGCACTGCTGATCGTGATCGGGCTGTTCGGCGCAGCGCTGTTGTACGGGGACGGCATCATCACCCCCGCCATCTCGGTGCTGTCGGCCGTCGAGGGCACCAGCGTGGTCACCGAGTCGATGGCGCCGCTGGTCGTCCCGCTGGCGATCATCATCCTCGTCGGGCTCTTCAGCGTCCAGCGCCGGGGCACCGCTGCGGTCGGGCGGATCTTCGGCCCGGTGATGCTGCTGTGGTTCATCGTGATCGGCGCGCTCGGCCTGTCCCACATCGTCGAGGAGCTGAGCGTGCTCAAGGCGATCAACCCCTGGTACGGGCTCAACTTCCTCATCAACAACGGAACCCGGGGCTTCATCGCCCTCGGGTCGGTGTTCCTCGTCGTCACCGGTGCCGAGGCGCTCTATGCCGACATGGGTCACTTCGGCGCCTCGCCGATCCGCAAAGCCTGGTACCGCATCGTGCTGCCCGGGCTGGTCCTCTGTTACTTCGGGCAGGGCGCCATGCTGCTGGTCCACCCCGACCGCATCGACAACCCCTTCTACCGGATGGCTCCCCGCTGGGCCCTGTGGCCCCTGGTCATCCTGGCCACGATGGCGACGGTCATCGCCAGCCAGGCATTGATCTCCGGCGCCTTCAGCCTCACCCGCCAGGCGGTGCAGCTGGGCTACCTGCCGCGAGTCCGCATCACCCACACCTCGGACGAGGCGGAAGGCCAGATCTACATCGGCGTCGTCAACTGGGCGTTGCTGGTCGCCTGCGTCGCCCTGGTGCTCATCTTCCGCAGCTCCGCCAACCTGGCCGCCGCCTACGGCATCGCGGTGACGTCGACGATGTTCATCACGACGATCCTCTTCTACCGGGTGGCGCGCGACCGCTTCGGCTGGTCCAAGTGGCCAACGGTGGCGCTCACCGCCCTCTTCTTGACGATCGACCTGGCATTCCTCGGGGCCAACATCCCGAAGATCCCCAAGGGCGGCTGGATCCCGATCACGATCGGCGCCGTGCTGCTGTTGGTCCTCACCACCTGGCACACCGGGCGGGCGCTCACCGCCGCACGGCTGGCCGATCAGGCGCTGCCGATCACCGACTTCGCCGCCAAGCTTGGCGAGAAGGCGCCGCAGCGGGGCCCGGGCGTCGGGCTGTATCTGGGCTCCAACCCCGACGTCGTGCCCCAGTCGTTGTCGTCACACCTCCGCCACGCACGGGTGCTCCCCGAGCACGTCTGTGTCCTGGCGGTCGAGGTACACAGTCGGCCCCACGTGCCCGAGGAGGAGCGGCTCACCGCTGATCGGCTGGCCAACGGTCTCTGGCAGCTGAAGATCAACCTGGGCTTCACCGACGATGTCGACGTGCCCGCCGAGCTGGCCCGAGGGGGCACCGAGCTCACCGGACTCGACTTCACCAACGCCAGCTACGTGCTCGGCCGGGAGACGCTGCGGGTGACCGATCGGCCCGGCATGGCCCAGTGGCGTGAGCACCTGTTCGTCGTCATGCTGCGCAACGCCACGACCGCCGATGCCTTCTTCAAGCTGCCGCCGGAGCAGACGATCGAGCTCGGCGTGCAGGTGGAGATCTGAGGGGCTAGAAGTCGTCGGGTTCCCGCAGCAGACCGGCTGCCTTCTCGACCGCCCGACGAGCCCGCGTCAGGCGCCGTTCGTCGATCGGCAGCTCGCTACCGCCCGCATCGATCGAGTCGCGCAGCCGGGCGATCGCCAGGTCGGCCAGCTCCTCGGAGATCGCTTCCAGGCGGCCGCGAAGTTCGTCGAACTCGCCGCTCACGCCGACGCCTCGGCTCCAGGACGCACCGCCGGGTGCGACAGCATCACGGGCGTCGCGGCATCGGCGTTCGGCGTGCGGCGGCGATCGAGATAGTCGGCGAGGGTGCGGTAGCGCTGCGGACCGACCAGCTCGGCGATCTCATCGGCCAACGACTCGTAGACGGCGCTGGGGCCGCTGAACGCGGCCGGCTCCTCGGTGCACCACCACCCGAACTCCTCGCCGCCCTCGCCCCAATCACGCCGCCGCCAGTCGCGCAGCGTGTGCAGGGCGTCGCCACTCTCGTCGGTGTGGTGCTCGAGGCGCAACGGCAACTGCCAGCACACCTCGGGCTTCCAGTCGAGGGGCCGCTCCCCCGCCGCCACGGCGGCGGCGTGCAGCGCACAGCCCGCCGGCACGGAGGGATCACCGGGGCGGTTCAGGAAGATGCAGGCGCCGTCGACGACGCGGGTCGTCCAGCCGTCCTCACCGCGGAGGAAGGGCGAGCGCCGCCGGTCGGCCGGTCGAAGCTGCCACTGGGTCGGTCCCAGCCGTTCGACCGCTTCGCTCACCCGTCGGCGGTCGCCGTCGTCGGCGAAGTGGGCACCGTGAGTGCAGCAGCCAATGGCCGCGGCCACGTCGGGTTCGGGCTCGATGCCGGGGCAGCCCTCGCCCCAGATGCAGCGCCACGCGCTGGCGAGAAACGTGATGTCGAACAGCCACGTTCCCTCGCCGTCAGCGAGCGAAAACCACTCCCGTGCGGTACCGGCGGCAACCATGCCCGATCCTGAACCGGCCCTCAGCTGTACTCTTCTTCGAGCGCTTCCTCGGCCATGCACCAACTGGCGTGGCTGTCCTCCGGTTCGGCTCCGCATTCGTCGCAGGGCCCTTTGGGCACGGAGAAGACGGCTTCGATATCGATATCAGAGCTTCGTTTGAGGGCACGTGCCTCTTCGAAACGACGATGACGACCCTTTTTCACGGGTCACGCTCCACGGGGTAGTAGTGCGGCGGTCACAGCGGAGCCGCACGTCGCGGCGCCGCTACGGGTTCGATTCCAAGATTTGTTAGCTTAGTCCCTGAGAATCGATTCGACGATTCGCCCGGGCGCGGTCAGCCGGCGCGTTCGGCTCGGGGCTCCAACACCAGACCCGAGCCGGGCTGAAAGGCCAGGGCGGCCCGGCCGGACACCAGGTCGCGTATGGGGTCGCCGACCAGCTCGGCACGCCAGCCGGTGCCGAGCGGGCCGTCCGGCCCCGGCGCCAACAGCATCTCGACATCACCGCGGGTGGCGATCGTCGACGGGTCGAGGTCGAGATCACGGGCGACCTGCTTCACCCAGGTGGTCACCAGGTTGATCGCCGAGCGCAGCTCCTGAGGCACGTCGGGCGACTTCACCGCCGTGGCGTCGACCGGCGCCCGGCCCTGGGACTCGGCGATGACCGCCAGCGCCTCCTCCGCCCGACCGCCGCGCAGGTTGCGACCGTCGACGCCTCGCACGGCGCGCGCCTTCTTCACCTCGGTCGGTCGGGTCTGGGCCAGACCGACCAGGCCGAGGTCCGAGAGCAGGTTGCGGGTGGGCACGTCGTCGGACGAGGCCGCCTCCTCACGCCACTTGGCCAGCGCCTGGGCGGTCGCCAGGGCCTGACCCCTCAGGTGGCGCACCTCTTTGATGCGCGTCCACGCCACGTCGGGGTCACGGGTGGTCCAGGCGTCACATCGCTCTGCTTCGATGGCGTCGGCGGCCCAGGCCACACGGCCCCGGCGCTGGAGTTCGTCGCTCAGCCGGTCCGCGATACTCAGTAGATCGCGCACGTCGGCGGCCGCATAGCTCAGCTGGGTGGGCTGAAGTGGGCGCCGCATCCAGTCGGTGAGGCGGTCGCCCTTGGGCACCTTCTTGCCGGTCAGGCGTTCGGACAGCGTGCCGAGCGACGGGTTGGAGAAGCCGACGAAGTTTGACGCCGTCTGGGTGTCGAAGAGCACGTTGGGTACCTGCCCGCACACGCGGTAGAGGATCTCCAGGTCCTGGCGGGCGGCATGCATCACCGCACAGATGTCGCTGTTGAGCACCTCGACCATCGGCGCCAGGTCGACCTCGAGGGGGTCGATCAGCGCCAGCCGTCCGGGCCATGCCACCTGCACGAGCGCCACCCGGGGGTGATAGGTGCCCTCGCGATGAAACTCGGTGTCGAGCGCGTACCGCTCGACGCCCATCCACTCGTCGAGCAACTCACCAAAGGCGTCCTGGGTGGTGATCAGTTCCCAATCCGGAGGATCGAGATGATCGCTACCGCTCCGGGCGGTCCGTCTATGCACCCTGGGACCCGGTGTCCACGCGGTATCCGGCGCCGATCCAGGCATCGGTGCCGCCGGCGACGTTGCGGGGCAGGTACCCCTGACCGATGAGGAACTCGGCGGCCCGCTGGCTGCGGTTGCCGCTGCGACAGATCAGGTCGATCGGCTCACCGGTCGGGATCGCACCCAGGCGCTCGGGCAACTCGACCAGTGGCATCAGCTGGGCGCCCGGAACGCGGGCCTCTTCGTACTCGTCGCGTTCACGCACGTCGATCAGTGGCACCCCCTGCTCCAGGTCGGTGATCAGGTGCTCGATCGAAATCTGGGGAACGTCGCTCATCACAGGCCTTCTTCGTCGTCGGCTCCGGGGCGGTCGAACCGCTCGCCGGGGGGCAGTGGGCCTCAGACTACCGAGCCGTACACCGCCTCGGCACCTGCGCCGGTGCGTCCGGCGGCCACCGAAGCGGCCAGGTCGGCGGCAAACTCGTCGATCACCCGGTCGTGGCCGGGCGACAACATCACGTGCAGCCCACCCTGTTGACGGTCAAGGGCCCAGTCGCGGGCGTCCATCTCGTCGGAGACCCCTTCGAGGTCGACGCCGCTGCCCTCCGGGGTGGAGATCTCGAAGACCGACATGTCCGGGTCCCCGGTCACCTGAAGACCGTCGACCGCGTCGACCGCCGCCCGAAACCCGTCGGTGGCCGCGGCCACCCGCCTCGCCTGGCGCTCGTAGCCGTCACGTCCCAGGTGGGCGATCGTGGCCCACGCCCCGGCGATCGGCCCGCCCGGGCGTGTGCCGGCCGTCGTGCGCGAGGCGTACAGGCCGCCCGGCCAGTCGTCGAACATGAACGTCTGACGGTCGACATACTCCGGCGACGAGTACAGGATCACCGAGGCACCCTTGTAGGCGTAGCCGTACTTGTGGATGTCGGCGGACAGCGACGTGACGCCCGGAACCGTCAGGTCGAACGGGGGGACCTTCCGACCGATCGAGGCCCAGAACGGCAGCAACCAGCCGCCCAGGCAGGCGTCGACGTGGCACAGGATGCCGGCCTGGGCTGCGATGCCGGCGATCTCGGGGATCGGGTCGATCACGCCGTAGGGGTAACAGGGCGACGAACCGACCAACATGATCGTGCGCTCGTCGAGCGCGGCCTCGAACGCCGCCGGGTCGGCGCGCAGGTCGGCGCGCAGCGGGATGGAGATGCGCTCGACATCGAGGTACGAACACGCCTTGGCAAACGCCGGGTGGGCGGTTTCGGGCGTCAGGATCGTGGGGGCCAGGTTGCCCCGGGCCCGAGCCTCGTCGCGCGCGACCTGCACGGCCAGAAAAATGCTCTCCGTGCCGCCGGAGCTGATCGATCCCGCCCCCTCCGGAGCGCCGAACAGGTTGCTCGCCCAGGCGACGATGTCGCCCTCCATGTGCAACAGGGTGCGATAGCGAAACGGGTTGAGGGCGTTCTCGTGCAGGAACATGTCGGCGACGTCGTGCTGCAGCCGTTCCAGTTCCGGATCGTCGGCGTTGTACACCAGGCTGAACGCCTTGCCACCCCGCCAGTCGAGGTCGTCGGCGCGCTCGGTGCGCATCGTGTCGAGCAGCTGGTCAACCGCCGTGCCCACCGCGGGGAACGTCCCCACGTCGGTGTTGGTCGCGTCCGGATCCGTCTCGTCGGTAGCGGCATGGTCCGTGTCGGTATGAGCCTCGGTCATGTGAGCGCTTCCCCCTCGGTGGTCGTGTTTCGATCCCAGGCCGGGTCGAGCTGAGCGATGAACGTGTCGAGGCGGTCCACCTCGTCGCGTTCGTCGATCGCCTCGGCGGCGACCGATAGGCCGACCAGACAGCGCAGAAACCCCCGGTTGGACGGGTGGGCCCAGCGGACGTAGCCCGAACCGCGCCAGCCGGATTGGCGGAGCAGGTCGAGGCCGCGGTGGTAGCCCACCCGGTAGGCGGCGTAGCGCTCGAGGTCGTCGCGCCCGACGTCGCCAAGCGCTGCCCAGGCCAGCGACCACGTCGGGAAGCGGCCGACCGCCGAGGCCACGTCATCGCGCGTCGTCGCCGCGGCCAGGGCGCTGAGCAGCGATTCTGGCGGCGTGGGCATCACGGTCTCGGGTGGACCACCGGTCGAGAGTCCGACAGGGCGTTCGTTGGCCATGACCGGGACCCTACCGTGACCACGCTGGTTGCGGGCCCGGAGGCGACGGCCCTAACGGGGTGCGATCACCAGCAGCGACCGGTCGACCAGGGCACGCGCCAGGCGCGGCACCTCGCCACCGAGGCCCGGCTCGACCCGCGGCTGGGTGACCACCACCATGTCGCCGGGCGTCGTCAGGTCGCGCAGTGCCGCCGCCAAGCGGCGGCGTTCCACCTTGAGCGTTCCCTGGTCGTTCTCGAGGCCCAGGCGCTCGTGGGTCACCTGCTCGCGTGGTACCAGGATGTGAAGTTCGGCCCGGTGGGCCTTCGCCAGACGGCGGGCGATCAACACGGCCAGGTCCATGCCCGGTCCGCCGGCGGGCGTCAGGTCGTGGTCGGAGACGGCGACCACCACGCGCTTGCAGTTCTCCGCCGGGCCCAGCCGGGCGACGATCACCGGTACCGGGCTGGCGGCCAGCAGGGCATCGACGCGTTGTCCGAATGCCGATCCGTTGCGGTTGGCGAAGCCCTTCCAGCCGACGAGCAGCGACGTGGCCGCCTGCTCGACCGAGGCGTGCAGCATGCCGGTCGACGGGGTGAGGTCGAGGCGGACCACCGAGGTGGCTTCGGCCCCCTCCCCCAACACCAACCGTTCGGCCTCGGCCAGCTCGTTGCGCCTGGCGGTCACCTCGGCCTGGGTGGCCTCGAGGTCGAGCACCGACACCGGCACGACCGTGCCGGTGTCCGGGGCGGCCAGCATGCCGGCCAGCCGCAGCAGGTCTCCGGAGCGTTCGGGGTCGCCGATCGGCACCAGCACCTTCTCGGCCGGGGCCCGGCGCCGCTCCTCCGGCGGGGGCAACTGCGTGCCGAAGCGGGTTGCGAGCAGCGACGACACCAGGCTGGTCACCAGGATGACGAGCACGACGGTGTTGACGGTGATCTCCGAGATCAGGCCGACGCTCAACCCGACGAAGGCGGCGGCCAGCGTGGCGGCGGCGCGCGCCGTCGACAGGGAGGCCATCACCCCGATCTCCGTGCCGCTGTATCCAAATATCTTTCCAGCGATGAAGGCGGCGATCACCTTGGTGCCGACCGCCACCAACGAGAAGACGCCGGCCCGCACGAGGATGCTGGGATCGCTCACCACCACGCCGAGGTTGACGAGCATGCCGACCGAGATCAGGAAGACCGGGATAAAGAACGCCGAGCCGAAGAACTCGATGCGATTGCTCAGCTCGGACCCTTCGGAGACCAGCCGATTGAGCGACAAACCGGCCAGGAACGCCCCGATGATCGGCTCGAGTCCGGCCAGTTCGGCAAGTCCGGCCGAGAGAAACATCGCTGCCATGATGAACAGGAAACGAACCGAACGGTCCTGGCCGACGCTGGCAAAGAACTGTCGGCCCAGCCACGGAAGCCCGGCGACGATAAACGCCACGACCGCGCCGGCGGTGGGGATCAGCTTCAAGACAAACCCGGGGCTCAGCCGGCCTTCGTGCGATTCGATCAGGATCTCGAGCGTCATCAGTGCGGCCGTGTCGGTGACGATGGTCGCCCCGACGGTGATGGCCACCGAGCGGGCCTTGGTCAGCCCGAGCCGCTGAACCACCGGGTAGGCCAGCAGGGTGTGGGGCGCCCAGCTGAGCGCCAGCAGGATGGCGGCGGTCGTCGTAAACCCGAGGGCCAGGTTGACGGGGATGGCGACGCCGAAGGGGATGGCAAACGTCAGCGCACCGAACGTGAGCGCCTGGGTGCGCCGCTCCCGAAACTCCTCCAGGTCAAGCTCCAGGCCGGCCTGAAACATCAGATACAGCAGACCGGCGTTGCCCAACACCTCGACGGTGCCCTCCCGCTCGAGCAGGCCGAGCGCCGACGGCCCGATCACGATGCCGGCGACGATCAACCCGATGATCGACGGCATCCGGACCGCACGGGCGGCCAGCGGAGCGACGAGCACCAACACAAACAGGAGCGCGAGAACGAGCGCCGGTTCGACGAGGGGGGTAGAGATGGCCTGCATGGAAGCCTGCGAGGCTAGCCACCGGGGTGTGTCGGCGCCCTTTTCGCCCAGCCGACCCCGGCGCTCTAGGAGCCGTTCAGAAACTCCGACAGCGCCCGCCACCAGGCGTCGGGTGCCTCCCGCTGGGGCGAATGGCCGGCGTTTGCCACCTCGACCAGCCGCGCCCCGGGGATGGCGGCGGCCATCGCCCGGCTGGCGGGGATGAAGGGCAGGTCGTGCTCGCCGACGATCACCAGCGTCGGGACCGACACGGCGGTCAGCTGGTCGAGTCGGTCGGTGGCACCGATCAGCTGGCGGGCCATCGAGGCGTACATGTCCGGATGGCTGGCAACCAGCTTCGCCCGGTCGATCGCCGCAATGTCCGGGCGCTCAAGGCGCAGGCGTCGGGCCGGTTCGGTCTCGAGCGGGGACCCGCCCAGCTGATCCATGGCAGTCGCCAGCGCCTCCATGCCCTCGGTGAGCGCCACCTCGATCGCCAGATCGACCAGGCCCGGGTCCATGCCGCCGACCGCCCCATGGTGGGTGTCCATCAGCACCAGGCTGGTCAGCCGATCCTGAGCCCCGATCGCCATCCGCTGGGCCACCATGCCGCCCATCGAGTGGCCGAGCAGCCCAAAGCGGTTCCAGCCGAGCAGGTCGGCCAGCCCGAGGACGTCGGCGGCGAAGGCATCGAGGCCGTAGCGGTCGGCACCGGCCGGTCCACCACTGGTGCCGTGACCTCGCAGGTCGGGCACGACGACGTGGCGGCCCATGGCGGCCAGCGGATCGATCCACTCGGAAAAGTCGGCCCGACCGCCGGTGAACCCGTGCACGAGCATCAGCGGTTCGCCACCCCGCCCGGCCTCGTCGTAGGACAGCGGCCAGGTGGCGTTGGGCTGGTCGTTCACATCGGGCTCCTCAGACATCGTCGCTCACCGGATCGGCCTGCGCTTCAGACGATGTCGAGCATGCGCTGCAGCGCCACCCGAGCCCACTCGGCGGTGTCGTCATCAACGCGGATCTCGTTGACCACGTTGTCCTCGACCAGGTTTTCCAGCACCCAGCACAGGTGGGGCGCATCGATGCGGAACATGGTCGAGCAGGGGCAGACCAGCGGGTCGAGCGACACGATCGTGCGGTCGGGGTTTTCGGCGGCCATGCGTTGCACCATGTGCACCTCGGTGCCGACCCCGATCACCGAGCCGGGCGCAGCCTCCTCGGTGACCGTGCGCAGGATCACTTCGGTCGAGCCGACGACGTCGGCCAGCTCCACCACGTCGTGGGCGCACTCGGGGTGCACGACGACGATGCCGTCGGGGTGCTCGGCACGGAAATCCTCGATGTGGGCCGGACGGAACCGCTGGTGCACGGTGCAATGGCCCTTCCACAGCAGGAAGGTGGCCTCCTTCACCTCGGCCTCCTTCAGACCGCCCAGCTGCCGGCGAGGGTCCCACACCTCCATGTCGGACTCGTCGTAGCCCATGTCGAAGCCGGTGTTGCGGCCCAGGTGCTGGTCGGGGAAGAACAGCACCTTCGTGCCCTCTCCCTTGGCGAAGGCCCAGTCGAGGACCGCCCGGGCGTTCGAGCTGGTGCACACCGCGCCGCCGTTGCTGCCGACGAAGGACTTCAACGCCGCCGAGGAGTTCATGTAGGTGATCGGCACGATCTTGGCGATGTCGGTGACCGCCGCCAGCTCGTCCCAGGCATCCTCGACCGATTCGAGGTCGGCCATGTCGGCCATCGAACAGCCGGCGTTGAGGTCGGGCAGGATCACCCGTTGCTCGGGGGAGGTGAGTACGTCGGCCGCCTCGGCCATGAAGTGCACCCCGCAGAACACGATGTAGGTGGCCTCGGGGCGGGCCTGGGCCAACTTGGCCAGCTTGAAGCTGTCACCGCGGGCGTCTGCCCAGCGAATGATCTCGTCGCGCTGGTAATGGTGCCCGAGGATGAACAGCCGTTCACCCAGGGCGGCCTTGGCCGTGGCGATGCGTTCATCGAGCTCGTCGGGTGTGGCATCGGTGTAGCGGGCGCCGAGCCGACCTTGAAGTCGCAACATCAGACTGACCTCCGGCGGGGCTCGGGGGGGGTCGAAGATCCCGCTGTCGCATCATACGACGCGTCCGGGCCTCCCCTCCCCGATCTCCGCCACCGGCGATCCGATCGAACCGGTTCGCCCGTCGCGCCCGTCGCCGATACCGATACTTGACCTAACTGGTCGGGTTAAGGCGTAACATGACGCCCTGTGCTGGCGGACTCGTGAGTTGGATCGATCCTGGCCTGGTGATCGGTGGCCTGGCCGGCGGCTTCACGATGGGCCTGACCGGCATGGGTGGCGGTGCCCTGCTGACGCCGATGCTCGTGCTGCTCTTCGGTGTCAGCCCCACCGCTGCGGTCGGATCCGACCTGGTGACCTCCCTGGCGGTCAAACCCTTCGGCGGGGCCATCCACGCCAGGGCGGGCACGGTTCGCTGGGACCTGGTCAGATGGCTGGCACTCGGATCGGTCCCCGGCGCCCTGTTGGGCGTCGCCCTCCTCCAAGCGGTCGGCACTCAGGGCGACTCCCTCGTGCAGACCATGCTCGGGATCACACTCCTGGCCGCAGCCACGGTCATGGTGTGGCGCGCCCGCAACCCGGTCTCCGACCACGACGGCCCACCCACCCCGGTGCGACCATGGCCCACCGCAGCCCTCGGGCTGGTCGGAGGCACGGTCGTCGGCCTCACCTCGGTGGGCTCCGGCTCGCTGATGATCGCCGTGCTCACCCTGCTGTACCCCAAGCTCCGCCGGTCCGAACTGGTCGGCACCGACCTGGTCCAAGCCGTCCCACTCGTCGGCGCCGCAGCCATCGCCCACCTCGGCATCGGCAACGTGTCCGCAGCGATCACCGGCTCACTCATCATCGGCAGCCTCCCGGGCGTCATCATCGGCGCCCGCGTATCGGCCTACTACGACGGCAAACTGGTGCGCGCCGCCATCCCAGCGGTCCTCGGCGCCTCAGCGCTCAAGCTGCTGGGCGTGCTGTGAGCCGTCTGGCGGGCTAGGCGGGTTCGAGGCCCAGCATCGGGGCCAGGTAGGCGCCGGTGTAGCTCTCGGCCACCTTGGCCACCTGCTCGGGGGTGCCCTCGGCAATCAGGGTGCCGCCGCCGTCACCGCCTTCCGGGCCCAGGTCGATCAGCCAGTCGGCCGACTTGATCACGTCCAGGTTGTGCTCGATCACCACGACCGAGTTGCCGGCCTCGACCAGGCGCTTCAGCACGATCAACAGGCGGCGGGTGTCCTCGAAGTGCAGGCCGGTGGTCGGCTCGTCGAGCAGGTACACCGTGTTGCCGGTCGAGCGCTTGGCCAGCTCGGCGGCCAGCTTCACCCGCTGGGCCTCGCCACCCGACAGCGTGGTGGCCGGCTGGCCGAGGCGCACGTAGCCGAGCCCGACGTCGACCAGCGTCTCCAGGTGACGGGAGATCACCGGCTGGGCCTTGAAGAACTCGAGGGCCTCGTCGATCGGCAGGTTGAGCACCTCGGCGATGTTCTTGCCCTTGTAGCGAACCTCGAGGGTGTCGCGGTTGTATCGGGCGCCGCCGCACACCTCGCACGGCACGTACACGTCGGGCAGAAAGTGCATCTCGATCTTCAGCGTGCCGTCGCCGGAGCAGGCCTCGCAGCGGCCGCCCTTGACGTTGAAGCTGAACCGGCCGGGCAGGTAGCCGCGCACCTTCGCTTCGGGGGTGCGGGCGAACAGCTTGCGGATGTGGTCGAACACGCCCGAGTAGGTGGCCGGGTTGGAACGTGGGGTCCGCCCGATCGGCGACTGGTCGATGTCGATCACCTTGTCGACGTGCTGGAGGCCCTCCACCTTGCGGTGCAGGCCGGGCGCCACCTTGGAGTTGTAGACGTGCTGCATCAGCGAGCGCATGAGGATGTCGTTGATCAGGCTGGATTTACCCGACCCGGACACGCCGGTGATGCACACGAACGAGCTGAGCGGAATGCCGACGGTGAGGTTCTTCAGGTTGTGTTCGCGGGCGCCGACGATGCGCAACCAGCGATCGCCCGGGGCGCGGCGCCGGTCGGGCACTTCGATCGACATCTTCTGGGACAGGTACTGCCCGGTCAGGCTTGTCTTGGACTTCAGCAGGCCCTTGACCGGGCCGGCGTACACCACCTCGCCGCCGTGCTCGCCGGCGCCCGGGCCGACGTCGACCACGTAGTCGGCAGCCCGGATCGTGTCCTCGTCGTGTTCGACGACGATCACCGAGTTGCCCAAGCCGCGCAGGCGCTCGAGGGTTTCGATCAGCCGGTGGTTGTCGCGCTGGTGCAGGCCGATCGACGGCTCGTCGAGCACGTACAGCACGCCGACCAGGCCGGAGCCGATCTGGCTGGCCAGGCGGATGCGCTGGGCCTCGCCACCCGACAGGGTGGCGGCGCCACGGTGCAGGTTGAGGTAGTCGAGGCCCACGTCGACCAGAAAGCGCAGGCGGGCGTTGATCTCCTTCAGCACGCGCTCGGCGATCAGCAGCTGGCGTTCGTCCAGCTTCATGGCGACCAGCCGGTCGGCCGCGTCGGAGATCGACATCGACGACAGGTCGTGCACGTTGAGGCCGTCGATCGTCACCGCCAGCGCCAGCGGGTTCAGCCGGGCACCGCCGCAGTGCGAGCAGGCCACCTGGCGCATGTAGCTCTCGGCCTGCTCGCGGGCCCAGTCGCTGTCCGCCTCGCTGTGGCGGCGGCGCAGGTAGGGAATGGCCCCCTCGAAGTTGGCCTGGTAGCTACGGGTGCGTCCGTAGCGGTTCTGGAACCGGACGCTCACCTTCTTGCTCGTGCCGTGCAGCAGCGTCTTGCGGTCCTTGGCGGGCAGGTCCTCCCACGGGGTATTGAGGTTGATGCCTCGCTCCTCGCCCACCGCCTCGAGCAACCGGTGGAAGAACTTGGCGTGACCGGACGCCCACGGGGCGATCGCGCCCTTGGCCACCGCCAGCTCCGGGTCGGGCACCACCAGGTCGGCGTCCACCTCGAAGGTCGTGCCCAGGCCGTCGCAGTGCTCGCAGGCGCCGTAGGGCGAGTTGAACGAGAAGTTGCGGGGCGACAGTTCCTCGAAACTCTTGCCGTCGGACGGACGGGACAGCTTTTCGGAGAAGGTCAGCGTCTCCGGCTCGCCCTCCTTGGGCACCAGCTCGATCTGGGCGACGCCCTCGCCGAGGCGCAGCGCTGTCTCCATCGAGTCGGTCAGCCGGCGGTCGATGCCCTCGCGTAACACCAGGCGGTCGACGACGACGTCGATGTGGTGGATCTCATAGCGGGCCAGGCCGTTGTCGGCCCCGAGCGCCACCAGCTCGGCCAGTTCACGGATCTCGCCGTCGACGCGCACCCGGACGAATCCCTCCTTCGAGAGGTCGGCGAACAGCTGCTCGTAGGTGCCCTTGCGGCCGCGCACCACCGGCGCCAGCACCTGAAAGCGGGCGCCCTCCTCAAGACGGAGCACCCGGTCGACGATCTGCTGGGGCGTCTGGCGCACCAGCTCCTCGCCGGTCTCCGGGTCGTGGGGAACGCCAACGCGGGCGAACAGCAACCGGAGGTAGTCGTACACCTCGGTGACCGTGCCGACCGTCGATCGCGGGTTGCGCGATGCCGACTTCTGGTCGATCGAGATCGCCGGCGACAGGCCCTCGATGAAGTCGACGTCGGGCTTGTCCATCTGGCCCAGGAACTGGCGGGCGTAGGCCGACAGTGACTCGACGTAGCGGCGCTGCCCCTCGGCGTAGATCGTGTCGAAGGCCAGCGACGACTTGCCCGACCCGGACAGACCGGTGAACACGACCAGCTTGTCGCGGGGCAGCTCCAAGTCGACGTTCTTCAGGTTGTGTTCCCGGGCACCCCGGATCCGAATCGTTTCAGCCACGGGACAACACTACTACCGACCCCCAGTCGGGGAACACCTGTTCGCCACAGGGTGCCGGCCCAAGCTCGGGGGCCGATCTCGGGCTCAACGTCGGAGAAGACATCGACCAAGCCGGAGCGCCGACCGACCCCGGGCCCTACCCTGGCCATCATGGACTTTGAGCACTCCGAACGGGCCCAGATCGTCATGGAGCAGGTGGAGCGCTTCGTACGCGAGCGAATCGTGCCCAACGAGACGACCTACCGGGATCAGCTGTCGGGGAGCGACGATTGGCGTCAGTGGCGGGTGCCGCCGATCGTCGAGGAACTGAAGGGACAGGCCAAGGAGTTGGGCCTGTGGAACCTGTTTCTCCCCGACGAGACCCACGGGGCGGGCCTCAACAACCGCGACTACGCACCCGTCGCCGAGCTGACCGGGCGCAGCTTCCTCGCCCCCGAGGTGTTCAACTGCGCAGCCCCCGACACCGGTAACGCCGAGGTGCTGGTGCAGTACGGCTCGGACCTGCAGAAGGAACAGTGGTTGCTGCCGTTGCTCGATGGCGAGATCCGCTCGGGCTTTTCGATGACCGAACCGGCGGTCGCCTCGAGCGACGCCACCAACATGGCGGCCACCGCCGAGTTGGACGGCGACGAGGTGGTGCTCAACGGCCAGAAATGGTGGACGAGCGGGGCGGGCGATCCGCGCTGTGCGTTCCTGATCTTCATGGGGGTCACCGACCCGTCCGCCGATCGGCATCAGCGGCACTCGATGGTGCTGGTGCCGATCGACTCCCCAGGCGTGAGGATCCTGCGCATGCTGCCCGTCTTCGGCGATCTCGGGGAGCCGCACGGACACGCCGAGATCCTCTTCGACAACGTTCGGCTGCCGGCCGAAGCGATCATCGCCGGGCCCGGGCGGGGCTTCGAGATCGCCCAGGGACGGCTCGGCCCCGGCCGCATCCATCACTGCATGCGGGCGATCGGCGCGGCCGAACGGGCGCTTCAGCGCCTCTGCGAGCGGTCGGTTCTTCGGACCGCCTTCGGCAAGCCGTTGATGAACCTGGGGGGCAACCGGGACATCATCGCCAACTGTCGCATGGCGATCGACCAGGCCCGGTTGTTGACGATGAAGGCCGCATGGGAGCTGGACACCCAGGGCACCTTCGGCGCGCTCGTCAGCATCTCGGCCATCAAGGTGGTGGCCCCCAACGTCCTTCAGCAGGTGGTGGATGCGGCCATCCAGATCCACGGCGGCGAAGGCGTCGCCGACCCCGAGCTGAGCTACCTGATGGGCATGGCCCGAGCGCTGCGCCTGGCCGACGGCCCCGACGAGGTGCATCGGGCCATGGTGGCCCGCCTCGAGCTGGGCAAGTACACCTAGCGTTTCTGGCCGGTGCGTCGTTCCCCGGCCGGGGACGAGACGCCGACGGTGGCAGGCTGGGCGGTGGACTCACCCGCTGATCGTCGCGTGCGACCCGTCTGACGCCCGGTGTGCGGAACGGGTCCGCTCGGCGGCGATACTGGTGGCATGTCCAGTACCTCCGGCCGGTTGTTCCGCGTCACCACCTTCGGCGAGTCCCACGGCGTCGGCGTCGGCTGCATCGTCGATGGGTGCCCGCCCCGGTTGGAGCTTGACGTCGCCGCCGTGCAGGCCGACCTCGACCGACGCCGTCCCGGCCAGAGTCGCCTGGTGACCCAACGCCAAGAGGCCGATCGGGTCGAGATTCTCTCCGGCGTCGCCATGGAGGAGGAGGGGGACGCAGTCACGTTGGGGACGCCGATCGCCATGCTGGTGCGCAACGCCGACCAGCGACCCGGCGCCTACGGACACATGTCCGACGTCTATCGCCCCAGCCACGCCGATTACACCTACGACGCCAAGTACGGCGTGCAGGCGGCGTCCGGCGGCGGCCGGGCCTCGGCCCGCGAGACGGTCGGGCGGGTGGCCGCCGCCGGGATCGCCCGCCAGCTGCTGGCCCAGGGCGCCGGCATCGAGGTGCTCGGCTGGGTGAGCAGCGTCGGCGATATCACCGCCGAGGTCGACCCGGACCGGGTCACCCTGGCCGACGTCGAGGCCGGCCCCACCCGCTGTCCCGATCCGGAGGCGGCCGCCCGCATCGAAGCGGCGATCAACGCAGCCCGACGCGACGGCGACAGCCTGGGCGGAGCGGTCACGTGCGTCGCCCGGGGCGTGCCCGCCGGGCTGGGCGACCCGGTGTTCGACAAGCTGGACGCCACGCTGGCGACGGCGTGCATGTCGCTGCCTGCCGCCAAGGGCTTCGAGGTGGGCTCGGGCTTTGCCGGCACCACGATGACCGGCCGCACCCACAACGATCCGTTTGTGCCGGGGGCCGACGGCCGACCCGACGTCGCCGCCAACCGCTCCGGCGGCATCCAAGGGGGCATCTCCAACGGGGCGCCGGTGATCTGCCGGGTGGCCTTCAAGCCGACCGCCACGATCGGAAGCGTTCAGGACACGGTCAACCGAGGCAACGAAGCGGTCAAGCTGGCGGCCAAGGGCCGCCACGACCCTTGCGTCCTCCCCCGCGCAGTGCCGCTGGTCGAAGCTGCCATGCTGCTGTGCTTGGCCGACGCCTGGCTGGCCCAGCGGGCCGTCGACGTCCTCTAACCTGGCATCGCCGCACCGACGCCTCCTCCGCCCCGGCCTTGCCTTGCCGGGCCGTCGACATCCCCCGACCTGGCCTCACCGGGCCGGCGGCATCCTCCGCCCTGGCCTCACCGGGCCGTCGACATCCTCTGACCTGGCGTCACCGACCGGTGGCCGACTCGCGCTGGCGCTGGTTCCAGCGACCCTCAGCAGCCTGCTCGACCTGCTGCGAAAGCCTGACCGCCGACTTGCGCATGACCACCATGCGAAAGTCGGCGGTCAGACTCTTGCAGCACCGCCCACCCGGTCGCTCGCCCGGCCAAGCGCCGCGCACCTCACGAAAGCCCCGGCCGCTACAGGGCGGGGTCGTCGGTGGCCTGCTCCTCGAGCGCCCTCGACTGGGCGTCGATGATGATCGGCCCGAAGTAGGCGTCGACCCAGCCGGAGCCCAGCTCGGGATTGGGATGCACCCCGTCGGGTCGCAGGTCGACCGTCTGCTCTGCCAGCTCGACCGCTCCGGCGTAGTCGAGCACGACGGTGCCCACGCGCTCGTTGGCCTCCCGGGCGATGATGTCGTTGAGCACCCGCACCCGCTCGGGGAAGTCCTTGCCCACCCGGACGCCGTTTGCGTCGATGGGCTGCGTCGGCGGCACGTTGCCGATCAGCACGGTGGCGCCGCCCGATTCGAGGGCGTCCAGCTTGGCGGACAGCACCTCGGTGTAGCGCTGCTGGAAGGCGGGGTCGGCCAGCGAGGTCCACTCGCCGTCGATCTCGTGGTCGTACAGGTCGATGCCCAGGGACATGTACAAGACGACGTCCGGTGTGTCCTCGGCGATCAGCTCGGCCATTCCGGCGGCATCGAGGCAGCCCGGCGGCGGCTTTAGGCGTGGCTGCCCGGGGGCGACCTGGAGATCGATGTCGGTCATCGTGCCGCACCCCAGCGCGGCATGGCCGACCACCTTGACGCCGACGTTCTCCTGAAGCCAGCCGTCGCTCACGAAGAAGGTGGTGAAGCCGACCGAGTCCCCGAACTCTGCCACCGTGTCACCGAAATCGACGTCGGCGGCGCCCTGCACCGGCGCACCGCGCGGCACCGTGACCAGCGGGGCGCCGAGATCCTCGGCCGACGCCTCGGACGACGGCAACGGCAGGAGGATCAGGCCGGCGACGACCGTTGTTGCGGTCAGCCAGGCCAGCGGGACGGTGGCGGTGATCTTGGGGCGCCACGTACGGATCGGGCGCTCGATCCAGAACGTGATCGCCGAGGCGACCGCCACCGAGACGCCGACCTGGATGACGACCGTGGCCAGCCTGCCGGTGCCCAGGCGCCCCTGGGACAGCACCTGCAGGATCGGCCAGTGCGTCAGGTACAGGGCATAGCTGATGCGGCCCAGGTACGGCAGCGGTTCGGCCGCCAGGGTGCCGGCCAGGCCGACGCGGGACGTGGGCCCGGCGTGGGCCACTCCGACGATCAGCACCGCCCAGATCCCGCCGCCGACGATCAGGCCGCCATGGGAGATGATGGGGCTCGAGGCCGGCAGCGTGATCACCGCCAGGATGAAGATGGCCAGGGCGGGTAGCGCCAGGCTGGCCGCCCGCCGGCCGAGCCGGTCGCCGAGGCGATGGTGCAGCGCACCGAAGAGCACACCGAAGAGGATCTCGGCCATACGGGTATCGGTGCCCAGGTACACCCGCTCCGGGTTGGACGAGAGCAGCAACGTCAGCACGGTCGAGATCGCAATGCCGACGATGGCCAGGGGCACGAGCCGGTCGATCCGTTTGCGCTGCGAGCCGATCAGCACCAGCACCACCAGGGGAAAGACCAGGTAGAACTGCTCCTCGATGGCGAGCGACCAGTAGTGGCGCACCGGCGAGGCCACCCCGAGCAGGTCGAAGTAGCCGGTGCCCGAGATCAGGGCCTCCCAGTTGGCCACGTGGAACAAGGCCCCGAACATCGAGGATCGGAACCCGGTGGTGGACCAGATCGACGGGTCGAGGTGCTCCAAGGCCACGATCGACGTCAACGTCACCATCGACGCAGGGGCCAGCCGTTTGATCCGGCGTCGCCAGAACGCGCCCACTGCCACCCGGCCGGTGCGCTCAACCTCGCCCATCATCAGGCGGCTGATCAGGTAGCCGGACAGGGTGAAGAACAAGGAGACGCCCAGGTAGCCGCCCTGCGCCCACCCGAAGTCGAGGTGGTACGCGACGACGGCGGCGACGGCGATTCCCCGCAGCCCGTCGAGCGAGGGCAGGTAGCCCAGCGCAGGACGCGCCGCAGCAGCGCTCGATGCAGCATGGGCGGTCGTGTCCGTGGCACTCATCCGCTCTCCAGCCTGACCGCGGCACGATCGTGCGGGCCATTCATCGGACAGATCCGCGTTCGGAGGATGCCACAGGCGGGGCTACTTGGACAGCCCGGCCGAGCGAGCCTCGCGCTCGAGCTCCTTCACCTCGTCGCGCAGCCGTGCCGCCTCCTCGAAGCGCAGGTCGGCCGAGGCCTCCTCCATCTCGATGCGCAGCGCCTGGATCAGCCGGCCCAGATCCTCGGGGGGTAGGTCGGCGTAGGCCTCGGCCCGAGCTCGCTCGCCCGGCCGCTGCTTGCGACGGCCACCGCCGGGGATGGGCGTGCCGCCGCCGGCACCCCGCAGGTCGGCCAGGATGTCGGTGACCGCCTTGCGCACCGAGGTGGGGTCGATGCCGTGCTCGATGTTGTGGGCCTGCTGCAGGCCACGGCGCCGGTTTGTCTCCGACAGGGCACGCCGCATCGAGTCGGTCATGTTGTCGGCGTACATCACCACCCGCCCCTCGACGTTGCGAGCGGCCCGGCCGATCATTTGGATCAGCGAGGTCTCCGAGCGGAGGAACCCCTCCTTGTCGGCGTCGAGGATGGCCATCAGCGACACCTCGGGGATGTCGAGGCCCTCGCGCAGCAGGTTGATGCCCACCAACACGTCAAACTCACCAAGCCGCAGGTCGCGCACCAGCTCGATGCGCTGCAGGGTGTCCACCTCGCTGTGCAGGTACCGCACCCGTACGCCCATCTCGAGCAGGTAGTCGGTCAGGTCCTCGGCCATCTTCTTGGTCAGCGTGGTCACCAGCACCCGCTCGCCCCTGGTGACCCGCTCGTCGATGCGGGCCATCAGGTCGTCGATCTGTCCCTTGGTGGGCCGCACCTCCACCTCGGGGTCGACCAGGCCGGTGGGCCGCACGATCTGTTCGACCACCCGGTCGGAGTGCTCGATCTCCCACTTGGACGGCGTCGCCGACAGCAGCACGCACTGGTTGACCCGCTTCTCCCACTCCTCGAAGCGCAGCGGCCGGTTGTCGGCCGCCGACGGCAGGCGGAAACCGTGCTGGATCAGGTTCTCCTTGCGGGACCGGTCGCCGGCGTACTGTCCGTGGATCTGAGGGATGGTGACGTGGCTCTCGTCGATCACCATGAGGAAGTCGTCGGGAAAGAAGTCGAGCAGCGTGTTGGGCGGATCGCCCGGTGCCCGGCCCTCCATCGGTGCCGAGTAGTTCTCGATGCCGTTGCAGAACCCCATCTCGTTGAGCATCTCGAGGTCGTACTCGGTGCGCATGCGCAGCCGTTGGGCCTCGAGCAGCTTCTGCTCGCGCTCGAACAGCTGTAGCTGGCCGGCCAGCTCGGTCTCGATCCGACCGATGGCGGCGCGCAACTTGTCGTCGGGCGTGGCGTAGTGGGTGGCCGGGAAGATCTCCAGCTCCTCCTGGGTGCGTACCCGCTCGCCGGTCAGCGGGTCGACGATCGAGATCGTCTCGATCTCGTCGCCGAACAGCTCGATGCGCACCGCCGTCTCCTCGTACGCCGGGTGGATCTCGATGACGTCGCCGCGCACCCGAAACTTGCCCCGCACCAGATTGAGGTCGTTTCGCTCGTACTGCATGTCGACCAGGCGGCCCAGCAGCTCCCGTTGATCGATCGACTCCCCCACCCGCACCGACAGCAGTTGGCGGGCGTAGTCCTCGGGCGAACCCAGGCCGTAGATGCAGCTGACCGAGGCGACGACGATCACATCCCGACGGGTGAGCAGCGCGGAGGTGGCCGAGTGCCGCAGCCGGTCGATGTCGTCGTTCACCGAGCTGTCCTTCTCGATGAAGGTATCGCTGGAGGCGATGTAGGCCTCGGGCTGGTAGTAGTCGTAGTAGCTGACGAAGTACTCCACCCGGTTGTCGGGGAAGAACTCGCGGTACTCGTTGGCCAGCTGTGCGGCCAGGCTCTTGTTGGGCGCCAGCACCAGGGTGGGCCGCTGCACCTGCTCGATCATCCACGCAACCGTGGCCGACTTACCCGAGCCGGTGATGCCCAGCAGCGTCTGGTAGCGCTCGCCGGCCTCGATGCCCTCGGCCAACGCAGCGATCGCCTCCGGCTGGTCGCCCGCCGGCTCGAACGCAGCGTGCACCTTGAAGGGGCGCACCATCTTGGGCGCAGCCATCGCCTGGCGCAGCGGCGGTGGGACGGGTGGAGCGCTGGATTTTGCCACGGCGACAGCCTACGACGGTCCTGTGACAATCCAGGTCGGTGGGACAAGGAGGGTCTGTCGCGGCAACGGCCCCCGTCGTCCTGCGTTCAGGCCGTCGCCGGCCGGTGGGCGCGGGCGAGGCAATCGATCGCCACAGCCGGCCCGTTGTCGGTGTCGACGGATCGATTGACCCGCTCGGCTCGCTCGATGACCAGGTCGTCAACCCCGGCCTCGGACAGGTCCCGCCGAACGTCGTCGGGACCGTAGAGCACGGCCGCATCCGGGGGGCCACCAACCCCTTCGGTGAGATTCAACAGATCGTGGCCGACGATCAGCAGGGTGCCCCCGGGGGCGAGCTCGCGAGCGGCCCGCGAGAAGGCGGCCCGGCGCTCCGGCTCGGGTACCTGCAGGTAGAAGACGATGACGAGGTCGAACTCGCCGGTGGGCTCTCCGGCGGTCACGTCCTCGACGATCCACTCGATGGTGACGTCGTTCGCCTCCGCCAGTCCCGCCGCCTTGGTCAGCCCCACTTGGGAGAAGTCGATGCCGGTGACCGTCCAGCCCCGGCTGGCCAGCCAGACAGCGTTGCGACCTTCGCCGCAGGCGAGATCCAGTGCCCGGCCCGGCGTGAGGCCATCGACCTCGGGCGGAAGGAACTGGTTCGGTTCGCTCTTCCAGATAAGGTCGGTAGTGCTGTAGCGCTCGTCCCAGCGCCGGGGGTCACTCACGCTGACGCTCCGGGGAGGTCGATGCCGGCAAACTCGTGGAACGCCTCCCAGGCCCGGGGCCCGTACACCGTGGCCGGCCCGCCAGCCATCAACAGCGCGACCCCGAGGGTCTCGGCTACTTCCTCGGCGGTCGCACCCTGTTTGGCGGCGGCCCTGGCGTGGTTGGCGATGCAACCGTCGCACTGCTTCACCACCGAGATGGCCAGGGCCATCAGTTCCTTCACCTTAGCCGGGAGTACCCCGTCGCCCGATGCCGCCTGATGGAGCGCACCGAACGCGCTGTACGCCTCGGGGATGGCGGCGCGTAGCGACTTGGACGGCTCGCGCAGGTCGGCGGCAATGTCTTTGTAGTGGCCCATCGGGTCCTCGTTTCCTGGGTAGGTCGGCGGGTCAGCGACCCTAACCCGCCAACGTTGCCGCCCCGGCCGGCCCCAGGACCCAGTGGCCGATCCGCTCGGTGCGGTACGGCTTACATGACCTCGTCGACCAGCGGTGGGAAGCGATCAGAACGGTCAGGGCCAGGTCCGTGCTTGTGACTGTGGTGATGCAAGGCGAGGAAGCGGGCCTGATGCGGCAGGTGTTCGTTGCCCGCTTCGAGCCAGCTGCGGGTGTCTGCGTGGGCGCGGTCGATCAGTTCGTCGGCGTGGCCGAAGTCGACGGCGTTCACGCTGAGGGGGCACAGCGGGGGTGCGACGATGATCTCGACCTGATCTGCGAAGTGGGCGACCTCGACGATCAGTCGCTGCTCCAGCAGCAGCGTGATCGAATGGGCCAACGCGGCCAGCGGCGTTCCGGGCGGTTCGCTCAGGTCGCAGGCAAAACCGGCGGGCACGACCACCACCCGGTCGGACCCCAGCGCCACGGCCTGACCGACGGCGGTGTTGTTCGAGACACCGCCGTCGATCAGCAGCCGTCCCTCGTGGTCGACCGGTCGAAATACCGCCGGGATGGCGGCGCTCGCCAGTACCGCCGTGGTGGCATTGCCGCTGGAGAGCACCACCTCCTCGCCGCTCAGTACGTCGGTGGTGATGATGTGCAGCGGCAGTTGCGCATCCCCCAAGTCGGTGATCGGCAGGTGCTTGTCGACCAACCGCCGCAGCGGTCGCATCGAACACAACGAGGCCCGTTTCCCTGCGAAGGCCAACACCGACCGAAGCGGATCGACCGGAAAGACGTCCTGTCGTCGCAACCCGCGCCACAGCGTCGCCAGATCGGCGATCGACTCGGACGAGTAGCCGTGCGCCCCGAGATACGCGGCGTTGAGCGCCCCGGCCGACGTGCCGATCAGCAGGTCGGGGCGGAGTCCCTGCTCTTCAAGTGCGGCGAGCATGCCGGCCTGGACGGCTCCGAGGCTGCCGCCACCGGACAGGACGAACGCTGTGGTCATCGCAACACCTCTCTATCATCAAGTTGTATTGTTGATAGTAGCGGGCCGCCCGGTCTATAGCTACCGAATCTTGCACTTAGAGGTACGATGTACCCATGTCAGCGAAGCAACCGCCCACGATCGACCAGATCGCCGCCCTCAGCGTTCTGGGGGAGCCCAGCCGGCGGGCGCTCTACGACCACATCGTGTCCGCAGGTGACTGGGTCGGGCGGGACGCAGCCGCCGACGCTGCAGGCATCCAACGGGGCGTCGCCGCCCACCACCTCGACCGGTTGGCCGAGGAAGGCCTCCTCGACGTGGACTACCAGCGGCTCACCGGCCGGACGGGCCCCGGCGCCGGCCGGCCCGCCAAGGTGTACCGCCGTTCCGATGCCGAGTTCGACATCGCCCTGCCGCCCCGTGATTACGAGTTGGCCGGACGCCTCCTTGCCGATGCCGTTGTGGACGCTCAAGCGACGGGGCGGGACGTCTCCGACGCCGTCGATGGTGCCGCCCGCGCAGCCGGACAACAACTCGGCCAGGCCATCAAGACCCTCCAAGGCCGAGCGCGTTCGGCCGACTCCGCCCGAGCGGCCACGCTGGAGGTGCTTCACGGGCAGGGCTACGAACCGCTCGAGCAAAGCGACGGCACGGTCGTGCTGCGGAACTGTCCATTCCACGTCCTGGCCAAAAGCCACACCGAGTTGGTGTGTCGCATGAACCATTGCCTCATCGCAGCGGCCGTTGCAGAGGTCGACGACAGCGGCTTCGACGTGCGCCTCGAGCCCGACCCCACCCTGTGCTGCGTCCGCCTCCGGCGAAGCCAGGAGTAACGCACTGCGGCCGAGGCGCTGAACCCAGAACTACGAGCGTGCCCGCGACACAGCGGCGAACACGATCGCTGCTGCGTGACCGACGTTGAGCGAATCGACCGCATCGCTGATCGGGATCCTCACCCGTTTGCTGGCGGCGCTGAGGACCTCGGGGGTCAGGCCCGGGCCCTCCGCTCCAAGCATGATCGCCAGTCGCTCCGGCACGTCGGCCCTCCACAGATCCTCGGCGTCGACGCCGGGTGTCAGCGCCCACGATTCGAACCCGTGGTCGTGCAACGTGCCGAGCGCTCCGGGCCACTCATCGGATGAGGCTCGGGCCACGCGCATGTGCAGGATCTCGCCCATGCTCACCCGCACGGTGCGGCGATGGTAGGGATCGGTGCAAGTGGGGCTGAGCACCATGCCATCGATGTCGAAGGCTCGGGCCGCCCGTGCGATCGCCCCGACGTTCTCGTCGTCGTTGAGCGCCTCGAGCACGATCAACCGCTTCGAGGTCGCTGCAAGGTGCTCGACAGACTGAAGCGGCTGGCGGAACGCCGAGACCAGAACCGCTCGTGGCAGGTCGAACCCAACGATGTGGTGCATCACGTCCCGCTCGGCCACGTACACCGGCACGCCATCCATCTCGGGCCGCTCCGTGAACGGCCGGAAGCGGTTGACTCTGGATGGCGACAGCAGGACCGATCGAAAGACGTGACCGGAGTCGATCAGCCGGTCGATCGACACCCACCCCTCCGACAGGAAGTACTCGTCGTCCTCCATCTCCCGACGCGCCGCCTGGTCGTTCAGCCGGCGAAAATCGGCCAACCGAGGATCGTCGGCATCCCCGACCGAGATCGTCTCGCTCACCCGGCCGACAGTACGCCAAACCTGTGGCGCCTCTGTCAGCGACGGGTCGGGCTACCCGGGCAGACCGACCCGATGACGGGTCACAACCCAGCCCCTACCGTGGCGCGCAGCGGCGGCGAGCGCGTTGACGCGACGTGGAAGGCGGGTCACCATGGCACTGTCCGAAAAGCACCGATCCACGCTCTACAACCAGTTGGGCGACACGGTCGGCGACTACGAAGCAGTGGGAGAGCTGTTGTCCAACATCGCATCCCGCGAACTGGACGAACCCGCAACCCGTGATTTCGTCGCGGCCCAGGTTCAGGGCGTCAGGACCGAGATCGAGAGTCTCCGCACCCAGATCTCCGAATCAGAAGTCCGGCTCACACGCTACGTGCACCAGGAACTCGCCGGGTTCCGCAGCGAGATGGCCGGGTTCCGCACGGAGATCGTCGGGATTCGGGCCGAAGTCGCTCAGCTCCGAGCTGGCATCGACGGTCTTCGCAGCGACATGAACAGGACCAACCAGTGGATGATCGGGCTGGTCATCACGCTGGTGCTCGGCCTGATCGCCTCTCAGTTCATCGGAGGCTGACCCGCGTCTGAGATCAGTTGTCGACGGCGCCGAAGGACGCGAGCAGTTGGCGCACCCGCTCACCCGCATGAGCACCGGCGAGCGCCTCGGTGTCGATATCCCTCAGCGCCTTCGCCAACTTTCGCTCGTTGTCATCGAGCAGTTCCGCGTAGGTGCCGTCAAGGAGGTAGGCGTCGAGGTCTGCAGACTCCAAAGCCACCAGGTCGAGAAAGATCTGGGCCCACCTCGCGGCCTGCGCAAAATCTGCTTCGGTTGGCTCTCCTACCGGCTTTTCGGCGATGGGAACCACGCGAACGTCATCTCTCCACAAATCCGCAAAGAGGGGGTCGTCAAACAGAGAGAGCGTCGTGCCCAGCCGACGGTCAACCTGACTGGAAGGCACCTCCGGCGTGGTGTTCTCGCCACGCGCCAGCCGAACCTCGTGGATCAGCTGATGGAAGTCCTCATCGGAGAGCGAGTAGCCAACGAAGAACATGTGTCGGGTCATCAACATGGCCTGCACCAGCCCGAAGAGGGCTCCGTGACGGGACGGAATGTCCAGATAGTCGGACCTGGTGAGGACGATACTCTCGTCTCGAGCGATGCAACCGTGGAGCTTCAATAGCCACCGCCCCTCAGGACGTGCCGATTCATAGGGAAGAACTGCCGGTCGGTCGCCTTCAATGGCATCGCAGGCCGACTCGAAGAGCGTGTCGTAGTTGGTCGTGATCGCTTCCCGCGATGGCAAGGAGGCCAGCAATCCTTGGGTGAGGCCGTACTCGGTTGCCTTCAAACGGTCTCTGAGCACTTCGTGCAGCGTCGAACCTGTGAGCCGTTGCTCGAGGATCGCAGCCTGATCGCGCATGTCGAGCCGACGGAGCGCTTCGAGGTTGTCCTGGCTCAGCTTGGCCTCGTCCGCGATGTCATCGAGCAGTCTTTGCCAGGTGGGTAACCCTGCACCTGCTGATGCCCCGGCGCCGAGGAACAACACCATCTGCCGATCTCGTGCGAGTTCGCCAAGCCGCTGCGCTTCGGTCACGAGGACCTCCGCCTTCGGTCCCATATCCCAGAGCTCCTTGAGCGACCGGCCGGCCACCAGATCGCGACGGACACGCTGAGCGGCCGAGAGCGAGCGCCTTCCCCAGCACACCAGCACCAGGTCGACTTCCTGCGACTCGGCCACGCACAGCATCTCTGGCAAGAGTTCCCGATAGATCGTTCCCTTGTCGGCCGCCATGCCACCGTCGCCCGTGCCCAACACCGGGATGGCCAGCAGCGGCGGGACGCCGGTTGGCTCCAGCCCTTCCTTGGCGCTCCGGGCGAATGGCTCGATCACGTCGGCGTACCACGAACCTTCGTTGCGAGGGTCGCCCGGATTCCGTCCGACGTTGGCCAGCCAAACCTGCGGTCTTCCCGCCAGTGATTGCTCAAGGCGAATTACTCTGGAACCATCCCAGACTTGGTTTGCCAAGCGCTGACCGGACACGAGTCCAATCTCCTCAGCGAATGCTCCGCTGATCGTGAATGCGCCGTCCGTTGGCAGCAGCCACGCATCGCAACCGATCTTGGTGATGTCTCCGGCGACGACGTGCACATGTCCAGGCATCACAGAACGCTATCGATCCGACCAGGTGAAGGTTCCTGGGTTGAAGAGTGGATGCTGGCTACACCGCCAGTCCCAACGATTGCCTGGATCTTCCTTGGGGAATCTGACATCGCCTGCCACAACGGACGGATTGCGACGTCGTGGCAGCGTCCGCAAGGTACGAGGCAAACCATCGTCGCGGACGTCACTCCCGAACGATGCCTCATCAAAGATGTCTGGGAGAAAGGTCGATGCGGAGTTCGTTCAGCTTCTCAGGCTCGACATCGCCCAAGTAGTGGATCAGGTCATCTTGGCGGGGCTGGCCGAACACGAGCCGGTATCGAGCCACATCGCGCTTGAGGCGAGCGAGTTGGCCCACCTCACGCGACATCGGCAGCATCGGGACATGCCGCTCGATCTTGGCATCACCTGAAAACACCCAGAACGGCACGAGCTCGGTGTCGTTCTCGCCGCGGGTCTCGGCAGCCGACGCAAAGAGGGCGGACCACGGATCGTCCGGCGCGGACCATGCGGCATCTGCGCATGCAGCAGCGACGTTGCGCCGAACGGCGTGGCCCTTGAAGCGGTGCACCCGCCCCTCACGCTGTTCGAGGTCGACCGGATTGGAAGGCAGGTTCCAATGCACGATCGCATGGCAGTACAGGTGGAAGTCGAGCCCCTCCTGCCCCACCGACGTGGAGGTCAGCACAAAGGGCCAGAACGGCGAGTTGAACGCCCGACGAAGCTGGGCAGAAGTGACGGTCGATTGCTCGGTCTCGGCCCGATCGTCGCCGAACCGCATCGCGTACCGAGTGCGAAACCGAGGGGTGTCGCCGGCCTCGCCCAAGTGGTCCATGGCCACCAGCGAGGTCGTTCTGATCCCCACCGCCTCCTGAACCGCAGCAGCCAGCTCATACATGTCGTCGCCAGGCTTGTCGCCGTCGATCTCATAGAGCCCGATGGACTCCCGCAACACGTGGAGGTACTCATCAAGCACGGCGGTGAGGCAGCCATCGGCGCAATACCTGGTGGCTGTGCGCCAGTAATCCTGCTCCCAGTCGGCCGATCGGACCATTGAAAGGACGTCGGGGAGGTTGAAGAGCGAACGGAAAGCCCACCCGATACGACACGCCCCATCCCACCGGTGCAGCAATGGCATTTGTGCGCCCAAGGCGTGGCCGATGGAGCGCAACGCCACGGTTGCTGGCGACCCCAAAGCCAAGTCGACCAACACGTCAACCAGATCGTCGGGCCGCTCCCCCAGCGGTACCTCACCTCGGTACATGGCGGCGGCCAGTTGCACGTGCTCCGTAAAGATCTCGTTTCCGGCACCCCCCTCGTCTTCGGTTTCCTCGGATGCACCTCCATCCCAGCCGCGACCGGTCCTGTCCTTTCGACTCATCCACGTCGCAAAATTGCTGGCTCGGTCGAGCAGCAACGGCGCCGCCCAATACCAACGCTTGTCCGGTTGAGGGGCGTCCGGGGCGTGATCCACGACGACGCGGTCCAGTGCCTCCTCAACTCGGGTCCTCACGAGGGCACGCATCTCGTCGAGCGTCAGCGTCCCACCATGCTCTTGGGCGATCTTCAGCGGATCGCCCAGCTCTGCCAAGGTGATGCAGGGGTACACGAACGCAAACGAGTTCATCGCGCCCGGCCGGCCCAGCGGATCCCGGCGGAACATCAGCAGTCCCCGGATGGTCTTTCGTGTTTCTGGGCTGTTGGAAACCATCGGGCCCCGGCGGAGGCCAAACATGCGGCGTTCCACTTCGTAGGACAGCAGCGAGGACACCGACTTCGGCACGCCCGTCCAGCTCGAGAAGATCAGTCGCTTGGTGAAGTTGAGGCGCTCGCCATCCCAGGGAGCAGCGAGCTCGTAGTACGGCAGCGACGGAGCGATCCACAACATCCGCCAAGCCTCGTTGTGGACCGTCTGTGCCTCGATCGACCGGTAGCGCCCGTTGTCGTCGTTGAGACGCAGGTAGCTCCGCCACGACTCCCAGTTGATCCGTCCGTTGGACTTGCCAAGTAGGTCTCGTGCCTCGCCGCTTCGGTCGGGGTCAACCAGCGCAGCACTGAGGTGGTCATCGAACTTGTAGCCGTCGCAGAAGTTGAGAAACGACGGTACCGATTTCCAGAACTCCAGAAGTCGGGGCGCACCCGCCGCCTTGGCCAAGCGCTCCAGCCCGACGTATCCAACGACGTCGGACGGTAGGAGGGCGCCACCATCGATGACCTCGGTCAGCATGCCGTTGCGGTCGTTGCCGGCGCCGAGGCGCTCGGTGCGCACCATCACGCTTGTCAGCTCCGCTTCGACGGCATGACGCAATTGTGCGAGTTCGGCTGGAGCGCGTCGCTCCACATCCATAATGCCAGCGCGAAAGTTGGCCATCGCCGACTCGAACCGGTTGGGCCGGCCGTTGAACAGAAACTCGACCGTATCGGTGAAGTCCCGATGGTGATTGTCGTCGGCGTCGTCGCCCCGAGTGAACATTTTGTACGGCGTCGCGCTGAGCAGCAGGGTCTTATTGTCGGCGAACCCGAAGAGATCGTGGGCGAGTTGCCCGGCGGCACTCTCTCCGGACATCAGATGACGAAACCGCTGGAACTCGTCGAGAATCACCAGGTCTGGTTCCAGCGCGTGCACGCACCGTTTGGCCAAAGCGGCCCGCAACTCACCAATCAGCTCATTGCGGAGATGCCGGGGCGGTGAGTCGATTTCCGGCACTCCGTGGGCGAAGTCGGTGGCCAGATCCCGAAACCGATCCTGCCCATTGAGCTTGGCCACATCCTCAGTGAAGCCCTCGAGCAGCCGGGCATCGACGTCGCCAAGTGCCAACTCGCCCCGCTCCAGATACTTCGGCCAGTTGTCGTCCCCGACGTCGACCTGGAGTAGGCGCCTTCCACCTGCCCCGGACACAGCTTCGTCGCCCCAGACGTGGCGCAGCAGCCAGTACAACAGCACCCGTTCATCGCTCATGCCGGTGCTCGACTTGAGGTCAAACGACGTACCGGGGGTGAAGGACACGAAGTTCACCTTGTTGCCCTCGAGCTGCTTCACATCCCGGGCGATCATGGTCATGCGGGAGCTGAACGAAAAGTCTTGATCGGGCATCACGTTGAGGCGCCTGATGTTCTGCTTGGCGATGCCGGCGTTGGAGCAGATGTAGATGATGTCGATGCGCTCGACCTCGTCCCACAGCCGTTCAATGGCCTTGGCGATGACGCCTCTGGCCACCATCGTTTTGCCGAGCCCAACTTCGTCAGCGACCAAAAACCGGTCGGCGCCACGGTCGTAGAGCTGACGGAAGGCGTGCTCCACCGACGCTCGCTGAAAATCCTTGAGCTGGTCCAGAACCGGCCCAGACTCGTAGCCCGGTTCGCTCATCCCATTTGCTCCCGTGCAGCACCGATCGCGTGCCACACGTCGGCGAAGCCCTCCGGGAGGAGGTCACCCTTGTCGCTGACCTGGAAGCTCGCCACCAGGTCAGCCACCGGATCGAGCGAGTCGGGCGAGTCGACCAGCGCTCGCAGCAACGTCTCCAACAACGGTGGCATGCCGGCGCCGGTTGACCAATCGAACGACGCGCCTGCGCCCTTCAGCGCGTCGAGCAGCGACTCGTCGCCGGCGAGTTCGGCCAGCAGAAAGAGGAGGTACTTCAGCACCTTGTCGGGATCGTCGAGCAGTGACGCCAGCACCTGGTCCTTGCGGTCGTCCGGGGCGCCAGTCAGCCGCGCATTCACCAGCGTCCGGCCGAAGATCGGTGTGCCATCCACCGTGGAACGCGCCTCGATGAACAGGAACGACGTGATGGCCTGAAGCGACACTGACGGAATCACGGCGCCGCTCTCCGCGTACGGCGCACGGACGTCCAGCGGGGTCGCAGGTCCGATGGTGATATCCAGTCCGCTGTCGCCGATGCGCCGCTTGAGCGACTCCGATGGTGGGTCCCAGGCGAGCTCCAACCGAAACTGGTTGCCCACAGGCGACACCGCAACCGTGTAGGCCGCGCAAGCCAACTCCCGCAGCACCGTGTCCAAGCGGCGTGTCGCCTGCTCCAGTTCGGTGGGCTCAACCGGCTCATCGCCGGTCGGCCGGTACTCGGTCAACAGGCTGCGCAGGCTGGCGGTGTCCCCATCGTCGAGGAGCCCGTCGACACTCAGGTCGGTGGGCTGGAACGCAAGCTCGATGGCGAACTCGCTGTTACCCCCGAACGCCGCGTCGGTGGCGTTGGCCGATCCGAGCCACAGCGTGGTGTACTCCCCGCCCTCGATCAGCATGACCTTGGCGTGGAGTCCGCTCAGCTCGGCTCCGGGCCGAGGCGGTTCGATGTCGAACTCGTCGAGCCCTACGTCCGGCTCTGCTGCCCCGTCGGAGGTGAGCCGGACCGGTGGCGGTTGACCCGTGTCGAGCACGTAGGTCTGGGCGAACCCTGCCACCGCGTCCTGGCCGACGCCATCCAACGCCGCTGCCCTCGCTACCAGGACGTTGGGCCCTGCCATCATCCCCAGCTGTCGGGTGATCCGTTCGGTCAAGAACGGTGAGATCGCCAGCACCCGGTCGCCGGAGAGCTTCGGCGATGGGAATCTGGGGCCGAGCGGATGGAAGCGCAGCCACCGAACCCCCGGCGGCTTCTCCCAGTGGACGTTGCGAAGCTCGGCGGCCAGCCCATCCACGGCGCCGCGGCGTCGTGTGTCCAACGCATGCACGGCCAGGTCCGCCAACCGATCGAGGAAGTCGCCCACCACACCGATGAAGTTGGGCGGATCGACGCTGGGCACCCCGTCGAGTTGCACGATGGTGTCCCAACTGGTGTCCAGGGTGAGGTTTCGGCTGAGGATGACCAACCGATACCGCACCTGTTCGGCACCATCGACAAAGCGCAGGGCCCACACCTTGGGATGGAAGAGGTGCCCGGGCTTAGGCGAGCGCACGGGCACCACCGAGTCTTCGAGGTACGCCAAGATCGGCGGATGGTTGCGGGGCCCCGACATAGCCCCGGCCTGAGCGAACACCGTGATGTTGTCGGCGTGGCGACGTACCGATTCCAGCAGGGCGATGGGATCTGGGGTGCCATCGTCGCCGTCGAGGTGATCGAACATCGCAAAAGACATCGTCGCCAGCAGCAGCGCATCGAGGTGAAGCGTGAACGTGGTGCCCACCGCAGTGTCCAGCACAAACCCGGCCGGCGGCCGCAGTGCGTCGACCAGCATCAGCCGGTTGGTCGGTTGCAGCATCAGGCCGCCTGCAGCCCGGTCGCGATGTCGTTGACCGCCGACCGACCGACGCGCCAGCGGAAGTCGAACCGCGCCACTCCGGCGTCGCCACGCCACATCTCCAGCGCATGGGGGTTTGCCAGCCGAGCGAGCGACTTCTTCAGCTGCCGCTCACGATCGCTGATCGCCGTGCGCAGTTCGTCGGAGTTCACCACATCGGCCCCAGCACCGACAGCATTCAGCCAGAGGTTGATGAACCGCTGGACGGGCCAGGCCACGTTCACCCCCGAGCCGAGCACGACCTGCCAGAACTCGGTGCGATCGACGGCCTCGATGGCGCCGGCACGAGCCTTCATCTCCCCCGTCCAAGCAGCAAGTCGGTCTTGATAGCCATTGACCCGATCGTCGGCCCCGGGCAGGGAACGTTTCTGTGATGCCTCGGCCAACATCAGGTTGTACAGCAGCGAGGCGCCGTGGATCGCCTCACTGAAGTACCTGGCAAAGCCAAGCTTGGTCGCCAAGTCCGGCTGGAGCGTGTCCGCGTCGACCGTATCCCACGGAAACTGCGAGTCATTCGGCACGTTCACCGGACTTCGCACGAGGTGCGCCAGCAACGACTCTGGGTGGCTCGCGAGCATCCGTTCCTGCAGGTACCTGGCCTCCTCACCGGTCAGGTCGAGGGTCGCCTCGTCCCACAGGTTCTCCGGCGGTTCCGGGACATTCGTGTGCCAACGTGCGCGTTGGTCGAACTGGGCGTCGCCGACCTCGGCGCCCCGGGTAGGCGCCGCACTGTTGAACCGATCCATCGACCGGAAGTACTCGCTGCGTGTGCCGGTGAACGTGCGGATGCCAAACGAGCGAAGCCCGCCCCAGTAGATGAACGACGGCAACTGCTTCAGCGTGTCCTTCGCCTCGCTGCCGATCACCCCCTCCTTGCCGCCTCCGTTGAGGAGCGAATAGATCAGCGCGATCTCCCACTGACGCGTCTGCTCATCGGCCCGCCTGCTCGGTACCCGCTCGATCTCCAGCCGCTGGTAGACCCACGGAACGAACAGCAGGTAGCGAACCCGTGTCTGAACCGTTGAGAGGCCCGGAAACAGCACCTCGGAGAAGGCATCGCGCACCGCGCCGATTCCGATGTCGTCGATCGTGCCCGTCTCCGCGAAGAGGGCAATGATCTCGCGCATCTTGCGCTGCTGTTCCTCGGACTGATCCAACCAGCCGACGGCGGAGGCCACTACGGCGCGCTGCTGGTCGCCATCGAGGCGTTCATCATTCCGACCCAGCCCAAGAGCCACCGTCGTCCCATTGGCATCAGACCGACTCCGATGAGGTCCACTCGGATCCAGCTGCGACGGCCTCGACCTCTGGATCACCGCCACCGGGCCGCGACTCGAGCGCCACAAGCAACTCGGAGCGCAGGTCAGAGAGCGACCTTCCGTTCGGCAGTACCCACGCGTGCCATCCGTCGTAGGCCGGCACGTCGGCGGCCTCCATCGCCGCCTTTGAGGGCGAGGCGTAGGTTCGCCCATCCTCAAGTCGGACTTGCCCCGTGTCCAGAACCGTCGCCCGATACGTCGCACCAATACGCGGTCGAATCCACGTGAGTGCTGCGCCCGCCAACAACAGGCCCGCATCCAGAAGATCACTCAACGCGATTCGCCTGCCATCGATCTCATATCGAGTCGGCGCAGAACGTCCACGCTTTTCCTCCTTGTCAGCAGGCAGGTCCAGTTCGTGGTCTGCCATGACATCGACGAATCGACGACGCTCCTGGTCTTCGTAGATGGTCACGCCGAGGACGGTGATCGGCAGGTTGTTCTCGGTGAGGTAGCTCAGCGCAGCGTCGGTCCGATCGTCGAAGTCCCGAGCGACTAATACGAGCTGCGGAGGCCGCTGAACAAGACGGGGCGAATCTGACCCTGTGAACTCAGTCCAAGCAGCGAAGAAGGCCTCTGCACCGCCATGAAACAATCCCGCCAGTTCGTCCAGGCTGGCGTTGCGGGCCCACCCTGCGTACTCCAGGCATTGTGCGAGCTGCCGGCGGTCGACGTCCCGCTTCACCTCAATCACATGGACATGGCCGTCGATATCTAGCGCAACGATGTCCGGGCGAATCCCGTCGCCAACCGTCGGCTGCCGCGCCAATGGAAACAGTTGGACGCCGACGAAGGAATCCAGGTTGGCCCACAACAGGCTCTCGATCTCCTCTTCATACAGGTCTGGCCCCGCCTGCACTCGGCGGAACGGGATGAGTTCATTATCACCGATCTCAAACAACGGCATAGCTACTCCTTTGCCCCCTCAATGTCGATACCAATGCCTTCGAGGCTCTCGGCGAGCGCCCGAAACTCTTCGAGCGCTGATTCGAGGTCTTCCACGATCTCGGCAGCGATGACGCCCGGCGGCGGGAGGTTGTCGGTGTCTTCCAGGCTCTCGTCTCGCAGCCAGAAGATGTCCAGGCTGGCCTTGTCGCGAGCGACCAGGTCGTCGTATGAGAACCGCTTGAAGCGCTCGGTCCCCACACGTTCGTCGAGGTCACCGGGCCGGTAGCTCTCGACGAAGTCGTCGAGGTCGGCGCGGGTCAGCGGGTTCTGCTTCAGCGTGAAGTGCTGGTTGGTGCGCAGGTCGTAGATCCACAGGTCCTTGGTCCACGGGGTTGCCGATCCGGGTTTGCGCTCGAAGAACAACACGTTGGCCTTCACGCCCTGGGCGTAGAAGATGCCAGTGGGTAGTCGCAGCAGCGTGTGCACGTTGCACTCGTGCAGCAGCTTGCGTCGGACTGTCTCGCCGGCGCCGCCCTCGAAGAGCACGTTGTCGGGAACCACTACCGCGCACTGGCCGCCGATCTTCAGCAGCGTCTTCATGTGCTGGACGAAGTTGAGCTGCTTGTTGGACGTCGACGCCCAGAAGTCCTCGCGCACCACCGTCATGTCCTGCCGGTCAACCTTGCCCTCGGCGTTGACGATGGTGACCGACGACTTCTTGCCGAACGGCGGGTTGGCCAGCACCAGGTCGAACCGTTGGCCTGGATCGGCACGCAGGGCATCGTCGAGGTGGATCGGGCTGTCACTCTCCGGCGTCTCGATGCCGTGCAGCAACATGTTCATGGCACACAATCGCGCAGTGTTCTCGACGATCTCCCACCCCGTGAAAGCACCCGATCGCAGGTGCTGCTTTTGGGCACGGTCCAGGTGAGGGTTGTTCTTGACGATGTAGTCGTAGGCGGCCAGAAAGAATCCGCCGGTGCCGCACGCCGGGTCGCAGATGCGCATATCTGGCGTGGGCTGCATCACGTCGACCATCGCCGAAATCAGCGCCCGAGGCGTGAAGTACTGGCCGGCGCCCGACTTGGTGTCGGCGGCGTTGCGCTCCAGGAGCCCTTCGTAGGCGTCGCCCTTCACATCAACGTCCAGGCCCATCCACGTCTCGCCATCAATCAGGTCGTGGATGAGGCGCTGGAGCTTGGCCGGGTCCTGGATCCGGTTCTGCGCCTTCCGGAAGACCACGCCGAGCATGTCGTCGGTGGTGCCCAACTCGTTGAGGATACGGATGTAGTGCGCCTCCAGCGCCTCGCCAGACAGCTTCAGCAGCGAGGGCCAGTCGAGCCCGTCAGGGACGATGTCGGGCAACCCCAGCTCACGCTGCTCCTCGGACATCTTGAGGAACAACAGATACGTGAGCTGCTCCACGTAGTCGCCATATGACAAGCCGTCGTCCCGCAGGACGTTGCAGTAGTTCCACAGCTTGTCGACCAGCGCCTTCGAGTCAGTCATCGCCTGCATCTCGCGGTCATGTTTCTCCGTGTCATTCTGCGGTAGCCGCTATCGGGGCCATGAAGGCGGCCATCCGGTCGACACACGCCTGGTAGGTGGGTTCCAACCCTCGCCGCTTCCGAATCAGGCCAGCTTCGGTCAGACGATTGAGGTCTCTCGCCACCATCTTCGAACTCCCCTTCGCGTACGAGCTGGCAACATTTGGGGTGATCAGTTTGATCTGATCCTGCGTGAACCACTGCTGTGGCAGCATCGCCAGAACCACCTCTCGCTGCCGGTCGCTGGCCTTGCCAGTTGGGTACCTACTCATGACCTCGCTGACGAAGTTGACCCAGGCGACTTGGAGTTGCTGAAGGCGCACGACCTCGATCTCGTCGCGTATTCCATCGACGAATCCCTCCGTGGCATAGGAAACAAATTCCACGATGCTGTTGGTCTTGCTCGCTCGGCCAAGCTCCCGGTAGTACTGGTCCCGGGTCAGGTTGTAGTGATTCGACAGCAGGTGGGCTGCAGGTAGCGGCACCTTTCCCGACCTGGCGAGGATGAGGAACTCCACGAGACGGGCCGTGCGACCGTTGCCATCGCCAAACGGGTGGATCCATGCCAGGTAGAGGTGCGCCATCATCGCCCGCACCAGCATCAACGAAAAGTCGATCGACGGATCTTCGTTCTTGAAGTCGGGGCCTTCCAGCCATTCACAGAGCCGATCAAGGAGGTACTCGCAGTCCTCGGCTGGCGCCCCCCGATATCCGCCAACAACCACCGAGTGATCCCGGAGCTGGCCGGGAACGGTGCCGTCGTTCAGTTGCTCTTCCAAGCCGTTGAGAACCTGGTCGTTGTAGTCACGAATCAGGTCAACCGTCAGCTTCGGGTACTGCCCATCCTGCACCTGTGAATCGATCGACCCAAGTGCACCCAGAAGGTTGCGAACCTCAACCTCTTGGTAGTGCCGCGACGGTGGCGCTTCGTACGAGCCGTCGAGCAACCCAGCAACCTGCGCTTCGGTCAGCGTGTTGCCTTCGATGGCCGTGGTCGCTTGGGCACCCTTGATCAGGGTGACTCGGTTGAGTTCTTCAGCGACCGCAGGTTGAAGCGGCGCTCCGGCCAAGTGCTCGCACTTCGATCGTGCCTCTCCCAGCAACATCCACGAATGCGGACCCATGGCGTTGATCTGGCTCAAGCTGAAACTCAGCCAAGGGTGGGATTCCTCGTAGGTCCTGCTCATAGGAGCACCTTATCTAACTTACCCCTTTTTTTGTCCTTCACCTTGCCCCTCGGCGCGTCCATCACCGTGTCATGCCGACGCAGCGACAGAGCGGGCCGGATACTCGCCCCACGCGCGACCATCAAGGAGCCGTCCGTTGGACTTTGGTCTCTGGCCACCCCACTGCTTGAAGAAGAACGGCGTGCCGCTGTCGACGCAGGCGTCACGAATGGCACGGATGCTCTCCGGGTCGACAGGCCGGCATGACGGGCCGCTCTCACCCCCAACGATCACCCAATCGATACCGTCGAGATTCACCGCCACCGGACCGAGCAGCGGTTCGATCGACAAGAACCGCACCGCAGCCGGGACCTCTCGAAGATGATCGACTCGAAACTCATAGCTCTGAGTCTCGACCGAAGTGCCAACCCAGAGGTTCGGCGGCCAATCGAGCACATCGGCGAGCTGCCCAAGCCGTTTCGACCGCTTCGTGAGCAACTGGTAGGTGTGGCGCGGCGTCTCAGCCATCACAGCGAAGACATCGCGGATGAACGTGACCGGCACGTCGCGGTGGAAGAGATCGCTCATCGAGTTTACGAAGATCATCCTCGGCTTGGACCAGCGGAGCGGGATCGAGAGCGTGTCGGGGTGGATGGTCAGGGCGAAGCCAGACCCGCTGGTGCGCGGGCCACCGTCGACTTGATACTTTGCCTGCCCCATGGCCTTTAGGCGCGCCGCCATCGTGAGCGCGTAGCAGTTGTCGCAGCCCGGCGAAGTCTGGTCGCATCCAGTTGTCGGATTCCAGGTTGCGTCGGTCCATTCAATGGAGGATTCAGCCATCGGCCGCTGCAGCCTTCTTACGAGGTGCCGGTTTCGTCGTTGCCCGCTCGGCAGCAATGCGTTCGAGCAACACCGCCGCCGGTTCGTCCGTTGGGTCTTGCGGTGCCAGTAGGCCTGAGAATGCATTGGTGAGGATTGCCCGCCGCATGGCAACAGAACGTTGCCGAGCGGTGTCAATCTGATGTCGGAGTCGATTGACTCGCTGGTGCAGCTCATCAAGGCGATCGGCAACCTGTGCTTGGATCACCAAGCTGGCGACCGGAATCATGACCTTGTTCAGCTTCGAGGTACTGAGGGTGTAGAGGCCCGACGTTGAGCTCGCAATGGCTACAAGCTGCTGAGCGTTAGCCGGGCTATTCCAAAAAGCGTTCAGGAAACGGGAATCGAGCTCCTCACCGGGTCGGACTCGAATGAGGTGGTTTTGGTGGACACAATCCGCAATCTCCCCAGACCAGATTGCGCTCCGTCCGATCTGATCAGGGCTGCCGTTGCCTTCCACCACCAGCAGGTCGCCCTCCGACAAACGGAACCTGTCGATTTCGCCATCGAAAAGCTCGATCTCGTGCACATCGCTGAGCTCAAGTTGGTTTCGCTTGACGTTCGCAACTCGAAGGAAAGGGCGCGGATTCGTCGCTGGCTTCCGCTTGGGCTGTTTCTGAATGCCACCTCGGACCTCGGCCAAGTCACCCAGCGGTGCTCGGTCGGTCAGGTTCGCAAAGGCGAGATCGACCTCGGTGGCGGCGAGAACCGCAGTCCGCCGGTCTGCAGCTGCCAGCGAGGCCTCGGCGGCGTCGAGGCGGGAGAAGTGCTCTTCGATCGCTGCCACGATCCGTCGTTGTTCGGGGAGCGGAGGGACCGGCAGTCGGATCGTCGCCAGGTTCCTCCGAGAGATCCGCTTTCGCGTTGTGCCCGTTGCGAGCCCGGCAACCTCCGCCCTGGTTACTGGTGAATTCAATGCCCACATCAACCAGCGCCGATCGATCCCCGCATCTGGCCTCAAAATACAAACGTCCACGACTGTGATCGCCGGCTGACCCAGGTCTGGCGCGATACAAGCTCGTCCCAACGGAGCAGGCATGCGGGCAACAAGTACATCGCCGGGCTCAACTGGCTTGACTGTCAGCCGTTCCGCCGCTTCCACGTTGACGAATCGACTCGACCGATCTCGGAAAAAGCCGTCACCAACGTCCGCAAGTTGGAGAAGCCGAATCTCACCATCAGGGTCTTGGTCTTTAGTCTCGACCCAATCGCCGTCGGCGAAGAATCCGTTCGCGAGAACGTCGGCAACGGTGGACCACGCCCAGCCTTCGGGCAGGTCGCTCATGCGGCGAGGGCTTTGGTGAGGTCGACGAGGATGCTGTCGAGGTCGTTTCCGAACAGTTCTCTCGCCTTGAACAGGCCGCCGTGTTGGCTGAACGGCGGATCCTGCAACTCGACCAAATCGATACTCAAGCTGGCGGCGAGGTGATCGCGGATGAGTCCGAGCCACTCTGTCTGGCCCTCCGTGAAGGTGCGACCGTCCTGTAGCTGTTGGAGCATCCAAGCGTCGAAGCGCTCTTGCACCCGCTGTGGCCACGGCTCCAACTGGTCGTCGACACCGAGGGCGAAGCGAACGAGCGACACCAGGTTGGTCAACACAGTTCCGGCTGAGCCGCGGACCTTCGAATCATCCAACGTTTCGTAGGCATCCCAGAGCTTCTCGGCGGTCCAGCTATGCGGGGGTTTGCTGATGGCGTCGGCCAAGGCCTTGATGTCGGCGTAGGTCGGCCGCTGGGCATACGGCTTGGAGAAGTACACCTGCAACCCGGTGATCTCGTCCTGATTGTCCTCCAGGTACTGACGGAACGACTCGACGGTCTGCTTCGCCCGAGACTCGGCGTCGATGACGAAATCGGCCCGGGTGATGGTGTCCTTGCTGATCTCGTCGATCATCTGCTCGACGCTGCGCTGCACGTTCTCCAACTCGTCGCACAACTCGGGGTTGGAGGCGATCGGCAGGAGGGCCTGCTCGAACATCTTCTTCTTGGTGGCCTCAACCGCGGCTTCGTCCGGCGCCGCGGCGCCGCTGTCCATCTGGACCTCGGCCAGCTGCCGGTCGGGGTCGATCGCGTCAACCATCTGATGGGCCAGATCGCTGAGGGAACTGCCGGCGATCTCCTCCAACCGCTCTCGGTCGTCGGCTGCGATCCGTCCGTCGAGGCGGGTCAGCCGTGAGGCGAGCGACGACACCAGGTCCTCGCTGACGTGACCCAGCCGGGCCTGATGCAGCAGCTTGGCCAGCGACACGCCTCGCTTGCGTTCCAACGGGGTGGAGTCGCTGAGCTTCGTCTCGGTGACGCCGACGGCGTCGATCAGCACGAACCGGTCCTTGGTGACTGCATCCGGGGTGACCGCCTGGAGTGCGTCGGCGTCGATGGTGCGGACACCCCGGCCCTTCATCTGCTCGAAGAAGTTGCGGGACCGCACCATGCGCATGAACAGCACCGCCTCGATCGGTTTCACGTCGGTGCCGGTGGCGATCATGTCGACGGTGACCGCAATGCGCGGGTTGTAGCTGGTGCGGAACGCAGCGAGCAGGTCCTCGGGCTTGTTGCCGTCGGAGGACTTGTAGGTGATCTTGGCGATGATGTCGTTGCCCTTGCCGAACTCCTCACGGGCGATGCGCACGATGTCCTCGGCGTGCGAGTCGTCCTTGGCGAAGACCAGCGTCTTGGGAATGTTGACCAGACGCCCTTGGGCGTCGACCTTCCGATCGGGAAACATGGCGGGCAGGTTGTCGCGGAACGCCCGGACCACGGTGCGGATCTGATCCTTGGACACGACCTTTCGGTCGAGCGCATGTTGGTCGTAGGTGAGGTCCTCGTCGACCGCTTCCAGCCGCTCCTGGCGGGTTTCGCGGTTGCGGAACGTGGTGACGTATCCCTGGTCCCCCTCGATGGTGGAGCCGGCCTCGGTGATGGCCGTTGAGAGACGGAAGACGTCGAAGTCGACGTTGACCCCGTCGGCGACCGCCTGGGGGAAGCCGTACTCCATCACCAGGTTCTGGTTGAAGAAGCCAAACGTCTGCTTGCCGGGCGTGGCGGTCAGCCCGATGAGGAAGGCATCGAAGTACTCGAGCACCTGGCGCCACACCCCATAGATCGAGCGGTGGCACTCGTCGATAATGATCACATCGAAGGCCTCGATGGGCAGGTGTTCGTTGTAGTCGACCTCAATGGTGCGCTGCGGTTCGTTGTCGAACGTGGAGTGTTCGTCGAGCTCCTCCTCGAAAGTGTCGTCGCCACGGAGGATGGAGTACACCCGCTGGATGGTGCTGATGCACACCTTGGACACCGGGTCGACGGTGTTCGATGACAGTCGTTGCACGTTGTAGAGCTCGCTGAACTTCCGGCCCGTTCCGGGCACGTCGAAGCCTTGGAACTCCTTGAGGGTCTGCTTGCCGAGGTTGGCGCGGTCGACCAAGAACAGGATGCGCTTGGCGCCGCCCTGGGTGATGAGGCGCTCAGCGATGTTGGCGGCGGCGAACGTCTTGCCCGAACCGGTCGCCATCTGGATCAGTGCCCGGGGCCGGTTCTCTTGCAGTGAGCGCTCAAGGTTGGTGATGGCATCGTGCTGCGCGTCCCGTAGCCAGGGCGTCTGCTCCTTGGGCGGCAAGGGTTCGATGTCGTGGACCGTCGCTCGCAGCGACCCGCCAAGGCCTTCAACGTCGGCTTCCACCATGTCGGCGAGGGTGTTGGGCCGGTGAAACCAGAACACACGGCGGGCTGTCGGTTCGGGATCGAACCGACACGTGAACCACGTTTCGTCGCCGGTTGATTCATATCCGAATGGGAGGTGCCCGCTCCCGGTGAGGTGGGCCGGCAACGCGTCGGGAATGCTCGACTGGTACTTGACCGTCTGCCACTCGACCCCGGCCAGCGTGGTGCCCTGCTTCTTGGCCTCGATTACCCCGACCGCCTGGCGATTCAAGAACAGGACGTAGTCGGCGGGACCGGCGTTGGTGACCAACTCTCGAACCGCCACGCCTTCGCCCGCGTACAGGTTGACATTTTTGTAGTCCTGGACCACCCAACCGGCGCGCTTGAGCATCTGGTCGATGCGAATGCGAGCCTTATTCTCGGGGGCGAGGTAGTCGGCTGGGTCGGCGGGAACCATCGCCGGCAACCCTACGAGGTTGAGGACTGACCAAGCCGGATCGGATTCAGGAGTCGGTCCAGGTCATTTAGCGAGGGCCGTAGATCAACAGGGCGATAAGGACACCTGCCACCGAGAAGAACGCACCGAGGATCACGTTGAGCTGATGCCGCATGGCCTTCTCGAAGTGAGCGCGGTTTCCCTTGTCAGTGCTCTCAATCCTGAGTTCCAGCAGCTTGCGTTGTTGGTCGAGATCTCGCTTGGTGGCGACATCGGCCCAGCCGACCGGCGGAAGCATCCCCATCATGGTGGTGGCCCCCTCCTTGCCGACGGCTTCATCGAGTTGCTGATGGAGATGATACCTGGATTCTTTAGTGACGGTCGTCGCACGGCTCCGTGATCTGGTGGATTCAGGACGAAGAGGCCGACGGGGCCTCCGACCGGGCGACCTGCTTCCGAGGGCGTGCCGCGTCTCACCTCACCCATCATGAACCCGGCCAGTGACAATCAACTGGCCGCTGATCTTCCGATCAGTTGCGGCGGTACGCGACCGGTCGATGCCGGATGTCCAGCGCGACGACCGCCCGCCGGTGTTCGTTGATCTCATACAGGATGCGCCATTCCCTCCCCAGCCGAGCGCTGTAGATGCCGCTCATCTCACCGCGAAGGGGTTTGCCGACCCTTCGCGGATTATCGAGAAGCGGTCCGGTGATGAACTCGGCGGCGGCGAGCGCAACGTCATGCGGGAGTCGGCCGGCCAACGTCCGCCGAGCCTGCGGCGAGGTACCAAGCTCGAAGAGTTCGATACTCACGAAGCCTGTCGGCGCTGAACCAACGCATGGACCGCGTCGGTGCCGTACTCGACATCTCCCGAGGCCACCGAGTCGCGGGCGTCGGCCAATGCACGCAGGGTTTCTGCGTCGGCCATGATCTCGTCGGTCTCCCGGTCGGCCAGATACGACTCGATGGCAACGATCACCGCCTGGTGAACGCTCCGCCGATCCTCTTCTGCGACCACTCGCAGTTCGTCCAGGAGGTCATCGGGAAGTCGAAGTGTCATGGCCATACCTTGATGGTAGCGCGATGCACCATCGCGGTACCATCACGCAGAGCAGGGCAGCCACAGCTCCACCAGCAGGCCCCCACCGGGCCGATCGGCGAGGCTGAGCCCGCCACCCGAGGCCTCGGTCAAGCCCACGGCGATCGGCAACCCCAGGCCGGTTCCCGGTGTGGTTTGGGCACCCCTCCAGAACCGCTCGAGTGCCCGGGCCTTTTGCGCGTCGTTCAACCCAAGGCCCCGGTCGGCCACTCTGAGCCGCACCCGATCGCCGGCCCGCTCCAACGTCACGGTCACCTCTTGGCCGGCCGGACTGACCTGGAGCGCATTGTCCAGCAGGTTGTCGAGGATCTGCTCGACCGAGCCGGGCACCGCAGAGGCCCACAGTGCCCCGTCGGGACGATCGAGGCGAAGTGTCACGTCGACGCCGTCGGCGACCGCCGACCACGTATCGATGCGGTCGGCGGCGATGGCGGCCACGTCGGTGCGCTCTGCAGGCGGCGGCTGATCGGCGCGGGCCAGCTTCAACAGGTCGCTCACCAGGTCGGCGAGGCGGCGGGTCTCGTCGATCGCCGCCTCCACCTCGGCGCCCTGTGTCCCCTCCCCCAGCTCGGCCGACAGATTTTCGAGGCGCAGCCGCAGGGCGGTCAACGGCGAGCGCAGCTGGTGGGAGGCGTCGCTGACGAAGGCCCGTTGGGCGCTCAGCAACCCGTCGAGGCGGGTCGCCATGACCCCCATCGTGTCGGCCAGGGCGGCGATCTCCGCGGGCGCGTCGGGGTGGACCGGCGCCACGCTCAGGTCGCCGTCGGCGAACCGGCTGGCCGAGGCCTGCAACTCACGAAGCGGCCTGGTGACCGAGCGGGCCACGGCCCAACCGATCACCGCCACTGCCCCCAGCACCACGGCGGCCATGGCCACTAGGGACAGCCAGAAGCCACGGATCCGCTCGGTCACCTCGTGGGCGTCCACCGTCAGACGCAGCATCCCGTGCACGCTGCCTCCGGACGCGACGGGCACCGCCACGTACAACAGGTCGGTGTTAAGCGTCTTGGACTGGCGGATGCCCGATGCCCGCTCACCGGCGAGCGCCTGGGCCACCTCCGGCCGGGTGGAAAAGTTGCGCCCCACCGCCGCATCGGTGTCCAACACCGAGATGCCCTCGCTGTCGGTGACCACCACGCGTGACTGGGTCCGGGCGGCGTAGCGCTCGGCCTGGGTGGGATCGATCGGGGCGCCGCCATCCAGAACGTCCTCGTAGTACGAGGCGAGCACCACGGCGTCGCGCTCGGCGGCGGCAGTGAAGCGCTCCTGCTCGCGTTGCGAATAGAAGAAGGCGAGGGGGATCTCCAGCACCAGGAGTACCACCAAGGTGACGACGAGATACCCCAACAGCAGCCGTCGGGTCATCCGCCGCCATCCAGCTCGACCAGCCGAAACCCGACCCCACGGACCGTCTCGATCAGCTCGGGTGCAAGCTTCTTGCGCAGCGACGCCATGTGCACGTCGAGGGTCTTGGTCGAGCCCCACCAGTGCTCGTCCCACACCGAGTCGATCAGGTGCTCTCGGGTCAACACCGCCCCCGGGTCGGATGCCAGCTCGACGAGCAGCTCGTATTCCTTCGGGGTGAGCGACACGTCGGCGCCCGCATAGATGACCTCGCGGGTGCGCTGATCCAACGTCAAGGGGCCCAACTGCACCCGGCGGTCGGTCGGACCCTCGGCCTCGCCGCCGACCCGGCGAAGCACCGCCCGGATGCGGGCCACCAGCTCGCGGAACCCGAACGGCTTCACCACGTAATCGTCGGCGCCAAGCTCCAACAACAGCACCCGGTCGATCTCCTCACCCCGGGCCGATACCACGATGATCGGCACCGCCGAACGGCTGCGCAGGCGACGGCACACCTCCCGTCCGTCCAGATCGGGCAGCCCCAGGTCCAACAGCACCAGGTCGGCTGCGGGTGCAGCCAGGGCATCGGCACCGTTGGCCACCAGGTGCACGTCGAAGCCCTCGCGCTCCAGGCCGGAGCGCAGGGGCTCACCAATGGCGGGATCGTCCTCGACGACCAACAGGTTCACGACGCCACCCTGCCATGCACGGACGGCATTCCGGCGATCTTTGCCAAACCTTTACCTTCGCCTGGGCAGACGCTGTCTCACGGATCCCTACGTTGACCTTCATACCCGGCAACGGCAGAACCGCCGCTCCGGTCTTGGCAACCGAAAGGGACCCCCCATGCTGAAGAAGCGCACCGTCGTGACAGCGCTGTCCATCGCCGCCATCGTTGTGGCCGGCGGCGCCGCAGTGGCCGCCAACGTCGGCATCCTCAATGCTGCCGACAACACCCCGATGGGAACCCTGTCCGCCGAGGCCGACCTGGCCACCGTGGCAGCCCCCTCCTCCAGCAGCACCGCGGCAGCCACGCCGGCCGGAACGCCGCAGCGATTTGTTGTCGAGAGCGCCGGACAGGTGGAGGTGCTGCGCGACGGAGCCAAGCTGACGCTCGGCGAGGTGCTGCCGTCGGCGGGTTGGCAGGCCCGACCCGGAGCCGTCACGTCCGACTCGGCCGAGGTGACCTTCACCTCGGGGACCGACGAGCTGGTGTTCACAGCCACCTTGGCAGGTGATGGCACCGTCACCGGGGCGGCGAAGCGACCGGGCCAATCGGTCGAGACGATCCCCCAGGCCACCGCATCCTCCACGTCATCGGCCGGCGGCCACGACGACGATCACGCCGACAGTGATCACGACCAAGCCGACCACGACAGCAAGGACGACGACCACCGGGATACCGGCGATACAGACAAGGACCACGACAGCCACGGGGAGGACGACGATGACTGACCCCGGAAACCCGACCGATCAGCAGCGGCGGCTGGCCGAGCTGCAGGCCCGACGGCCGAAGGCGAAGCGACGCCACCCCGCCCGTGCGAGCCGCATCGTCGTCCTCGGGCTGAGCACCACCGCCATGTTTGGCATGGTGGGAAAGCTGGGGTTCGATGCGAGCACCCAGACGGTGACCGCACGGGGCGACACACCCACCGGCCAGCCGGCGACGGCACTCACCGGTCAACCGGCCGACGCGTCGGTCGAGGCCACCATCGACGCCGAGCTGGCGAACGCCACGGTGGTCACCGCTCCCCCCATCCGGGTGACCGTGCCCCCGGTCGGGTCCAGCGACTCCTCAACAAACAGCTCGTCGGGATCGTCGACGGCGGCGGACCCGAGCCCCTACCAGCCCGCTCCGGTTGAGATCGCCGTCCCAACCCGCACTCAAACACCGGTTCGGACCAGTGGCAGCAACTGAGACCCGGTTCCGCTGCATGGCCAGCTCGGTCGTGATCATCACGCTCGACGGCCCGGCGTCGGCGGGCCGGGACGCTCGCCTCCGGCTCGTCGAGCTGGAGGCGCTCTGGAGCCGCTTCGCGCCGGGCAGCGACATCGACCGCCTCAACCGTGCGGCAGGCGCACCGGTGCCCGTCAGCCGCGCCACCATCACGCTGCTCAACACCATGGTGGAGGCTGCCAAGGCAACAGATGGCCGCTTCGACCCCACCATGCTGCCGGCCCTGATCGAAGCCGGCTACCGGGCCAGCATCGATGACGCCGACCGCATCACCACGCTGTCACCGGGGCCCCACCGAAGCTGCGTCGGCCTCGAGGACGTGGTGATCGACGCCGATGCCCGCACGGTGACGCTGCCGCCGGACGTAGCCATCGACCCCGGCGGTATCGGGAAGGGTCTCGCAGCCGACCTGGTTGCCGAACAACTCGTGCTCGACGGAGCAGCCGGGGCACTCGTCAGCATCGGCGGGGACCTGGCGGCCGCCGGAGAGTCGCCCGAGGCCCACGGCTGGGAGGTGGAGGTGGAGGATCCCCACGACCCCGTCCATGCACTGGCGCACCTGGGCGTGCCCTGCGGCGGCGTGGCCACCTCATCCACCGTCAGCCGGCGCTGGGATGTGGGCAAGACGAGCACCCACCACGTGATCGATCCCCGCACCGGCGTTGCGTCGACCACCGACCTGGCTGCCGTCACCGTCGTCGCGCCGCGGGCCTGGCTGGCCGAGGCACACGCCACCGGAGCATTGCTCGGTGGCAGCGACCACGTGCTGGCCTACGCCCACGAGCACCGCCTGGAGGCGCTGGCGGTCGACACGGAGGGCCGAGTGTTCGCCACCGGTGGCCTCGAGCCCACCCTTATCCGCCCACTTCGAGCACTGACCGAGGAGGTCTGTTGATGAACGGCCAAGTGTGGTGGTTCGTCGCACGCGCTTCGGGAATCGTCGCCTGGGTGCTGCTGACCGCAACCGTGCTGTGGGGCATCCTGTTGCCCGCCAAAATGTTTCCGAAGCAGCGGCCGGCGTGGATCCTGGACCTCCATCGCTGGATGGCCGGGCTCACGATCGGATTTCTCGCCGTACATCTGGGCTCGTTGGTGGCTGACAACTACCTGCACTTCGGCGCCGCCGAACTGTTGGTGCCCGGCCAATCCGAGTACGAGACGGCGGGGGTAGCCCTCGGCATCCTCGCCATGTGGCTGCTGCTGATCGTCGAGCTGACCTCGCTGGCCAAGAAGCACCTGCCCCGCCGGGCGTGGCACGCCGTCCACCTGTTCAGCTACGGCGCCTTCATGTTGACCAGCCTGCACGGCGTGCTGGCCGGTACCGACGCCCAGAGCCCGTTGTTTCTCGCCACCACCATCGCTGCGGTGGTGTCGGTGGTGTTCGCCACCATCTACCGGGTGGTGACGCGACGGGATCGCAGCCAGCGGGTGCGCTCCATCGACCCCTCGGCGATGTCGCGGCCGGATCCCTCTGCCCTGACGCAGAACCGACGCGTGGTCTACCCCGTCACCCAGCAGCGCTGAGGCCGGTCCCCAGACGGTCGAACGATGCCTCGACCAGGTCGGGCAGCGACCGTCGGTGGCCGGTGAGGATCCAATGGCGCAGCGACGATCGCATGCATGCCAACGCCGCCGAGGACATGAGCCGGGGCCTGATGTCCTCGGCGTTCACCCCCATCCGTTGGGCCAGCACCTCGGCCACGGTGTCCTCCCAACCGGCCTGGAGTTGGAGGCTGCGGGCGTGCACCGATGGGTTGACGGCCATGATGGCGAACCTGCGAATGAGGTCGTCGCGTTGGGCCTCGTAGTCGGCGGCGACCACAGCAAACGACTCGCGCAACGCCAGCCACGGCGCCTCGCTCGCGGGACGGCGGCCGAGTTCGTCGGTGGTGCGCTTCAGGCGATCGGCGTAGTCGGCCAGCACCACGTCTTCCTTGGTCGGAAAGTAGGAGAAGAACGTCCGCGTGGCGATGTCGGCGTCGGCGGCGATCTCGTCGATCGTGGTGGCGTCAAACCCGTTCTTCCCGAACCGGTTGAGCGCAGCGACCTCGATGCTGCGCCGCCGCTCCAGCTTCTTGCGTTCCCGCAGGCCCAGTTCCTCGCTCACGCCGTCGATCTTGACAGATCGTGACAGCTAGTGCAAGATTGCAGTCCCTGCATTATTGCGTTGGGCCACACCAGGTGGACCCACCGGGAGAGGACCGATCGTGTCCAAGTGGCTGTACCGGCTGGGGCGTTTCGTCGATCGACGGCGCTGGTTTGTCATCGCCGCATGGTTGATCGTCGCCGTGACGGTCGTGGGCGTCAACCGGATCGCCGGCGGAACGACGGTCGACAACTTCAACGTCCCCGGAGTCGAATCCCAACAGGCCATCGACCTGCTGAAGGAGCGCTTCCCCGAGCGTGCCGGAGCGACCGCCATGGTCGTCTTCCATGTCCCCGACGGTTCGGTGACCGACGCCAAGAACGCCGCCGGCATCGAGGCGAGCGTCGCCAAGATCAGCAAGCTCGACCATGTGCAGTCGGTGACCGAACCGCTGGCCAGCCCCCTCTCCCAGTCGCCGGACAGAAAGACCGCGTTCGCAGCGGTGCAGTACGACGCCTCGACCGCCGAATTGGGACGGCCCGCCGTCGACGCGCTGGCCGCCACCGGCAAGCCGGCCGAGGCGGCCGGGGTTCAGGTGGAGTTGGGGGGTGAGCTGCCAACGGTCCTGAAGGAACGCACCACCGGGCCCGCCGAGATGATCGGCATCATCGCCGCCCTGATCATCCTGTTCGTCACCTTCCGCGCCGTCGTCGCCTCGGTGATGCCGCTCGGGGTCGCCATCGTCGGGCTGATCGTCGGGCTGTCGATCGTCGGGCTGCTCGGGGCGCTGATCGACATCCCGTCGGTGGCCCCACGGCTGGGCACGATGATCGGGCTTGGGGTGGGGATCGATTACGCCCTCTTCATCCTGAGCCGCCATCGAGACAACCTCGACGCCGGCATGTCGAAGGCGGAATCGGTCGGGCAGACCAATGCCACCGCCGGCGAGGCGGTCGTCGTCGCCGGCGGCACCGTGGTGGTGGCCATTCTTGGGCTCCAGATGGCCGGGATCCCCTTCGTCGCCGCCCTCGGTTACTCCGCATCGCTGGTGGTCGCCGTGGCGGTGCTCGTCGCCATCACCCTGCTGCCGGCGCTGCTCAGCGTCGCCGGCGCCCGGGTGCTGCCCCGCTCGCACCGCAACGCTGTGGCCACGACGGCCGTCACGGCTGCGGCATCAGCAACGGGCGCTACCGCAGACCCGGCCGATGTCGAAGCGCACCGCAGCGGTTGGGTTCGCTGGGCCCATTGGGTGGCGTACCACCCGTGGCGGTCATCGATCGCGGCCACCTTCGTGTTGCTGCTGCTGGCCACCCCGATGCTCGGCATGCGGCTGGGCCAGGCCGACGCCGGGACCGACCCGACCAGCACCACCCAACGCCGGGCCTACGACCTGCTCGCCGCCGGGTTCGGCGCCGGCTTCAACGGTCCGCTGCTGCTCGTGGTCGACCTCGGTCCGTCCGCCGACCAGGCGGTGCTCGAACGCATCACCGCCGATGTCCGCAGCGATCGCGGCGTGCGGGTCGTCTCCCCGGCCGCGGTCAACGACGCCGGGAACACCGCCCTGATCACCGCCATCCCGACGACCAAGCCTCAGGATCAGGCGACGAGCGATCTGGTCCACCGGCTGCGCAGCACCACGCAGCCCGAGGCGACCGCCGGGACCGACACCAAGGCGCTGGTCGGCGGGCCAACCGCCGGGTTCATCGACCAGTCCGACAAGATCTCGGCGCGGCTCCCCTGGTTCATCCTGGCGGTGGTGTCGCTGTCGTTCCTGCTGCTGATGACCGTGTTCCGCTCGATCTTCGTTCCGCTGAAGGCGGCGCTGCTGAACCTGCTGTCGATCGGCGCCGCCTACGGCGTGGTGGTGGCCGTGTTCCAGTGGGGTTGGGGCCGGTCACTGATCGGGCTCGATGAGGCGGTGCCCATCGCGTCGTTTGTGCCCATGATGATGTTCGCCATCCTGTTCGGGCTGTCGATGGACTACGAGGTGTTCATCCTGTCCCGCATCCGCGAGGAGTACCACGACGGTCACAGCAACATCGACAGCGTGGTCGTGGGCCTCGGCGCCACCGCCAAGGTGATCACCGCCGCAGCGTTGATCATGATCAGCGTGTTCCTCGGATTCGTCGCCGGCGACGACCCGGTGGTGAAAATGATGGGCGTCGGGCTCGCCACCGCGGTGGCGGTCGACGCCACCATCGTCCGCATGGTGCTCGTCCCCGCCACGATGGCCCTCATGGGCGACGCCAACTGGTGGCTGCCCAAGTGGCTGGGCCGGATCCTTCCGGAGATCGACCTGGACCACCCGGTCTCGGAGGAGGAAGTGACAGGCACCTCGGGAGACGCCTGAATCTGGGTGCAATGCAGTGTCTCGGAGCCCGGACCGGTCAGTGTGGCCCGAAAATCGACAGAGCTATAAGTATCCCCGCCACAGAAACCAGGGCACTGAGCATCGCCGTCTGCATGCGCCGCAGTGCTCCCTCGAAATCGGCGCGAACCCTCGAAACTTCGGTGGCAACTCCGGCGAACTCCGCGCGAATCAGCAGTTCCAGCCGATCGCTCTGTTGGTCGAGGTCTCGCTTGGTGGCCACGTCGGCCCAGCCCACAGGCGGAAGCAGTTCCATCATGGTGACCGCTCCTTCCTTGCCTACGGCCGCGAGCCGTAACGCAGGGTGGCGTCCGAGCGCTCTCCCCCGCTGTGGCGGCCGTGGATGTCGGCCCACAGCTCGTCGATGGCGACGACAAGCGACGCCTGATCGCCGGAGTTGTCGATCACCCAGTCGGCCAGCTTGCGCCGGTCCTCGCGGGACGCCTGGGCGGCGACGCGGTTGCGGGCGTCGACCTCGTCGAAGCCCCGGTGCTTGACCAGCCGAGCGATCGCCACCTCGGGGTCGACATCGACGACGACCACGCCGGCGAGGCCGTCCATGCCGGACTCGGTCAGCAGCGGCACGTCCATGACGACCACGTTGTCGGTGTCGGCCTGGGCCAACACCCGGTTGGCCAGCTCGGTACGCACGGCGGGATGCACGATGGCGTTCAGGTCGGCCAGTGCGGCCTCATCGCCGAACACCTGCTGGGCGACCGCCGCCCGGTCGAGCGTGCCGTCGTCGTTGAGGATGGCGTCGCCGAAGCGCTCCACCATCGCCTCGAGCACCGGCTGACCGGGAGCCTGCAGTTCGTGGACCACCGCATCGGCATCGACGAGTACCGCCCCCCGCTCCACGAGCAGCGCAGCCACCGTCGACTTGCCCGACCCGATTCCGCCCGTCAGTCCAACCAGCAACATGGGCGGCGACGGTACCAGCCTCCCACCGCCGAACGCGTCAACCGAACGCCGACCAGGGGGCCCCTCGGGGTGACTGGGGACGCGGCGTAGGGTGGGAGCGTCGCCGTTGGGCGACCACACCTGTCAGCACCGCAATCGAGGGGACCCCATGGCCGTCACCGCCAGCACGCCGATCGAACTTGTCAACGACGCATACGCCCGCTTCGACGAGCGCATCGACGACGCCCGCACCCGCTTGGGCCGTCCCCTGACGCTGGCGGAGAAGATCCTGATCGCCCACCTGGCCGATCCCTCCGCCGAGATCGAGCGTGGGGTCACCTACAACGACCTGAACCCCGACCGGGTGGCCATGCAGGACGCCACCGCCCAGATGGCGCTGCTGCAGTTCGTCACCGCCGGCCTGCCCGAGGTGGCCGTGCCATCCACCGTGCACTGCGACCACCTGATCCAGGCCAAGGAGAACGGCCTGGTCGACCTGCTGGCCGCCGAGAAGAACAACGCCGAGGTGTACGACTTCCTCGAGTCGGTGTCGGCCAAGTACGGCCTGGGCTTCTGGAAGCCGGGCGCCGGCATCATCCACCAGGTGGTGCTCGAGAACTACGCCTTCCCGGGCGGCATGATGATCGGCACCGACAGCCACACCCCCAACGCCGGCGGCCTGGGCATGATCGCCATCGGCGTCGGCGGCGCCGATGCGGTCGACGTGATGACCGGGTTCCCCTTCAACGTCCGCTGGCCCCGCTTGATCGGCGTGCACCTGACGGGCGAGCTGAACGGCTGGTCCTCCCCCAAGGACATCATCTTGAAGGTGGCCGACATCCTCACCGTCAAGGGTGGCACCGGCAGCATCGTCGAGTACTTCGGCCCCGGCGCCACCAGCATCTCGGCGACCGGCAAGGGCACGATCTGCAATATGGGGGCCGAGATCGGTGCCACCACCTCGCTGTTCGGCTACGACGACGCCATGGCCCGCTACCTGAAGGCGACCGGCCGGGAGGCGATCGCCGATGCGGCCAATACCGTCGCCCACCACCTGCGCCCCGACGACGAGGTGCTCGCCAACCCGGCCGACTTCTACGACGAGGTCGTCGAGATCGACCTGAGCACGCTGCAGCCCCACATCAACGGCCCGTTCACCCCGGACCTGGCCCGCGAGGTGGGCGAGCTGGGCGCCGAGGCCCGCGAGAACGGCTGGCCACTCGAGGTGTCCTCCGCGCTGGTCGGCTCGTGCACCAACTCCTCCTACGAGGACATCACCCGGGCGGCCTCGATCCTGCGCCACGCCGCCGACAACGGCCTGAAGGTGAAGACCGAGCTGATGATTACGCCCGGCTCCGAGCAGGTGCGGGCCACGATCGAGCGCGACGGGCTGCTCGAGACCTTCGAGGCCGCCGGCGCCACCGTGCTGGCCAACGCCTGCGGGCCGTGCATCGGCCAGTGGGCCCGATCCGACGTGCACGAAGGCGAGAAGAACACCATCGTCAACAGCTACAACCGCAACTTCCCCAAGCGCAACGACGGCATCGCCAGCACCCACGCCTTCGTCACCAGCCCGGAGACCACCGTGGCCCTGGCGCTCGCCGGCACGCTGGACTTCAACCCACTGACCGACACGCTGACCAACGCCAACGGCGAACAGGTGAAGCTGGCGGTGCCGGTTGGTGAGGAGCTGCCAGCCAGGGGCTTCGACCCAGGCGAGGACGGCTTCATCGCCCCGCCGGCCGACTCCTCCGACATCGAGATCGTCGTCAGCCCCGACTCCGACCGGCTGCAACTGCTGATCCCATTCGAGCCGTGGGACGGCGAGGACTACGTCGAGCTGCCGCTGCTGTTGAAGGCCCAGGGCAAGGCGACGACCGACCACATCTCGATGGCCGGCAAGTGGCTGAAGTACCGGGGCCACCTCGAGAACATCTCGGGCAACCTGTTCAACGGCATCGTCAACGCCTTCACCGGCGAGGCCGGCACCGGCAAGGACCCGCTCGACGGCGAGACCAAGACCTACCCGGACATCGCCAAGCACCTGGGCGAGTCAGGCGTGCGCTGGGTGGCGGTCGGCGACGAGAACTGGGGAGAAGGCTCGTCCCGCGAGCACGCCGCCATGGAACCTCGCTTCCGCGGCGCCGCCGCCATCATCGTGCGCAGCTTCGCCCGCATCCACGAGACCAACCTGAAGAAGCAGGGCGTGCTGGCGCTGACCTTCGACGACCCGGCCACCTACGACGCCATCGGTGAGGACGACACCATCTCGATCACCGGCCTGGCCGACCTGACCCCCGGTGGCCAGGTGACGTGCGTGCTCAACCACCCCGATGGCACCAGTGAGGAGTTCCTCACCAACCAGACGATGTCGCCGGAGCACATCGCCTGGTTCAAGGCCGGCTCGGCGCTCAACATGATCCGCCAGGAATTGGGCGGCGAGTAGCCCGCAGCCCAGCTGGTGCGGTTGACGCAGCCGCGATGCTGGGCGGATGCACCAGAGCGATGAGGTGACCGACCGGATCATGTCGCTGGTCGCCGACTATGTGGTCGACCGGCTGGGGCTGGATCCCGTGCCGCTCGACCACCCCGAATCGATGACGTCGCTCGCGCAGCGGGCGCCCAACCTGATCGGCGAGCGCCCGCGACCGCCGGAGGAGGTGTTTGCCCAATTCACCAACGTGCTCGCCACGTCGGTGATCTCGGTGGACAGCCCGCGCTATCTCTCGTTCATTCCCGCTGCGCCCACCAAGGCGTCGCTGATGTTCGACATGGTGGTGTCGGCGTCGTCGCTGAACGCCACGTCGTGGTTGGACGCCTCCGGCGCCGTGCATGCCGAGAACCAGGCGCTGGCCGTGTTGGCGGCTGAGATGGGCATGCCCGTCTCGGCCGGAGGCTGCTTTGTGTCGGGCGGAAGTGCTGGCAACCTGTCGGCGCTGGCCGTCGCTCGCGACGCGGCCCGGCGGCGTCTTGGCGACGCTCGGGCGGCCACCTCGATCGTGTGCTCCGACCAGGCCCACAGCTCGGTGAGCAACACCGCACACCTGCTGGACGTCGACGTGATCACGGTGCCGACGGTCGACGGCCGCCTCACCGGCCGGGGGTTGGCGGCGGTGGCGGGCCGGCTGGAGCAACCCGAGCGGGTGATGGCGGTGGTCGCCACCGCCGGCACCACCAACCTGGGGATCGTCGACGAACTCGATGCGATCGCCGACGTCGCTGCGGCGCACGGGTGGTGGTTTCACGTTGACGGCGCCTACGGGGCGGCGGCACGCCTGGCCCCGTCGGCCCGCAGCCGGTTCGACGGCATCGAGGGCTGCGACTCGATGGTGGTCGACCCGCACAAGTGGCTGTTTGCGCCGTTCGACTGTGCCGCGCTGCTGTACCGGGAGCCGGCGGTCGCCGCCGTCACCCACGCCCAGCACGCCGGCTACCTCGACGTGCTGCACGACACGGGCGACCCAAGCGACGTCGGCTGGAACCCGGCCGACTACGCCCATCACCTCACCCGTCGGGCCCGGGGGCTGGCCCTGTGGTTCTCGCTGGCCGTGCACGGCCTGGGCGCCTACCGGGACGCGATCGAGGCTGCGCTGAGCCTGGCCCGCTGGACTGCGGACCGGGTGAGGGAGGCGCCGCACCTCGACCTGGTGATCGAGCCTCAGCTGTCGGTTGTGGCGTTCACGCGCTCCGGCTGGAACGCCGGCGACTACCAGCGATTCTCCGACCAACTGCTGGCCGATCAGGTGGGCTTCGTCGTGCCATCGAACCACGACGGTAAGCCGATCCTGCGCTGCGCGTTTCTGCACCCCGGGACGACGACCGACATGGTGGCCGAGGTGCTCGACCTGCTGTGAGCGACGCCGCTGATCAGCGGGTGATGACCACCATGCGCTCCTCGGTCATCTCCCGCACCGCCCAGGCCGGACCCTCCTTGGTGTTGCCCGAATCGCGGATGCCGCCGTAGGGCATCTGGTCGGTTCGGAAGGTGGGCACCTCATTGACGCACACCCCGCCGTAGTCCAGGCGGTGGGCGGCATCGAGGCCCAGCGACAGGTCGTTGGTGAAGATCCCGGCCTGCAACCCGTAGCGGCTGTCGTTGGCCCAGGCGAACGCGTCGTTTACGTCGCTGTAGCTGGCCACGCCGACCACCGGGCCGAACACCTCGGTGCGGCTGACCGCCATGTCGGGGGTGACCCCGCTGAGCACGGTGGGCGCCAGCAGCCCGTCGGCGACCCCGCCGCCGACGACCGCCGTGGCCCCCGCAGCGATCGCCTCGGTGACGGTGCCGACCACCCGGTCGGTCTCGCCCCGATCGATCAACGCACTGACGTTGGTGGCGCCGTCGGCCGGGTCGCCCACCACCAGAGCGGACACCTCGGCCTCGAACGCGCCGAGGAACTCGTCGGCCACGTCGTCGTGGACGTACACCCGCTGCACCGAGATGCACGTCTGCCCGGAGTAGGAGTAGCCGCCCGCGGCCACCCGTTGCGCGGCGACAGCCACATCGGCGTCGCGGTGCACGATGACCGGGGCGTTGTTGCCCAGCTCGAGCCCGACCCGCTTGCGGGGCGCCTTGGCCCGAATTTCCCAGCCCACGTCGGGCGAGCCGGTGAAGGAGATGGCGGCCACATCGTCGTGGGTGACCAGGGCGTCGGCCACCGAACCGGGGACGGTCACCACGTTGAGCCACCCGGGCGGCAGGCCGGCATCGTCCTCGAGCATCGAGGCGAGCAGCAGCGCCGTGAGCGGGGTGGACGACGCCGGCTTGAGCACCACCGGGCACCCGGCGGCGATCGCCGGCGCCACCTTGTGGGTGACCAGGTTGAGCGGAAAGTTGAACGGTGAGATCGCCCCGACCACGCCGATGGGCACCCGCAGGACGAAGCCCAGCTTGCCGAGGCCCGCCGACGAGGCCTCCATCGGCACCATCTCACCGGTCATCGTGCGGGCCACGGCGGCGGAGAAGCGGAACGTGTCGACCGCCCGGGCCGCCTCAACGCGGGCGGTGGCGATCGGCTTGGCCGCCTCGGCGCTGATCGATTGGGCGAACTCCTCGTGACGGATCGTGAGCGCCACCGCCGCCCGATCGAGGATCTCGGCCCGTTCGTGCGCCGGCAGCGCTCCCCCGAGATGACGCTCGAGCGCCACGGCCACCGCACGGTCGACGTCGGCCTCGGTCCCCCTGGGTACCCGCCCCAGCTCACGCCCGTCGTAGGGCGAGCACACGGTGGTGTGCTCGTCGGCGCCGACGGCCGCCCCGTCGATCCGCATCGGTGTCACGTCGGTAGTCATGGTCAAACTCCTCAGGTGTGGGTGGGGAAGCCCAGGTCGGGACCCCGGGTGGACGGATCGGCCCAGCGGGTGGTGATCACCTTGTTGCGGGTATAGAAGGCAACGCCCTCGGGACCGTAGATGTGGGTGTCGCCGAACAGCGACTCCCCCCAGCCGCCGAAGGAGTGGTAGGCGACGGGCACCGGGATGGCCACGTTGACCCCCACCATGCCGGCCTCCACCTCGGCGCTGAAGCGCCGGGCCGCCCCGCCATCGGCCGTGAAGATGGCCACCCCGTTGCCGTAGGGGTTGGTGTTGACCAGCTCGACGGCCGCCTCGTAGTCGGGCACCCGCACCACGCACAGCACCGGGCCGAACACCTCGTCGGTGTACACCGACATGTTCGTGGTGACGTCGTCGATCAGCGTCGGGCCCATCCAGTACCCGTCGGGGCTGCCCGCCACCTTGAGCGTCCGGCCATCGATGACCAGCGTGGCCCCGTCGGCCTCAGCGGCGTCGACGTAGCCCCGCACCCGGTCGCGATGGGCCGCCGTCACCAGCGGGCCCATCTCGGAGGCATCATCCGAGCCGGGGCCGACCACGATGCTACTGGAGCGTTCGGCGATCGCCTCGACCAGCTCGTCGCCCACCGGGTCGACGGCGACCACCACCGAGATGGCCATGCAGCGCTCACCGGCCGAGCCGTAGCCGGCGCTGACCGCAGCGTCGGCGGCGGCCTCCAGGTCGGCGTCGGGCAGCACGATCATGTGATTCTTCGCCCCGCCCAGCGCCTGCACCCGCATGCCGGTGACCGAGGCGGTCTCGTAGACGTGACGGGCGATCGGGGTGGAGCCCACGAACGAGACGGCGTCCACGTCGGCGTGCGTCAGCAGGGCGTTGACCACGTTGGCGTCGCCGTGCAGCACGCTGAACACACCGGCGGGCAGCCCGGCCTCCGCCCAGCTCTCCGCCAGGATCATCGACGCCCCCGGGTCGCGTTCGGACGGCTTGAGGATGAACGAGTTGCCGCACGCGATGGCCACCGGGCACATCCACAGCGGCACCATCGCGGGAAAGTTGAACGGGGTGATGCCAACGGTGACGCCGACGCTTTGGCGGATCGTGGTGACGTCGACGTGGGTCGAGGCGCCCTCGCTGTGGGCGCCGGCGAGCAGGGTGGGAATGCCGCAGGCGAACTCGACCACCTCGATGCCCCGCTGCAACTCGCCGGCGGCGTCGGAGCGCACCTTGCCGTGCTGGGCGCTGATCACCGCCGCCAGCTCGTCCGCCCGGCGCATGAGCGCCTCCCGAAAAGCGAACAGCACGGCGCTGCGCCTGGACAACGATGTCTCACGCCAGCCGACATGCGCCCGACGGGCCGACAGCACCACCGTGTCGACGTCGTCGCTCGAGGCCAGCCGCACCCGCGCCGCCACCTCGCCCCGGGCGGGATCGAACACGTCGCCGACGCGCTCGCCGTTGCCCGCCCAGCGTGCGTCCTCCAACCAGTGGTCGATGGTGAGCAGCGCTGTGCCGGTTTCGTTGCGCTCGGTGTCGTTCACGATGATGTCCTTGATCGTCGGATCCACCGCGAGGCGGATCGTGTCGGTGAGTTGGTCGGTGGCGCACCGTTGGGCAGGGGTTTTCGGTCACAGGCGACGGGCGCGGCGGTAGGTTGCGCAACGTGCCTGCCCTGCTTGCTCCCAGCTACACCGAAACCGGGCTGTGGCAGGCACAGGTGACGCCGCCTCTCACCACCGGGGGTGACCTGCCGACCTCGGTCGACGTCGTCGTCGTCGGCGCCGGGCTGTGCGGCCTGGCCGCCGCCGACACGTTGGCGATTGCCGGACGCTCGGTGGTGGTGTTCGACCGCGAGCCGCTCGGTTGGGGCGCCTCCAGCCGCAACGGCGGCATGGTGATCCCCGAGCTCAAGTCCGGGCCGGCCGGCCTCGAGCGGCACTACGGCGAGCTGGGCACCCGCCTGTACGCCGAGGCGAACGAGGCGTTCGACTTCGTCGAGACCACCATCGCCGGCGATGACGGCCGAGCCGGCATCGACTGCGACTACGTCCGGAACGGTCAGCTGTACCTGGCCCATTCGCCATCGCACACCGACGAGTTGCGCCACCAGGCGGCCGAACACGCCGCCCTGGGCGAGGCCGTCAGGTTTGTCGAGGCCGGCGACCTGGGCGCGGAGATCGGCAGCGAGGCGTTTCACGGCGGGGTCGTCTTCGACCGCACCGGCGGGCTGCACCCGGCCAGGCTTCACGCCGGCCTGGCCACCCGGGCCATGAACGCCGGTGCCCGGGTGATCGACCGCACCGGGGTGACCGGCCTGAGCCGACGCGGGGGGCGCCACCGGGTGACGACCACGCGGGGCAGCGTCGATGCCGCCGACGTGATCCTGGCCACCAACGCCTACGCCGATGCCGCCACGCCGGACCTGCGACGCAAGGTGGTGCCGGTCGGCAGCTACATCATCGCCACCGAGGTGCTGCCCGAGGAGCTGGCCCGAAGCGTCAGCCCCACCGGGCGGATGATGGTGGACACCAAGAACTTTCTGTTTTACTGGCGCCTCACGCCCGACCGGCGCCTGGCCTTCGGCGGGCGCCGCAGCCTCGACCCGGTGGACGTGCCCGAGGCCCGCGACTTCCTCTACGACTCGATGCTGCGGGTCCACCCCCAACTGGCCGGCACCGCCGTGGAGCACGCCTGGGGCGGCAACGTGGCGCTCACGCTGGACCGCCTGCCCCACGTCGGGCGCCTGGATGGAGCCTGGTACGCCACCGGCTGCAACGGCAGCGGCGTGGCGATGAACACCTGGTTGGGGCATCGGCTGAGTCAGGTTCTGACCGGTGAGGCGCCACCCCCGGCGCTGGCCGAGCTGAAGCATCGCAACGTGCCCCTGTCGTCTTGGCGCCACGCCTACCTGCCGCTCGTCAGCCGCTGGTTCGACTTCCAGGACCATCGCTGAGGGGTCGGTCATTGGGCGGTCATCGAACCGTAGGTGTCGGGGCGCCGGGTGGTGAGCAGCGGGAACAGCTCCAGCCAATCACGCTTGGCGTCGAGGTCAACGTCCGCCACCAGCACGGCATCGGCGTCGCGCGGCGCCTGGGCCAGGATCCGACCGTACGGGTCGGAGATGAACGAGCTGCCGTAGAACGTGATCGCCGTGTCCGGCGGATCGGGCGCCGTCCCCGCAGCCACCAGGTCGGCCGCCCGTTCGGTGCCGATGCGGTTGACCGCCACCATCGCCAGGCCGTTGGCGATGCCGTTGCCGACGATCACCTGCTGCCACAGCGGCCGGGTGTCGAAGCCGGGATGGTCGGGCTCCGAGCCGATGGCGGTCGGGTACACCAGCAGGTCGGCCCCCGCCAACGAGTAGGCCCGGGGCGGTTCGGGGAACCACTGGTCCCAGCAGGTCGGCAACCCGATGCGGGCAGGCCCCACGTCGACGACGGGGTAGCCGGTGTCGCCCGGCGCAAAGTAGCGATCCTCGTAGTAGCCGGCGGTCACCGGGATGTGCAGCTTGCGGGTTCGGGCCAAGAGTTCGCCATCGGGGCCGACCGCGATGGCGGTGTTGAAGCCCCCTCCACCGGCCGGCACGGCGCCGACGGACGGGTGCTCCGCCTCCCCCGCCGCCTCGAACAGGGAGGCGTGCACGACCAGGCCGAAGCGCGCCGCCAGCTCGGCGGCGAACGCGTGGGTCGGGCCGCCGGGCAGTGGCTCGGCCGCCACGCCGAGCGCCTCGGCTCCGTCGGGCACGATGGCGAAGTAGGGCGACAGCGTCAGCTCCTGCAGGCACACCAGCTGCGCACCGGCCCGGGCGGCGAGCTCGACGCCGGCGGTCAGGGTGGCCCGGTGTTCGCCGGCGTCGCGATGCCACGCCGTCTGAACCGCCCCCACCCGGAAGGTGCCCCGTTCGGGCGCACGGGTGCGGGCCGGTGAGTCCGCTCCCCCGAGGTTGGTGATGAGCTTCACCGCGCCTGCCCAACCACCGGCACCTGCTGGGTGATGCAGTGCGGCCCACCCCCGCCGTAGGCGATCATGGCGCCGTCGACCGCCACGACCTCCCGGCCCGGATAGTGCTCGCCGATGATTCCCAACGCCTCGTCGTCGTAGGCGTGGCCGGTCACCGGCACGACAACCAACCCGTTGGCGACGTAGAAGTTGAGGTACGGCACCTCGACCATTCGCCCGTGGCACTCGGTGCGGGGCAGCGCCTCCAAGATGACCACCTCGAAGCCCGCCGCCCTCAGGCGGCGCTCGCTCTCCGCTGCCGTGGCGGCGTCCGGATCGCCGGGATCGTCGCACCCCTGCAGCAGCGCCACGCCCGGCCGGGGGATGGCCACCACGTTGTCGACGTGGCCGTCGGTGTCGGTGTCGTCGGTGAGGCCGTCGGTCAGCCACACCACGCGCTCGACCCCCAACCAGTGGGACAGCAACGATTCCATGCCGGCCTTGGTGCGTGGTGAGCCGTCGGGCAGCGGCCCCCGGTTGGGGTTGAGCAGGCACCGCTCGGTGGTGACGAGCGTGCCTGCACCGTCCACCGCGATCGAGCCGCCCTCCAACACGAACGGCGCTGAAAGCACCGGCAGGCCCAGATGCTCGGCGACCGCAGTCGCAACGACGGCGTCGCTGTCGAACGGTTCGACCAGTTCGCCCCAGGCGTTGAACCCGAACTGAATCGCGATGCGGTCGTCGGCGCCTTCGCCGCCTGGCCGACGCACCACGATGGGCCCGGAGTCGCGCATCCAGGCGTCGTCGATCGCCAGCTCCAGCAACGTCACGCCGGGCGCCGGGGCCGCAGCGGCCTCGCCCAACTGCGCCTCGGCGCTCGCTCGCTCCCCCGGGTTGACCACCATCGTGACCGGCTCGTACCCGGCCACGGCCCGGGCAACGTCGGCCCAGGCCGTGCGGGCGGCCTCGAGGTGACCGCCGAAGAACGCCCGTCGCACCTCGGTCGGCCAGGCGATCAGGGTGCGCTCGTGCCGGTCGGTCTCGGCGGGCATCACCCCGGGCGGATCGTTCCGCCCGGGGTGCGGGGGATGATCGGTGGCGGCCACGTCCGGCGCCGCTAGAACTTCACCATGACGTGTTTCAGCTCGGTGTAGTGCTCGATCGAATAGATCGACATGTCCTTGCCGTAGCCCGACTGCTTGAAGCCTCCGTGGGGCATCTCGGACACGATCGGAATGTGGTCGTTCACCCACACGGTGCCGAAGTGCAACTGCGAGCTCATGCGCATCGCCCGGGAGACATCGCTGGTCCAAATTGAGGATGCGAGCCCGTACCTCACGTCGTTGGCCCAGGCGAGCGCCTGGTCCTCGTCGACGAAGCGCTGCACCGACACGACGGGGCCAAACACCTCGCGTTGCACGATCTCGGCGTCCTGGGCCGGGTTGGCCACCACCGTCGGCGCATAGAAGTACCCGGAGCGGGCCAGCGTGGAGCCACCGACGGTGATCTCGGCCCCGGCCTCGGCGGCCCGGCTGACCATGCCGGCCACGCGTTCCTGTTGCCCGGACGACACGACGGGACCGATCTCGGTGGCCTCGTCGGTCGGATCGCCCGTGACCAGCCCGCCCACGGCCGACGACAGGGCGGCGACCAGGTCCTCGTAGATGCCGGGCCCGGCTATGACCCGGCACGGCGCAGTGCAGTCCTGACCCGAGTTGTAGTAGCCGGTCTCGGCCAGGGTGGCCACCAGCGTCTCCAGGTCGGCATCGTCGAAGACCACCACCGGTGCCTTGCCGCCCAGCTCGAGGTGCACCCGCTTCAGGCTGTCCGCCGAGTTGCGGGCGATCAGCTTGCCGGTGTCGACGTCGCCGGTGATGCTCACCATGGCCACATCCGGGTGGGTGACGATGGCGTCGCCGGCGGTCTCGCCCTGACCGGTCACCACGTTGAACACGCCCGGCGGGAAGATGTCGGCCGAGATCTCCGCCAGTTTCAGCGCGGTCATCGGGGTGAGCTCGCTGGGCTTGAGGATGAAGGTGTTGCCCGCGGCCAGGGCCGGACCCAGCTTCCACGTCGCCATGTTGAGCGGGTAGTTCCACGGGGCGATGCCGGCGCACACGCCCAGCGGGTCGCGCCGCAGCATCGAGGTGTGGTCCTCGAGGTACTCGCCGGCCGCCTGGGTGCTCAGCGTGCGGGCCGCCCCGGCGAAGAACCGCAGGTTGTCCACCGTCAGGTCGAACTCAAACTCGATGATGGAGGCCGGTTTGCCCACGTTCTCCATCTCGAGGCGCTGGAGCTCGTCCAGGTTGTCCTCCACCGCATCGGCCAGGGCCAGCAGCTTCTCGGAGCGGTCGCGCGGCGTGGTGCGCCTCCAGGCACCAAACGCTTCGGTGGCCGCCTGGACCGCCGCATCGACATCCTCGGCGCCGCTCGCCGCCACCTCGGCGATCTGCTCGCCCGTCGCCGGGTTGACGACGGCGTCGGTGTTGCCCGACGCGGCGTCTCGCCATTCGCCCCCGATGTAATTCTGCATGGCCATAGGTCCGTCGCTCCCCGTGTGATGTGAGTTGAAGGGTGCGGACGATTCGATTGCGCGACCGCGACCCTGAATACGCCAGCGTCGCCAGCCCGAAAGCCGACGACGCGTACCGCTCGTGGTTGCCCCTGAGTGCAGATGCTGGGCGCTGGAGCGGGCGAATGCAAGGGATTCCGTCGTAAATCCTCTCTTTCACGTTAGAAACGCTTGCGAGGGGTCGTGTCCGGTGGCACAGTTGCGGATCAGGGGACAGGGTGGGCGGGCCGGACGGTCCGCAGCGAGGGGGTGGCGCCGCCGGCGCCGCATCGCTCGGCACCGACGAGGGGACGACTGGTGTGAGTACTGCTGCGACCGCCGACGGTGAGACCGCCCCCGGGCAGGTGTCGACCGACGGCGTCCCAACGTCCAGGGCTGCGGTCGGCGAACGCCCACCGATCATCGAGATCGACCATGTGACCAAGGCGTTTACCGACTTCGTGGCCGTCGACGACGCCAACTTCTCGATCGGGCAGGGCGAGTTCTTCGCGTTGCTGGGCCCGTCCGGCTGCGGCAAGACGACCACCCTGCGCATGATCGCGGGCTTCGAAACCCCGACGAGCGGCGCCATCCGGCTCGATGGCGAGGACGTCTCGCGCACCCCGCCGCACAAGCGCAACGTCAACACGGTGTTTCAGCACTACGCCCTGTTTCCCCACATGAACGTGTGGAACAACGTCGCCTACGGCCCCCGCGCAAAGAAGTGGGATGCGGCCAAGGTGCGCGAGAAGGTCGATGCCGTCATCGAGGTGGTCCGCCTGGGCGAGTTCGCCGACCGCAAGCCCTCGCAACTGTCGGGCGGCCAGCAGCAGCGGGTGGCGCTGGCGCGAGCCCTGGTGAACGAGCCGGCGGCCCTGCTTTTGGACGAGCCCCTCGGCGCGCTCGACCTGAAGCTGCGTCAGGTGATGCAGTTCGAGCTGAAGCGCATCCAGCGAGAGATCGACATCAGCTTCGTGCACGTCACCCACGACCAGGAGGAGGCCCTCACGATGGCCGACCGCATGGCCGTGATGAACGCCGGTCGCGTCGAGCAGATCGGCACGCCCTCGGAGGTCTACGAACGGCCCGCGTCGGTGTTCGTGGCCGGGTTCATCGGCCAGGCCAACCTGTGGCCGGGCACCGCCGAGTCGGTCGGCGGCGGCCACGCCACCGCCACCACGCTGGGCTCGACGGTGGGAGCCAGGTGCTTCTCGCCCCAAGTGCAACCCGGCAAGGTGGTGGTGATGGTGCGCCCCGAGCGCCTCTCGGTGGCGACCGAACGGCCCGAGGCCGCCTCCGCCGTCGAGGGGACCGTCACCGACCTCACCTTCCAGGGCCCGGTGGTGCGCCTGTCGATGCGGGCGGCCGACGGGCACCCAGTGATCGCCCACCTGGGCCCGGAGGACCACCTGCCCGGCTTGCGGCCCGGCGACCGGTTGTGGGCCCACTGGCCCGACGACGCCGCCTGCGTGCTGCCCGACGCCCCGCTACCCGCAGTGGACGACCCCGACGCGGTCGATGAGTAGCCGGCCACCGACACCGCCGATCAACCAACCCAACGCCCCACCGACCGCAGAGGAACGCTCATGAGCCCCACCCCAACCGATGCCACCAGCCGACTCGCCCAAGCCCAGTGGTCACGACGACGGTTCCTGGGTGGTGGCGCCGCGCTTGGTGGCGGCCTGTTGCTGGGACCGAGCCTGTTGGCCGGTTGCGGCGGCGACTCGGAGACGTCCTCCTCAGACGGAGGCGGCGACCAGAACTCGGGCGGCAAGCTGCTGCGGATCTCCAACTGGCCGCTGTACATGGCCGAGGGCTTCAACGCGAAGTTCGAAAAGGAGACCGGATACACCGTTGACTACAAGGAGAACTTCCAGGACAACGAAACCTGGTTTGCCGCCAACAGGGACGCGCTCGCCGCCGGCCAGGACATCGGAGCCGACCTGGTGATCCCCACCAACTCGATGACCACCCGCCTGATCAGCCTCGGGTGGCTCACCAAGCTGGACCACGCCAAGATCCCGAACATGAAGAACGTCCGACCCGATTTGATCGAGGGCGTCTGGGACCCGGGAGCCGTCTACTCGATGCCCTACTTCACCGGGTTCGCCGGACTGGCCTACAACAAGGCCGAGACCGGCCGGGAAATCACTTCGGTCGACGACCTGTGGGACCCCAAGTTCAAGGGCCGGGTGTCGATGTTGTCCGACATGCAGGACGGCCTGGGCATGATCATGCTGGCCCAAGGCGTCGATCTGGCCGACGTCACCGTCGAGGATGTGCAGCAGGCGTCCGACCTGGTGGCCGAGAAAAACCAGGATGGGCAGATCCGGCGGTTCACGGGCAACGACTACCAGGACGACCTCACGAACGGCAACGTGGTCATCGCCCAGGTGTACTCGGGCGACGTCGCTCAACTGCAGGCGGACAACCCCGACATCGAGTTCGTGGTGCCCGAGGGCGGCGGCACCATGTTTATCGACACGATGGTGGCGCCGATCACAACAAAGAACCTCGACGGCGCCGAGGCCTGGATGAACTTTGTCTACGACAAGGACAACTACGCCATGCTCACCGACTACGTCCAGTACATCCCCGTGCTCAGCGACATGGACGATGCACTGGCGAAGGTGAACCCCGAACTGGTCGACAACCCGCTGGTCAACCCCTCACAGGAGGTGCTGGACCGGGTGCAGGCCTGGCCCCCCCTCAAGGAGGAGGACGAGGCGGCCATGGTCAAGACCTACGCCAAGGTCACCGGGGGCTGAGCACGTGACCCACCAACGCTCGATCACGGCGACGAGGCCCTGATGGCCGGCACCGCGTCCAGCGGGCGCCGCACCGCCAGGTGGGTTCCCTACGCCATGATCGCGCCGACGTTGATCTTCCTGATGATCTTCTTCGTCATCCCGATCTTCACGTTGTTCAAGACCTCGCTGTCGACCAACACGGGCTCGGTGTACCTGCCAGTGCAGAAGTTCGGCTGGGAGTGGGGCAACTACTCGTCGGCCTTCACCCAGTACCGAGCAGAGATCGGGCGATCGTTCGGGTACGCCACCGTTGCCACGGTGATCATGATTGTGCTGGCCTACCCGCTGGCCTACGTGTTGGCGTTCAAGGCGGGGCGCTGGAAGAACCTGATGCTCGGCCTGGTGATCCTGCCGTTCTTCATCACCTTTCTGGTTCGTACCATCGCCTGGAAGACGATCCTGGCCGACGACGGCTTCATCGTCGAGGCGCTGGGCACGGTCGGCCTGCTGCCGCCGGAGGGCCGCATCCTCTCGACGTCGTGGGCGGTGGTCGGCGGGCTGGTCTACAACTTCCTGCCGTTCATGGTGCTGCCGATCTACGTCAGCCTGGAGAAGATCGATCCCCGCCTCGTCGAGGCGTCCAGGGACCTGTACTCCTCGGCGGGTCGCGGCTTCACCAAGGTGATCCTGCCGCTGTCGATGCCCGGCGTGCTCGCCGGCAGCCTGTTGTGCTTCATCCCCGCCAGCGGCGACTTCATCAACGCCGACTACCTCGGAAGCACCAAGACGACGATGATGGGCACCGTCATCCAAAAGCAGTTCCTCGTGGTGAAGGACTACCCGACCGCCGCCGCGATGTCGTTCGTGCTGATGGCGATCGTGCTCGCCTTGGTGCTGGTGTACACCCGGGCCCTGGGCACCGAGGACCTGGTCTGATGTCGCTCCAAGGCATTGTGCAGCAGGGCACCGGCGAGCTTGCCGGATCGGCACCGATTGCGCCCGACGTGACCCCCGCACGCCCGAGACGCTTCGGCCTGATCGGCGAGGTGCTGCTGAGGCTGTCCGCCGGGCTGGTGCTGTTGTTCCTCTTCGCACCGATCTTCGTGATCGTGCTGTTCTCGTTCAACAAGCCGCAGGGCAAGTTCAACCTCACGTGGCAACGGTTCAGCCTGGATGCCTGGACCGACCCGTTCCGTTACCCAGAGCTGACCAAGGCGATGCGCAACAGCCTCGAGATCGCAGCGGTGTCGACGTTCGTTGCGGTGATCCTCGGCAGCTTCGTGGCGATCGCACTGGTGCGGCAGCGCTTTGTGGGCCGCAAAACGCTCGACACGTTTCTGGTGTTGCCGCTGACCGCAGCCGAGGTGGTCATGGGCGCCTCGCTGCTCACCCTGTTTTTGGACCTGGGCTGGAACCGAGGGTTCGGCACGATCGTCATCGCCCACATCGGCTTCGAAGTGAGCTTCGTCGCCCTGACCGTGCGGGCCCGGGTGCGAGGCCACGACTGGACGCTCGAAGATGCCTCGATGGACCTCGGCGCCAACCCCCGGCGCACGTTCTGGAAGGTCACGCTGCCGATGATCATGCCCGGCATCATCGCGGCGGCGATGTTGTCGTTTGCGCTGTCCCTCGACGACTTCATCATCACGTTCTTCAACGCCGGCTCGACCACCACCTACCCGCTGTACGTCAACGCCGCGGTCAAGAACGGGCTACCGCCCCAGGTGAACGTGTTGGCCACCGCCATCCTGATCATCAGCCTGATCTTCCTGGGCATCGCCGGGCTGCGCGCCCGGCGAACAACCGGTTAGCTGCTGCCGGGGGCACCACCGGCTGCAGCCTCAACCCATGTCAGCGCCCAGCCCAATCGTGCGGGGCGCAACCCATCCAACGTTGCCCGCAAAGGAGCGTCGTGTCACGTTCAGCCAGCGAACTTCAGGAATTGTCCGCCCGTCACACCTGGGGTCACTTCTCCCAGCTTGCCCCCTCCGACCCGTCGGAGATCGCCGTGATCGACCGGGGCGAGGGTTGCTACGTGTGGGACGCCAACGGCAAGCGCTACCTGGACGGCCTGGCCGGGCTGTACACGGTGAACGCAGGCCACGGGCGCTCCTCGATCGCAGCCGCCATGGCCGAGCAGGCCGAGGCCTTGGCCTACTTTCCGCTGTGGAGCTACACCCACCCGGTGGCGATCGAGTTGGCCGCCCGGCTGGCCTCCCTGGCCCCGGGTGACCTCAACCGGGCGTTCTTCACCACCGGCGGCGGCGAGGCGGTGGAGTCGGCCTGGAAATTGGCCCGGCAGTACCACGCTGCCCGGGGCGAGCCCAACCGCTACAAGGCGATCGCCCGCCAGACCGCCTACCACGGCACCACGATGGGGGCGCTGTCCCTCACGGGTGTTGCCGAGATCCGCGGCCTGTTCGAACCGCTCGTGCCCGGCGGCATCCACGTGGAGAACACCAACCGCTACCGATGCGCGTTCTGCGCCTCGGGGCCGACGTGCACCCTGCAGTGCGCCGACGACATCGAACGGGCGATCCTGCGCGAGGGTGCCGACACCGTGGCCGCCGTGTTTCTCGAACCCGTGCAGAACTCGGGTGGCTGTTTCACGCCACCGCCGGGGTACTTCCAGCGGGTGCGGGAGATCTGCGATCGTCACGGCGTGCTGCTGGTGTCCGACGAGGTGATCTGCGCCTTCGGCCGCCTCGGCGCCTACTTCGGTGCCGAGCGGGTGGGTTCGGAACCCGACATGATCACCATGGCCAAGGGTCTCACCTCCGGGTACGCGCCGCTCGGCGGCGTGATGGTGTCGGATCGGGTGGCCGAGCCGTTCCTGGAGGAGGGCTCCATGTTCATGCACGGCATCACCTTCGGTGGGCATCCGGTGAGCTGCGCCGCGGCGATGGCCAACCTGGACCTGTTCGAGGCCGAGGACCTGAACGGTCGGGTCAGGTCGCACGAGGACGAGTTTCGGGCCGCACTCGACACCCTGACCGACCTGCCGGTGGTGGGTGACGTCCGGGGCATGGGCTACTTCTATGCGATCGAGCTGGTGAAGGACCGCGACACGCGGGAGACGTTCAGTGCGGCTGAGGGCGAGCGTCTGCTGCGCAAGCTGCTCTCCCCTCGACTCTTCGAGTTGGGACTGATCTGTCGGGCGGATGATCGCGGCGACCCCGTCCTCCAGCTGTCGCCGGCGCTGGTGGCCGGCACCGACGAGTTCGATCTGATCGCGGACGTGATCCGAACCGCGCTGACCGAGTCGATGGGGGCGCTTTCTGCATGACCGACATTGCAACGTGGACGATCCGGTGAACGACAACGGCACGTCCGGTCAGGTGCAGCTCGACGAGATCGACAAGGCGATCATCCGCGAGCTCCAGTTGGACGGTCGCATGAGCTACGCCCAGCTCGGCCCTGAGGTGGGCCTGTCGCAGGCCGCCGTGCGCCAGCGGGTGCAGCGATTGACCGATTCCAAGGTGATCGAGGTGGTGGCGATCACCGACCCGCTGCGCCTGGGGTTCACACTGCAGGCCATGGTGGGGGTCCGGGCCACCGGCGACCTCAAGACCCTGGCGTCGCAGCTGGCCGAGGTTGTCGAGTTCAACTACGTCGTGGTCACCTCCGGCCGCTTCGACCTGCTGCTGGAGGTGGTGTGCACTGGACCCGCCGATCTCTTGGAGCTGCTCGACTCCCGGGTGCGCATGCTGGGTGGCGTGGTCAGCACCGAGGTGTTCACCTACCTCCACCTCGAGAAGCAGTCCTACGCCTGGGGCGCCCGGTAGCCAACCCCTCGCACCACCTCAGCTGTCGAAGCCGACCCCGGCGGCATCGAGCAGCCGAAGCCAGGGCCCGCGGCGCCCATCGTTGCGGTCGGCCTTGGCGATCGCCCGTCGGGTGAGCGTGATGCCCGCCCAGCGCACCGGTTCGGGCGGCCACGGCACCGGCGGCCGGCGCACCATGGCCAGGCGGGTGCGCTCGGTGTCGGCGCCGGCCAGCAGGTCCAGCGCCACCCTGGAGGCGAACCGGGTCGCCCCCACCCCCAGCCCGGTGTAGCCCACCGCCCAGGCCACGCGGTCGTCCCACCGCGAGCCTGCGGTGAACGCAAACCGGGTGGTCGTGCCGATCGGTCCGCCCCAGCGATGGCTGATGCGCACGCCCTCCAGCTGCGGGAAGCACCCCAGCAGCTGGGCGGCCAGCATCGACTCGGTGGGTTGGTTGGCCTCCACCGCCGGGCCGAGCTTGCCGCCGTAGTGGTAGATGGCGTCGTAGCCACCCCACAGCACCCGGTCGTCGGGGGTGAGCCGGAAGTAGTGAAACTGGTTGGCGGCGTCGCCGATGCCCTGGCGGTTGGCCCAGCCCAGCGACTGGCGCTGTGCGGCGGTGAGCGGTTCGGTCACCAGCACGTGGTCGTACACCGGCACCACATGGTGGCGGATGGCGGGCACCAGACCGGGAAACGCGTTGGTCGCCACCAGCGCCTTGCCCGCCTCCACCCGCAGCCCGTGCCCCCGCACCGCCACGCCGGCGTCGGTGCGTTCCAGCCCCTCGGCTGAGGTGTGATCCGCCAGACGTCCACCGCGCCGCACCAGCGCCGCCCGTAACCCGGCCACCAGGCGTCCAGGGTCGAGCAACCCCACGTTGTCGTGGCGCCAGATGCCACCGACGAACGTTGGCGAGGCCACCTCGGCCTGCACGGCGTCGCGGTCGAGCACGGTCACCCGCTCCCCCGCCTGTTCCAGCAGCGACACCCCGCCGAGCAGGTCCTCCAGCTGCCACGGGGCGTTGGCCACGTCCAGCTCGCCGACCGGCTCCCAGCGGGCGTCGATTTCGTGGCGTTCCAGATCGGCGAGCAGTCCCTGGAGGTTCTCGTTTCCCAGCCGGTGCAGCGTGGGGTAGTCGTCCGGCCAGTGCGACATGCCGTTGGCAGTGCCGTGGGTGATCGAGGAGTCGCAAAAGCCGCCGTTGCGCCCCGAGGCCCCATCGCCGGGGCCGGAGGCATCGATCACCAACACGTCACGGCCCGGCTCGTCGTCCAGCGCCTGATGGGCCGCCCACAGGCCGGTGAAACCAGCGCCGATGATCACCAGATCGGCCCGGTGGTGGCCCCGAAGCGGGGGCTGGGGCGGCAGCGGGACCTCCGGGCGGCTCAGCCAGAACGGTGCCAGCTCGGCGTCGGCCAGCATGGCCCTGACCGTCGCATCTCCGGGGTTGGGACCCGTCGAAGCGCCCACGGTCAGGCTTGCGCTTCGGCCAGGTCGGCCAGCGCCTTGCGGGTGGCGTCGACGATGAGGTCGAGGTCGTCGTCGCCGATCACCAACGGTGGGCAGAACGCCACGGTCGCCGCCGGGATCGGCCGGGGGATCACCCCAGCGGCCAGCATGTGGTCGCGCACCGCCGCCGGGGCCACCCCGTCGCCCAGGCCCAGCGCCCACACGCCGTCGGTCCCGCGCAGCTCGGAGGCCAGGCCCTCGTCCACGAGCGCACCGAGCGCAGGGCCGAGGCGGTCGCCGATGCGAACCGCCCGCTCGAGCAAGCCCTCATCCTCGATGATCGCCAGGTTGGCCAGCGCGGCGGCGCACACCGTGGGGTGCCCCGAGTAGGTGAAGCCGTGGCGCAGCATGCGGGTGTCGTCGGCCTCGAGCACGGCGTTGACCTTTTCGCTGGTGAGCACGCCGCCCAGCGGCAGATAGCCCGACGTGGCGCCCTTGGCGAAGCACATGAGGTCGGGGGTCACCTGGTAGCGCTGGGCTCCCCACCAGTGACCGAGCCGGCCGAAACCGCTGACCACCTCGTCGAAGATGAGCAAAGCGCCGTGCTCATCGCACAACGCCCGCAGACCCTCCAGGTAACCGGGCTGGGGCGGGTAGACGCCGGCGGCGCCCTGGAGCGGCTCAGTGATCACTGCGGCGACGCGCCCCTCGTAGGCGGCAAAGAGTTCCTTCACCTGGGCCAGGTCGTCGGCCTCGGCGTGCACGACGTCGGCCAGCAGCTCGCCCCACCCTTCGCGGTTGGCGGGCAGCCCCTGGGCGGTGGTGCCGCCGTAGCCAACCCCGTGGTAGGCCCGTTGACGAGCGATGACCACCCGTCGTTCGGGCTGATCCTGCCACGCCCAGTACAGCCGGCTGAGCTTGAGCGCGGTCTCCACCGCCCCGGAGCCCGAATCGGTGAGAAACACCCGGGTGTCCGGCATCGGCGAGCGTTTCGCCAGCGCCGCGCAGAGCCGCTCGGCGGGGTCGTTCGTGAACATCTCGAAGGTGTGAAACGCCTCCAGCGCACCCATCTGCGCGGCGACCGCCTCTGCGATCTCGAGTCGACCGTGGCCCACCTGGCAATACCACAGCGAGGCCATGGCATCGACGTAGCGGTTGCCGTCGTCGTCCCACACCGCGGCGCCCTCACCGCGCACGATGTTGACGAACTCGTCGGCGGCTGGACGAGCGAACGGGTGAAGAAACGCGGTCTTGGCCATCTCACTCCTCTCGGGTCACTTCTCAGCGCCCCATCGGTGGCGCGTCAGTCGGTGCCGGGCCGTCGTTCGGCCTCATGGTCGCCGTCGGTCTCGATCCGTCCCGAGGGATAGGTGGAGGCCAGCTCCTCCTCGCTGGGCTCGTACGCGTTGCGGGCCTCGGCGGGCAACAGGTCGACCAGCGCGTCCATGATGCGCTCGGTGTCGCGCGCAGGGGAGCGGTATTTGAGGTCGACCGGGCGGCCCACCCGCAGGCGCACCGTCGGCGGAGACAAGACGTTCCATACGTGGGGCAGCTTGGAACTGCGGGGCCAGACGTGCTCGGTGCCCCACACGCCGATGGGTATCACCGGCGCCTTGGACGCCTTGGCCAACTGGGCGGCCCCCCAGCGGCCCTTGAGCTCGGGATCGAAGAACGCCTGACCGCGCGGGATGGTGCCCTGAGGCATCAGCGCCACCACCTCCCCCGCCGCCAACGCCTCCTCGGCGGCGGCCAGCGGTTCGTCGGAGCCGCTGCCCCGCTCCACCCGGATGCCACCCATCGCCTTGGCGAACTCGCCGACCACCGGGGCGTCGAACACCTCCTTCTTTCCCAGGAAGCGCACCGGACGACCCGCTTTGGCCAAAAGGACCCCGACGGCGATCGGGTCGAAGTAGGAGCGGTGATTGCCGACGATCAGCGCCGGACCCTCCTTGGGCAACAGGTCGACCCCATCGATGTCGAAGCGCACGTAGGGGAAGAACTCGCTACGCACCAGCTGGAACAACACCTGCTGGGGCTCGACGCCGAGAAACTTGGGCACCCCGGGCGGTGCGTCCAGGTGAATCTGGGGCCACCCCTTGGCGATCGCCAGCAGCGCCAAGCGCGGGTCGGGGTTGACCGCCACCCCATGGCCGACAGCGCCGAGCAGATGCTGGTCGTAGTAGCTGTCCGAATAGGCGTAGCTGGCGTCGAGATCGACGCCGTGGTCCTCGGCCCAGTCGGCCACCGCCTCGAGCTTGCCCCGCCCCCATACGTAATGGCCGTCCACCCGGCCGGTGAACTTGCCGTCGACGGCCTCGTAGCGGGTGGCGATCACGCCGTCGAGGCCGAGCGCTTCGGCCAGCGGTTCGACCAGGTCAAACGGGGTGGTCGTCGCCATCACCATCGGACGGCCGGCCGCCCGATGCTCGTCGAAGAGTTGGTGAGCCCACGGCTGGAGGATCTCGACCAGGTGCGGGGCGGCCCACTCGGCGGCCTCGCGCACCTTGGCCCGGGGCCAGCCCTTGGTGGCCCGCACGCCCTGACGGGTGATGAACATCGCGGGCAGGGTCTCTCCGATCGTGTCGAAGATGCCAAAGACGACATCTTCGATCGCGGTGCGGCGAGGGCCCAGACCCACCCGGCGAAGCGCTTCGCCGTAGACACGGCCCGAGGCACCGCGCAGCAGCGTTCGGTCGAGGTCAAAGAACGCCGCCCCACGAGGGGCGTCGGGGGCGGGGTCGGACCGATCAGGTGTAGCAGCCATCGGTGGCAAGCTACCCGAACGGTCCGGCGTTCATTGCCCGAAGTGCTCGACGGACGGTCGGGCGAGGACCGGTGTGCAACCGCCTTCGGTAGCCTTGCCCCGGTGACCATGACCCCACCAGGAGGCGGCTGGCCCCCCGACGAGCAGTCGGCGGAGCGTATGCGGCGCCAGCGCGCACTGGCCGAACGGCTCGCCGAGCAACAACGCCTCGACGCGTACCGACGCCAAGTCCACGCCGAGTTCGGGGCGCATGCGGATGACCATGCCGGCTCGGGCCACAGGGGACAACGACGGCGCAGAACAGGTCGGCGCCAACGGCAATCGGGAAACCGGTTCGTTGCCATGCTCGCCGTCGTAGCGCTCGTCGCCGGGGTGCTCACGGCCGAGCGCTGGAGCGACTCGGGTGCGGGCGGCATCGGTTGGACCGGATCCGGCACGGTGTTCGGCCAGCGAACGACGGCGGAGGGGCGCCCCTCTCCTCCATCCGACGCCAGCGACACTCCGCTGGGCAACCCGCCGCCACGGCCACAACCCGGCGGCAGCTACGCGTTTGTGCAGATGCGACCCGACGCCCCCGATAAGCCGGTGACGTATGACCCGTGCCGCACCATCCGCTACGTCGTCAACGACGCGGCGGCCCCGCCCGGAGCCGACGTCATGCTCGCCCAGGCGATCGATGCGACGAGCGCCGCTACCGGCTTGGTGTTCGAATACTCGGGTACAACTGACGAGGCGCCGGACGTGAAGCGGGAGGCCTACCAGCCCGATCGCTACGGCGACCAATGGGCCCCGGTGGTGATCGGCTGGACAACGCCCGAACAGCAGCCGGACCTCGCTGACGCAGTCGCTGGGCAGGGTGGTAGCGCCTGGCTGGAGGTCGACGACGTCGAGGTCGACGGGCGACGCGTGACCACCGCAACCTTCGTCACCGGCGTGATCGCCCTCGATGGCCCGCAGATCGAGATGATCGCCCGCGAGAGCCCGCAGGGCGTCGCGGCCGCCCGGGCTGTGGTGCTCCACGAGTTGGGCCACGTGGTCGGGCTCCAGCACGTCAACGACCCCACCGAGCTGATGAACCCCGAGAACAGCGCCGGGGTGACCGACTTCGCCGCAGGGGATCTCCTGGGCCTCAACGAGCTGGGTCGGGGGCCCTGCACCCCCGAGATCTGAGACTCCGCGCCCCGGCTCGGCCTCAGCACACACAACCCACCCGCTCGCGCTCCGTCAGGGTGGTGAACCGCAGGTGGCCACAGAGGTGGGGCCCTCTATGCCTCGTGCAACCGCCGCTACCACATAACAGCGAGGACTCGGCACGCCGCCTGTCGGCCACGGCCAGTAATCAGGAACGTCGATGAGCCCGAGCCGACCAGGTTGAATCTTGCCGAGAGCCTCGTTCGTCACGTCAGCCAAGTGCCAGCGTGTTCCAGTGCCCCGCTGCAGGTACACGCGGTAGTGGGTGACGCCTTGGCTGGCAGGCGAGGGGACCCAGGTCACAGCGACCTCGCCGCTGCCGCCTCCTGGGGACACAGTCACGCCTGTGACCGCATCCGGCTGATCACAACACCTGATGCGGGAAACGAGACGGCTCAGACGGTCCATGTGGACAACACTATGACGCTCCAAGTCAGCACGCCCCCCGTGATTCTTCGCCATGGTTCAGGACCGGCGAGACCGACCACCCCACCCGGGCTTTGCCAGGGAGGGGCGGACGACTGACGAACCCAGCACCCCAGTAGGGTCCTGAGCGTGGTACTCCCCGATCCAGACGATCCCCGGTGGCGGGCGAACCCGACGGGTCCCTCCGGCTCCCCCGCCCCTGAGACGCAAGCGCCCGTCGAGCTCTCCGCAGAGGAGCGCCAGCGGCAGGCCGACCGCCTGCAACGCAAGCGCGCACTTCAGGAACGGCTGAACACAAGCGGTGACGAGTCGGCGCCGAGGGTCCGGGGTGCCTGGGGCACAGCCGAAGGATCGGACGACGGGCCCGACGAGAGGCTCTCGGACGAGCCGCCGGCCCGACGCCGGCCATGGCTGCGCCGGGTGGCCTTCGCCACCGCCGCAGCGCTCCTCGCGTCGGGGGCGGCCCTCCTCATCATGACGGTCTCCGCCGGCACCAACCCGCTCGAGCGACGGGGAACCGATGGGAAGGCCGCAGCGGACGGAGCCGGATCGACGCCCGCCTCCGTTGGATGGGCGGGAGGCGACGCGGTCGTTCAGCAGGCCGACCCGATCGACCTGCCGACACCTGCTCCGAACCCGGCCGGCGACCCGAAACCGCTCGGCACGCCGCCGCCGATACCCACCGAAGCAGGGAACTATCGGTTTCTTGCCCGGCAACCCACCTCCGATCAACCGGTCGCCTTCGATCCATGCCGAACGATCCGCTACCTGGTGAACGACGCCGATGCGCCGCCGGGAGGCGACAAAGTGATCGTCGACGCGCTGACGGACGTCAGCGCCGCCACCGGGCTGGTCTTCGAACCGCTGGGGCGGACCGACACCGCACTGTCGACCGTCAGCGAGACCGTCAGAGGCGCAGACGGCCGTTGGTCACCGGTTGTCATCGCTTGGACCGACCCGACCGCCGAACCACGCCTGGCCGACGACGTGGTGGGGTTCGCCGGTGGCACCCGACTCGAGGTGCAAACCCCGTCCGCCACCGACGGGACCGTGCAGCAAACGGACGTCTACGTCTCCGGTGTCATTGCGCTGGACGGGCCACAGATCGCCGGCATCCTCGACTACTCCCCAAACGGACGCGCCGAGGCCGTCGCCGTGGTGAAGCACGAGGCCGCCCACCTGGTCGGCCTCGACCACGTCGACGATCCCAGCGAGATCATGAACCCACGCGGATCCGCGCTGGTCACGGACTTCGGTCCCGGCGACCTCCGGGGCCTCAACCAACTGGGGCGAGGGCCTTGCGTCCCCGAGGCCTAAGCAAGCGACGACACCATTCGTGCGAACCATGCAGGATCGGGCAGACTTTGTCCACCCGATCCGACCCCAAAAAGAACTGAAGGGCCAGCGGGGGGGCCGGCCCTTCAGTGGGAACCGCGGTACGGGGGGACGTAACCGTCGGTTGACAGAGCCGAGGAGAAGAGGGGGGAATTTGTTCCCCTCGGCGTCTTGATATGGACACCATAAACCGGAGCAAGCAATCCGGCAAGCAGTTTAGGCAGATATCTTACATCGTAATTAGTGATAGCCGGAGTAGGGTGCCCCGGTGGACATCAAACAACTCCGGGCGGTCAGTGCCGTTGGCGCCCATCGCAGCTTCTCGGGCGCTGCACGGGCGCTCTCGACCGTGCAGTCGAACATCTCGGCGCACGTCGCCCGGCTGGAACGGGAGCTGGGCGTCACGCTGATCGAGCGGGAGACCAACGAGCTGACACCCGAGGGGCAGGTGGTGGCGGCGCGTACCCAGCGCATCGAGACCGAGCTGGAGGCCCTCGCCTCCGACCTGGCCGCCCTGCGCGACGAGGTTGTGGGACAGGTTCGCGTGGGCATGATCGGCACGACGGCCCGGTGGTTGGTGCCGCTGCTCCTCGACCACCTCTCTGTGGCCCACCCCGGCATTCACGTCACCCTGCTGGACGGCACCACGTCGGTGCTCCTGCCCCGGGTGGTCGAGGGCGACCTCGATCTGGCGGTCGTTTCCGAGTCATCCCACGACCCCGCCGTGTCGATGGTGTCGCTCTTCGACGAAGACCTGGTGCTGGTCGTGGGCGTCGACCATCCGCTGGCCGGGCGTTCGCGCGTTTCGGTGGTCGATCTCGACGGCTGGGAGGTGATCCTCGACGTGCCCGGTAGCCGTTTCCGGGCGTTACTCGACTCCCGCTGCGCCGCCGCCGGCGTCGAGTTGTTGCCCAAGGCCGAGATCGAGGGATTGCGGTTGATCGCCTCGCTGGCCTTCTCGGGCTTTGGCGCCGCCGTCCTGCCCGCATCGGCCGCCCCTTATGGCGGCAGCCAGGATTGGGTCGCCATCCCGTTCGACGACATCGCCGGACGGACGGTGGGCCTGGCCCAGCGCCGCCCGGGGATGCCATCGGCTGCGGCGCGCACCGTCGCCGAGGCGATCGTCGAGGTGGTGACCGCCTCCGCAGCCCACCAGGGCGGCATCCGCGCCCGAACATCTGGCGCAGGTGCCTCGTGACGGACGGCGCACGCTCGATACGATGGCCGACGTGACCGACTCCATCACCATCACCGACAACCGCAGCGGCGAATCCGTTGACATTCCCATCGACAAGGGTGGGGTCGCCTCCAAACCCTGGAACGACCTCATGCCCGGGGTGTGGTTCAACGACCCGTCCTTCGGAACGACCGCGTCGGCCGACTCGGAAGTGACCGAGCTCGACGGCATCAACGGCATCCTGCGCTACCGCGGCTATCCGATCGAGCAGCTCGCCGAACGCTCGTCGTATCTGGAGGTGGCCTACCTGCTGGTCAACGGCGAACTGCCCACCGCCGAGGAGTTCGAGACCTGGCGCTACGAGATCACCCACCACACCTTCATCCACGAAAACGTCCGCAAGAAGTTCCTGGAAGGGTTCCACCACGACGCCCACCCGATGGGCATTCTGGTGGCGACGGTCGCAGCACTGTCCACCTTCTACCCGGAGGCCAAGGACATCTTCGATCCCGAGGTGCGCCGCAAGCAGATCGTGCGCCTGATCGCCAAGATGCCAACCATCGCCGCCGGTGCCTTTCGCTTCAGCCGCGGCATGCCCTTCGTCTACCCGGACAACTCGCTCGACTTTTCGGCCAACTTCCTGTCGATGCTGTTCAAGACCGCCGAGCCCCGCTACGACGCCAACCCGGTGCTGGCCAAGGCGCTTGACGTGTTGTTCATCCTGCACGCCGACCACGAGCAAAACTGTTCGACCACGGCCATGCGCACCGTCGGCTCGGCCCACGCCGACCCCTACGTGGCCACCGCCGCAGCGGCGGCCGCGCTGTACGGGCCCCGTCACGGCGGCGCCAACGAGGCGGTGCTGCGCATGCTCGAGCGCATCGGCTCGATCGACAACGTCCCCGAGTTCATCAAGCGGGTCAAGGAAGGCGAAGAGCGCCTGATGGGCTTCGGCCACCGGGTCTATAAGAACTTCGACCCACGGGCCACGATCATTAAGCGCACCGCGTACGAGGTGTTCGACGTCACCGGCAAGAGCCCGCTGCTCGACATCGCCCTGAAGCTCGAGGAGGTGGCGCTGGCCGACAACTACTTCGTCGACCGCAAGCTCTACCCCAACGTCGACTTCTACTCGGGCCTGATCTATCAGGCGATGGACTTTCCGATGGACATGTTCACCGTGCTCTTCGCCATCCCCCGCACCGCCGGCTGGCTGGCGCACTACAGCGAGCTGCTCGATCAGGATCAGCGCATCATCCGGCCCCGCCAGGTGTACATCGGCGCCGACGCACGCGACTACGTCCCCTTCTCGATCCGCTGACCGAACGGCTCCCTACCGGAGGGCCGCCCCGGCGATCGCGTCGAGGGCGGCCACCGCCATGGTGGAGAACCCCACCTGACGTTCCTCCGGGCTGAGGTGGGTGTCGTCGCCCAGGTGGTCCGACACCGTCATGATCGCTGCCGCCGCCACCCCTTCGGTGGCGGCGACGCCGAAGAGCCCGGCCGCTTCCATCTCGACCGCCAGATGGCCGGTCGCCCCCAAGCGCTGCATCTCCTCGGGTGGCTGCCCGTAGAAGGTGTCGGAGGTGAACACGCGTCCCACCCGCACGCTTGGGCCCGGGCCGTCACTGCCCCGTCCGCCCGCCGGGTCGGCAGCGGCAACCGCCGCCTCGGCGGCCTCGACCACGGCGCAGGTGAGGCGGAAGTCGGGCGTGGCGGCAAAGTCGTACCCCGCCACCAGGCGGCGGTTGACGCCGGAGTCGGTCGAGGCGCCCGAGACGACGATCACATCCCGCAGGGCGACGTCATCGCTCAGGGCGCCACACGAGCCGATCCGCACGAGGTTCTCGACCTCGTAGTGGCGGACGAGCTCGGTGGCATAGATCGATATCGACGGCACGCCCATGCCGGTGCCCATCACCGACACCTCGGAGCCCTCCCAGGTGCCGGTGTAACCGAGGATCCCTCGGATCGAGGTGACCTCGACGGCGCCGCTCAACAGCTCGTTGGCAACCCAGCGGGCCCGCAGCGGATCCCCCGGGAGCAGAACCGACGGGGCGAACGCCCCGTCGGGGGCGGCGATGTGCGGGGTGCTCACCGGCCGGCCCCGACCGTGATCAGCACCTTGCCCACGTTGGCGTTGGCCTCCATGTGCTCGTGCGCAACTGCGATGTCGTCCATCGCAAACGTCGTGTCGATCACCGGGCGGAGCTCCCCGCTGTCGAACAGGGGCAGCAGCTCGAGGGCCACCCGCTGGGCGAGCGCAGCCTTCTCCTCGGCGGGACGGGAGCGCAGCACCGTGCCGATCAGGGCGACGCGCTTCATCATGAGCGCCCCGAGGTTGATCTCACCGCTGCCGCCCGCCATCGTGCCCACCTGAACGATCCGGGCGCCGGTGCCGGCCACCTTGAGGTTGGCGGCCAGCGTGTCGGCACCGACGACGTCGAGCACGGTGTGCACGCCGCCGGCGCCGGTGGCCTCCTTGGCCCGAGCGACCGGATCGTCGTTGCGGTAGTCGACGACCACGTCGGCCCCCAGGTCGTGACAGGCGGCCAGCTTGTGCTCCGAGGCGGTGGCGATCACCCGAGCGCCGATCGCTTTGGCGATCTGGATGGCGGCGGTGCCCACGCCCGAGGCGCCGGCGTGGATGAACGCCCAGCGACCGGAGGTGAGCCCGCCCTGGACAATCAAGGCGTCGAAGGCGGTGAGAAAGGCCTCGGGAATCGCCGCCGCGTCGGGCAGGCCGACCGCCTCGGGCACCGCCATCACCTGACGTTCGTCGACCGCGATCTGCTCGGCGTAGGCGCCACCGCCGACGATTCCCATCACGGCGTCCCCGACCGACCAGCGCTCGACCCGCTCGCCCACCGCAGCGATCGTGCCGGCGTACTCCATGCCCGGGATCTCGACCGCCATCGGCGGGCCGGGGTACAGGCCGCGCCGCTGCAACAGGTCGGCCCGGTTGAGGGCGGTGGCGGCGACATCGACGATCACCTCGGTCGGCCCGGGCGATGGGTCCGGCACCTCCTCGATCGCCAGCACTTCGGGGCCACCATGGGTTCTCAGCACGACTGCACGCATGGCGGCGATGCTAGGACGTCGGGGGCGGCCGCCTGCCGCCGCGCGAGCAGGTACCTGCGCAGTGTCTGCCAAACCCTGTGCCAAAAAGAGACTGGAGCCCCCGAGGGGGCTCCAGTGAGCGCAACGGGTGGCGGGATCCCGATGACGCCATGTGGCCAGGCGGCGGAGCCTGGCCAAGCCCGGAAGCTAGTGACGTTACGATTTGATGTCCATTTCACTCCGGCGTCGAGCCCGCACGGAGAGTGACCAAAAGTGAGCAGATGGCGAACTACCAGCGCCTCCCTAGGTCGATTTATCGCGGTCTTTCTAGGTTCGCCAACATTTTGACCACCAAACGTGAGGTTGACCATAGTTGTGTCTTGCGTCACATTTACAGGAATGTCACGTACGGCATCGGACGCCGGCGGGCGGCGCGTTCCACATTCCCCGCCTAACCTGGAGTGGTGAGTTCCCCGATCCGCCACTGCGAGAACGACGACGCCGGTGCCCGGCTGACCTACGAGGCGATCGATTTCGATGATGCGGCGCAACGGGACTGGCTTGTGGCCGACCTGCGCCGCGCAGCCGACGACCCCGGCACCGAACGACCACAATGGTGGATCGAGGCGCCCGACCACGCCGCCGACGACGTCGCAGCGGCCGCCGGTTGGGAGCGGGTCCGCTCGCTGGTGCAGCTGCGCCGCCCACTCCCTCTTGACCCACCGCCCCAGGTCACGGGCCTCAGGACCTTCGACGCCGATCGCGACATCGATGCCTGGCTGGCGCTCAACAACGAGGCGTTCGCCTGGCATCCCGACCAGGGTTATCAGAACCGCGCCGGCCTGGCGATCGAGCTGGCGGCGCCCTGGGTCGACCTCGAGGGGTTTTTTGTCGTCGATGCCGGCCAGGCCGACGGCACCGCTGCCGGGGATAACCCCGAGTCTGGTGTCACCGGTGGCCTCGATGGCTTCTGCTGGACCAAGTTTCACCCTGCCGACGGCGACGACCCGTCGTTGGGTGAGGTGTATGTGATCGCCACCGCTGCCCATGCCAGGGGGCGGGGCCTGGGGCGGGCCCTCGTCGAGGTGGGCATGGATCACCAGCATCGGGTGCGCGGCGCCGAGGTGGCCATGCTGTGGACCGAGGCCGACAACGAGGCGGCGCTCGGCCTGTACGAGGCGATGGGCTACGCCATCCACCACACCAACGTCGCCTACGCACCGGTCGACGACCGATGAGCGCCCGAAACCCGATGAGCCCCCGAAGCAGCGCCGTCGGCCCCTACGACCTCGACCGAGACGGCATCGCCGACTGGCTCGCTGCGGGATCGGAGCGGCGCGGGAACGCGCCGTCGTACCGGGTCGATCAGCTCTGGGACGGGCTCTACGCGCAGGGAGGACCGCCGGAGAACTGGACCAACCTGCCCAAGGCGCTGCGCCAACGCTTCGCCGAGGAACTGCCGCCCGCCCTCACCGAGGTGCGCCGCAGCACCGGAGACGGGGGCGACACAGTGAAGTGGTTGTGGGCGCTGCATGACGGAGCCACGATCGAAACCGTCCTGATGGTCTACGACGACCGGGCGACGGTGTGCGTCTCCAGCCAGGCGGGCTGCGCCATGGCCTGTGGGTTCTGCGCCACCGGCCAGGATGGCTTCACCCGCCACCTCAGCGTCGGCGAGATCGTCGAGCAGGTGATGGTGGCCCGGCACGTTTCACCTCGGCGCGTCTCCAACGTCGTCTTCATGGGGATGGGGGAACCGCTGGCCAACTACGGCCCGACCGTCGCGACGCTCCGGCGGCTGCGCGACGACGTCGGGCTGTCGGCGCGCCACCTGACCGTGTCGACGGTCGGCATGGTGCCCGCCATCCGGCGGTTGGCCGCCGAGGAACTGCCGGTCGGCCTGGCGATCTCGGTCCACGCCGCCACCGATGCGCTGCGCGACGAGCTGGTGCCGATCAACCGCCGCCACAACCTCGAATCGCTCGTCGATGCCGCCATCGACTGGCGTGAGCAGACCGGGCGCCGCGTGAGCTTCGAATGGGCGCTGATCGACGGCGTCAACGACACGCCCGAGCAGCTCGATGCGCTGATCGAGCTGGCCGACCAGGCCCGAGCCCACGTCAATTTCATCCCGCTCAACCCAACCCCGGGCTGGCCGACCAAGGGCACGCCCCCGGCCGGGGTTCGTTTCGCGCGCGAGCGCCTGGCCCGGGCGGGCATCACCGTCACCGTGCGCGACACCCGGGGCGACGACATCGACGCCGCCTGCGGCCAGCTGGCCTCGCGCACCCGGGATGAATCCGCGGTCGCCATCGCTGCGCCCCACCGACGCTGAGCTCCCCGCCGTCGCTGAGCGGCCGTCCGACGCTGGTCTAGGCAGGTCTATTCAGCGTGCCCGGCCACCGTCGGGACGGGGCGCGCCAGCACGGTTCGGCCGGCGGTCGTGCGGATCGCCCCATCGAGCACCTCGCCCTCGATCACCTCGGCCCCGCTCCACAACACGCTACGGGTGAGCCCTACCGGCGACGGCGCGGCGATCGGTTGGCCCTCCATGGAGGTGAGCCCGCCCGCCACGGCAAGGTTGGCCGCCAGGTAGCGCTGCGGGGTGCCGCAATCGAACACCCGGGTATCGACCGACAGGCTGTGAAGGGCACCGGACGTCTCAGCATGGCGCCAGAGGTGGCCGAACAGCCCGGAGGGCGTGGCGGGCAGCCCGACGATCGACTCCCACGGGGTGATCGAGGCCACCACGTCCACACCGGGGCGAAATGCGCCCGGGCCGCCGTAGGCAACCAGGGGGCGCTCGCCGTCCCAGGCGGCGACAACCTGGGCCAGGTTGGCGTCGGTGAGGGTGTCGGCGTTGACCGCCAGCACACCGCGTCCATCGAGAAAACCCGCCAGCGAGCCGAGGGCACCTGCCGTGCCCAGCGCCTCCGGGCCTTCGATCGAGGCCCACAGGTCGGCTTCCGGGCCGAGCGCAGCGGGCCCCCGGACCGGCAAGGTGCCGATTCGCGTCACCTCCGGACCGGTGGGCAACTCGGGCGGACGCGACGCAAAGGAACGCCAGAAGTCGGCCGGCGGCCCGCCTCCACCCGCTCGACCGCCGCACGCCCACTCCAGCCACGCCAGCATCACGGCCGAATGGTGATGCACGTTGACGACGACCTCATCGACCACGCCGACCAGCGAGTCGAGCGCCCACCCGAGCAGGGGGCGGCCACCGACCGGGCACAGCACCTTCGGGCGCTCCAGCGTCAACGGCCACAGCCGCCGGCCCGCCCCGGCGGCCAGCGCCACCCCGACCAGGTCGGACCGGGCAGCAACTGCAACACTGTCGCCCATGTCAGGACGCCGCTGGTTCAATTCGTCACTCCCCCAGACGCTTCAGATCGCCAACATTCTGCTCTACCTCGACGCCTTCTTTCTGCTCATCAACATTCTGGGCGGCAGAAGGGGCCTCGGGGGGATCACCCTGATCCTGCTCGCAGCCTCGGTGGCGGCCTACGTGCTCGGCGGCTTAGGCCTGGCCAACGAGGAGAAGCGGGGCTATCCCGTCGCCGTCGTCGCGGCGTTCTCGCCGTTCATCCTGCGCGCCTACCTGTCGTTCCAAGTGGGTGTCCTCGAGCTCGGCTTCATCCTCGGCTTCAACCAGCCGCTGTCCCTACTCTTCGAGGTCGCCCTGATCGGGCTGCTGTTGCACACCCAATCGAAGAGCTACGTCAAGACCTGGTTTCACTGAGGGCTCGCCCGTCGGCTTCCAGCCCGGTCGCCACCGCGTGGCAGACTCTCGGCCATGGCTACCGAAGTACACGGCATCGCAGGACTCAAGGAACTCGTCGGGCAGCACTTGGGCTACTCCGACTATCTGGAGATCACCCAGGAGCGCGTCAACACGTTTGCCGACGCCACCGGCGACCACCAGTGGATCCACGTCGATCCCGAGCGGGCGGCCAAGGAGAGCCCCTTCGGCGGGGCGATCGCCCACGGCTACCTGACGCTGTCGCTCGGACCGGTGCTCATGCCGAGCATCATGTCCGTCTCGGGCATCAAGATGGGCGTCAACTACGGCGCCGGCAAGGTGCGATTCCCCTCCCCCGTGCCCGTCGGCTCCAACCTGCGGCTCGGAGCGAAGCTCGACTCGGTCGAGGACCTGCCCAACAACGGCGCCCAGGTGACGATGACCTTCACCTTCGAGGTCGAGGACGCGCCCAAGCCCAGCTGCGTCGCCGAGATCATCTTCCGCTACTACGAGTAATGCCCTCCAGCCGGTTGGCACAGCGTTGCCCAGGGCGCAGCCGGTGACGACGCCTTGGCGCGCGACGACGGTGCGTCGCAGCGTGAGGCTGGCGCTGATCGCCCTGGCGACAACGATTGCGTCTCTGGCGGGGGCGTGCTCGCCCGGCCTCGACACCGGCGCGCCAACCAGGCCGACCGCTCCGCCCCCGACCGCCTATCCGACCCCGGAGGACGACCCGCTGGGCGGGTTCACCCCCGAGCCGCCCGACTGGGAGGACTGCGGCGTCCTCGAGTGCGCCGCTGTGCAAGTTCCCCTCGACTGGGACGACCTCGACGGCGCCAAACTTGAGCTGGCGATCGCCCGACGCCCGGCGGAAGGCGACCCGCGTGGGTCGGTACTCGTCAACCCGGGCGGACCGGGCGGGTCCGGGATCGAGTTGCTCGACTACGTCTTCCTCGCCGACCCCTTCGACGGGTTACGGGACCATTTCGACATCGTCGGCTGGGACCCGCGTGGCACCAACGGCAGCGAGGCGGTCGACTGCGACGCACCGGTCGACGACTTTCGGGCGCTCGACCCCTCCCCGGATGACGCCAAGGAGGCCGACGAACTCGTCGACGCTGCGACGGAGATCGCCCAGGACTGCGAGCGCGCCGCAAGCGACCGGCTGGCCCACATCTCCACCGACGACACCGTCAAGGACATGGAGGCCATCCGCCGAGCGCTGGGCGACGAGCGCATGAGCTTCTACGGCTTCAGCTACGGGACCGCACTGGGCGCGTTCTACGCCGACCAGTTTCCCGACCGGGTGCGGGCGATCGTCCTCGACGGGGTGGTCGACCCCGGCGCCGACCTCGAGACCTACCTGACCGCCCAGGCCCGCGGCTTCGACCGGGCACTCGACGCCATGTTCGAAGCTTGCGGCGACGCCTGTCCCGACGGCGGAGTCGCCGAGCTGTACGACCGACTGGCCGACCGGGTGGAGCGGTCGCCGATCGGGTCGGGCAGCGACACGCTGGGACCGGCCGAGCTGGCGACCGCCGCCATCTCGGCCACCTACTCACCCGATGGCGGCCCGGCGTTCGCCGACGCCCTCCAGCAGGCCGACGACGGCGACCCGACGGCGCTTCTGTCGTTGGCTGCGCAGTACTACAGCACCGACTACACCCCGTACCTGGCGATCGAGTGCATCGATCAGGCGCACCCGATGGGCGATGCCGAGTGGGCCGCCTTCGTCGAACGCCTCGAGGGCATCTCCCCGCGCCTGGGCGGCAGCATCGGTAACGAGCTGCTGCCGTGCGCCAACTGGCCCGTCGCCCCGGTCGAACCGCGCCCGTTTCCCTCGGCCGGTGGATCCAACCCGATCCTGGTCATCGGCAACACCGGCGATGCCGCCACCCCCTTCAGCCAGGCGGAAGCCATGGCCGAAGGACTGGACAACGCCGTGCTCCTCACCCACGAGGGAACCGGGCACACCAGCTACGGCAACCCGTGCGTCGACGAGATCAGCGCCGCCTACCTGACCGACCTCACGCTGCCCGACGACGACACGATCTGCCGGGACTGACCGGCCGCCCAGCACCCCCATTAGGCTGCCCCGTTCATTCGCCACACCAGGGGAGCATGCATGTCGACTGGCCACCTCCAGAGCAACGTCGCCGAGGTCTTTGAGTCACTGGCGGACGCCATTGGAGACCGCGAGGCCATCGTGTTTCGCGATCGTCGCCTCACCTACGACCAGGTGCGGGAGCGCTGCCATCGGCTGGCCAATGTCCTTGCGGACGCCGGGCTCGGCGCACACACCCCCCGCACCGAGCTGGCCAACCACCAGATCGGGCAGGACACCGTCGGCCTGTACCTGCACAACGGCAACGAATACCTGGAGGGCATGCTCGGCGGTTACATGGCCCGCACGGCACCGTTCAACGTCAACTACCGGTACGTGGCCGAGGAACTGGTGTACCTGCTCACCGACAGCGGCGCCTCCGCGATCATCTACCACTCGGCCTTTGCCCCCACCCTCGCCGAGGTGCTGCCCCAACTGCCGAAGGCAAAATTGCTCCTTCAGGTTGCCGATGATTCGGGCAACGAACTGTTGGATGGCGCACGTTGGTACGAGGAGGCGCTCGCCTCCGCCTCGCCAGACCTCGACCCGGACCTTCGGGCATCATGGTCGCCCGACGACCTGTACCTGCTCTACACCGGGGGCACCACCGGCATGCCCAAGGGCGTCATGTGGCGCCAGGCCGACATCCACGCTGCGTCGCTCGGCGGCCGGCCCTTCGGCAGCCCGGACGAGTGGGAGTCGATCGAGGCCCTCGTCGCCGCCGCCACCACCGCCAACCCGGTCAAGACCGTCCCCGCCCCGCCCTTCATGCACGGGGCCGCGCACTGGGCAGCCTTCACCAGCTTCTCCAACGGCGGCACGGTGATCGTTCCCGACGTCGTCGACCGCTTCGATGCCCCATCGGTCGTCGACCTGATCGCCCGGGAGGAGGCCAACGTGTTGCTGTTGGTCGGCGACTCCTTCGCCCGCCCGCTGCTCGACGCCATCGACGCGACCGACGCCGAGCTGACCTCCCTGTTCGTGTTGACCTCCGGCGGCGCCATCCTGTCCACGCCGGTCAAGCAACGGCTGCTGGAGCGGCTGCCCAACATCATGTTGATCGACGGGCTGGGCTCGTCGGAGACCGGCACCCAGGCCGGTCAGGTGTCGAGCGCCGGCGGTGATGTCTCCGCCGGGCGCTTCACCCCCCACGTCGGCATGGTCGTGCTCGATGAGTCGATGACGCGGGTGCTGCAACCCGGCGATGACGAGATGGGCTGGCTGGGCCAGCGCAACCGCGTGCCCCTCGGCTACCTCGGCGATGAGGCCAAGACCGCCGACACGTTCCCCGAGATCGACGGCGAGCGCTTCGCCGTGCCGGGCGACCGCTGCCGCATCCTGGCCGACGGCACCCTTGAGCTGTACGGGCGGGACTCGGTGACGATCAACTCCGGCGGCGAGAAGATCTTCGCGGAGGAGGTCGAGCAGGCGATCGCCGCCCACCCGGCGGTCATCGACGTCGTCGTGTGCGGCCGCCCCTCGGAACGTTGGGGATCCGAGGTGGTCGCCGTCGTCCGCATCGATGAGACCGACGCAGTGACCGAGGATGAGCTGCTCGCCGAGGCGGCCAAGCACGTCGCCCGCTACAAACTGCCCAAGGCGATCGTGCGGCGCGACGAGATCGTCCGCTCCCCCGCCGGCAAGGCCGACTACCGCTGGGCCAAAGCGCAAGCCACCGACGACTGAGCGCAAGCCACCGACGACTGAGCGCAAGCCACCGAGGGCTGAACCAGGCACCCGACAGCGGGGGTTCGCCCATCACCGCGACGCGTCGTAGCCTCGCCACGGTGTCCCCCTCACCCACCCCCGGCTCACCGTCCAACCGTGCGGAGCTGATCCCCCGGCCCGACCAACCGTTGCCCACCGGCGACGCCAAGGTGGAAGCGGTCCGGGCGATGTTCGACACGATCGCCCCCAACTACGACAAAGTGAACCGCATCATGACCGGGCGACTCGACGTCCGCTGGCGCCGCACGACCGTCGACGCCCTGGGCCTGGCCCCCACGTCGATCATCGCCGACCTGGCAGCCGGCACCGGTGACCTGGTCTACGAGCTTCAGGATCACGGCATGTCGGCGATCGGCGTCGACCTGTCGATGGGCATGCTCGCCGCCGCACCGCGACCCTTCCCCCGCCTGCAGGGCGATGCGCTGTCGTTGCCCTTTCCCGACGGCTCGCTCGACGGGGTGACGTGCGGCTTTGCGCTGCGCAACTTCGAGTCGCTGCCGCGGTTTTTCGCCGAGCTGGCGCGGGTGCTGCGCCCCGGCGGACGCATCGGGCTGCTCGAGGTCGGCCAGCCCGCCAACCCGGTGCTCAAAGCCGGGTTCGACCTGTACTTCGGCAAGGTGGTGCCCAAGATCGGCGCCCGGTTCTCCGATGCGCGCGCCTACGCCTACCTGCCCCGCTCGGTCGACTATCTGCCGCCACCGACCGAGACCCTTCGCCTGATCGGCGGTGCCGGCTTCGACCGGTCCCATCATCGCCAGCTGACCGGTGGCCTCGCCCAGCTGTTCACGGCCACGCTGCGACGGAGCTGAGGTGGGCCCGTCGGCGCTGCGGCCGGGGCTGACCGCCACGACGGTCCGTTCGGGCACCGGCGACGATCCGCTGGGGCACCTCGGCGAGGACCCGCTGGCGTTTCGTTCCCCCAACCGCACCCTCGTGGCCCAGGGGACCGCAGCGCGCATCGAGTTGGGCGAGCGCAGCGGTTGGGCCGACGACGTGGCCTCGGTCAGCCAGGCGCTGGCCGCGATCGAACGGAGGGGTCCCGACCGCGATCCCGCCTCCGGCCCGGTGGCCTTCTGTGCGTTCCCCTTCGACCGGCGCCGCCCGGCCACCGCGCTGATCCCTCGGGTGCTCCGGGGGCGTGACGCCGCCCGTTCCTCGTGGATGACCACGATCGACGCCGACCGCAGCCAGGCCGCACCGTCACCGCTCGCATCCGAACCGGGGGAAACGGTTCCGTCATCGGGAGCGACCGGTGGCGACGAGCCCGTCGAGCTTCGGCTCCAGGCCACCACGTCGGACGCCGACTGGATGGCCAAGGTGATCGAGATGACCACCCGCATGGCCGAGGGCCACCTGGAGAAGGCGGTGTTGTTCCGCGAGCTGGCGCTGAGTTCGACCGCAACGCTCGACCCGGGGGCCCTCTACCGGCGGCTGCTGCCCACCGCCCCCGCCGGGTACGTGTTCTGCATCGACGGCTTCGTCGGAGCCAGCCCCGAGCTGCTGGTCAGCCGCATCGACGACACCGTGCGCGCCCAACCGATGGCCGGCACCCTGCCCCGCTCGGGCGACCCGAAGGTCGACATGGGCCACGCCGGCGAGTTGCTGCGCTCCGACAAGCTGCGCCACGAGCACGAGGTGACGATCCTGCGGGCCCACGACGCCCTCCTCGGCTGGTGCTCCTACCTCGACGCCCAACCCGAACCCCAGGTGGTGGAGGCCGGGGCCGTGCTGCACCTGGCCACCCTGGTCGAGGGTCGGCTCAGCCACCCGGTGCCGTCGGTGCTCGACCTGGTCGCAGCACTTCACCCGACCCCTGCGGTGGGCGGTTGGCCCCTCGAACCGGCCTTGGCGCTGATCGACGAGCTGGAGGGCCTTGATCGCGACCGGGTCGGCGGGGCGGTGGGCTGGGTGGATGCCGACGGCAACGGCGAGTTTGCCGTCGCCATTCGCTCCGCCCTGCTCGACGGCCGCAGCGCCCGCCTCCTGGCCGGGGTCGGCATCGTCGCCGACAGCGATCCGCAGGCGGAGCTGGAGGAGACCCGGGCCAAGTTTGCCGCCGTGCTGCCCTACCTGATCCGACCCTGATCGAAGGTCAGCCGGAGGCCTACTCCTGCTCCAGGTCGTCGTCGGTCTCGACGAAGGCCGCCTCGGCAAAAGCGAGCACCGCCTCGCCAAAGGTGGGAAACGTCGTGACCGCCTCGTCGTCCCAGCCCTCGCCGCCGACCTCGAAGGCCTCGTCGCCCACCTTGATCACCCGCACACCGTCCTCGCTCCACGGAAACAGCGCCACGACCTCGTGATCGTCGATGTTCAAGCGCAGGTCCGGGCGCCGCTCGGGCACCGCAGCCTCCCGGGCGCCGGGCTCGCACTCGGCCACCAGCGCCGCCACCGCCGCGATGGGGTCATCAAACTCTCCGTGCCCGGCCACCTCCTCGTGACCCTCGCCCAGCGAGATGACGTAGTACAAGTCGTCGAGCTGGTCGTACTTCATCGCCAGCTGGCGGTCGGGGAGCAACACCGCCACCAGCATCTCCTGGGTCTGTTCGTTGATGTAGAGCTCGGCGGCCTGCACACCCTGCTCGGTCGGGGCATCGGTGGCCAGATCAAACCGGTCCCAGATGGCGTTGACCTCGTCGGGGGTGAGCACCAGCGGGTTACCCATCTGCGGCGACGCCAGTATCTCGGCGCCGGCCAAAGCCTCCTCGGCGGCGAAGTACTCCGCTGCGATCGGCACGCTCAGCCGCTCGACCCACAGGCCGCAGGCCACCTGGGGCGCTTCGTCGCTGGCCAGACCGTCGGCACCCAGGGCGATCAGATCGTCCTCGGCGGTCCACGTCGCCACCACGCCGGCGCCGATCAGGCCCGGGGTTCGGTCGCCGTCCACCTCGTTCAGCCACAGAAACACCGGCTGGCCCGGCTCCATCAGCTCCACCCGGTAGGTCGGGTTCAGCGGCCAGGCCCACACCAGCCCGGCCTCATCCAGGTCGCCGAGCTCGCCCGGATCGGCCTTGAGCAACCAGCCTCCGATCGGCACGCCCCCACGGGTCTCGCCGAACGCAACGGCCGGCTCCGCAGCCTCCGCCGTCTCCATGTCGCCCAAAGGCTCCATATGGTCGGTGTGATCGCTGCCGCCCGCAGGTGCCCGACCGTTCGCCGACTCACTGCCGTTTGAGGCTGCCGTGTCGCCCTGCCCACCTGTGTCGTCGCTCATGAGAACCCCCGGGATCGTCGTCGAAGTGGGACCCTATCGGGCGCCACGAGAACGGTTTCCCCGAAAACGACGGTGCTATTCCTTGGAGGCCACCGCGTTGGGCGTGACGTTCATCTTCGGCTCGTAGTCGACCACCTCGACGTCGCGCTTCTCTCCCAGATGGGCGGCGCGCAGGCTGGCCCGACACTCGCCACACGGTCCGTAGAACTCCTCGCTCACCTCGTTGGCGCAGCGCGGGCAGGTGAACGCTTCGCTCATTGGACGGCCTCCTCGCCGACCGGGCGCCGGTTGGTGATGTTGCCCTCGCTGTCGCGGCGCTGGTGGCCGGTCACCCGGTCACTCCCGTCCCACACGCCCCGGATGGTCGTCAGCACGTCGCCGACCTCGGAGAAGCCGCCGAAGTGGCCCTTGCCGGGCATCAACATGAGCCGGGAATTGGGGACCGATTTGGCCAGCCGCCGGCCGTGGATCAGCGGCACGATGTGGTCGGCATCGCCGTGCCAGATCAGAACCTGGCCGGCGATGTTGCCCGGGTCGAAGCCCCACGGCCTGCCGAACAGGGTCAGATCGTGAAACGGGGCCCGCAGCGGCCCCGCCTGGGTGATGTCGTGGATGAACATCGCCATCACATCGGGGCGCATCATCACCTCGAGGTCGGCTCGGCCGTTGATCTTGGCGTACGCCGAATACACCGCCGGGGCTTGGGCGGCCACCCCGTCCAGCCCGAAGCGCATCATCGACCCAAATGCCCGACGCATCGGGCTGAGCAGCGCTTGGCCCGCGGTGGTGATCTGGGTGTAGCTGAACACCGCCCCGCGCCCGATGCTGGGGGCCAGCCCGCCCAACACGGCCGAGGTCACCACCCGATCGGGCAGCTCGTGGGCGACCGCCAGCGTGTAGGGCCCTCCGCCCGACAGGCCGGCGACGGCGAACTTGTCGAGGCCGAGCTGATCGGCGGCCGCGTTGACGTCACGAGCGAACTGCTTGAGCGACCGGTAGGCGTAGTTGGTCGAGTTACCCGTGCCCGGGCGCTCCAGGGTGATCACCCGCAGCCCGGTCGAGCGACCGGTGGGGTTGACGCCGACCGGTACCTGATAGCGCCCACCCGGGGTGCCGTGGAACCACAGAACCGGGTCACCATCGGGATCCCCATAGGCCGCCCAGCCCAGCCTGCGACCGTCGGAGACCGTGACCGTCCCCTCGTCGTGGTGCGGGTCCGGATGGGGATCGAGCTGAGATGGGGCCACGTGATTCCTCCGTCCGCTCTGACGTCAAGAGCGGCCTGTGTGAGCTGGGGCCATCGTAGAAGCGTGCGAGCCCTTCGTCACAACGGTCCAAGCGGCGAACTCTGCCGCTATCGCGTCCTCCAGCGCGCGATAGCGGCAGAGTTCGCCCCGATCGTCAGCCTTCGAGTGCCGTTTCGGCTGCTTCGACCAGATGGTCGAGCAGGCGCTGGTGTTCGGCCAGGTTGTTCGAACGGTCGGACTCCACCCGAAACATGGCGGTGCGGCTGATCCGAGTCGCTTCCTCGCCACCACCGCTGGATGTCGACGGTGCCGTCGACTCTCCCGACGTTGGGCTCGCCGGAACCCCAGCGGCGCCACCGGTCACGCGGTGGGCGGTCAACCGTCGCCGCAGGACGTTGGCCAGCACCGACGGCTGTACCTCGACCACATCAAGGCCGAAGCCCGTGCCGATCGCGCCGAGATCGAGCCCACTGGGCGTTCCCCACCAGCGCTCGAAGTCGCCCTCCGGCAACATGCGCTGTTGGGGTAGGAACGAGAAGATCCCCCCACCGTCGTTGTCGACGACGATGACGGCCAGGTTGTCGATCGCCGAAGCCGAGACGAGCGATCCGACGTCGTGGAGGATGGCCAGGTCACCGACAACGGCGGCGGTGGGCACCCCGGTTCGGGCGACCCCGACGGCGGTGGCGACCACACCGTCGATGCCGTTGGCCCCCCGGTTGGAGTGCACCGTCACCCCGGCCGGCACCCTCGGTCCGAACCACTCCAGGTCGCGCACCGGCATCGACGAGGACACGACCAGGTGACCGCCGTCGGGCATGCCGTCGAGCGCCGCCGCGACTGCAGCCGCCTCGACGACCCTGGGTCTGCCGTCCTCAACAGCGACCTCAACCCGTTTGCTCACCCGGCGCCAGCGCTCCGCCCACCCGGCCGGGGCGCCGGTCAGCCGGTCGGCACCATGGGCGGCCATCAGGGCCTCGAACACCGCGGCAGGGCCGGCCTGCACCTGGTGGGTGACCACCCGGTCCGGGTCGGGAAACCAGCCCGCCGGGTCGATGGCGATCTGGTCGGGCACCGCCGAGAGCCACTGGCCGGTCACCTTGGACGAGACCAGCCCACCGAGGCGGACCACCACTTCGGGGAGCAGCGCTGCGGCCACCGCCGCCGAGCGCAGCATCGGATCGAAGTTGGGCACAACCGTGGGCTGATCGAGCCGCAGACCGGACAGCGGGTCGGCCAGCACCGGCCACCCCAACGACTCCGCCGCATCCAGGATGATGCGTGCCACACGATCGGGCTGGCCATCAGGTGCCGTGGACGATGCGCCCAGCCCGGCCGGCGCCTGCCCGTATCCAACGGTGCACCCGGCGTGATCGCTGCGGGTCGGGGCCGAGGGGCGCGTCGCCCGCTCGCCGGCGATCACCACGACGCGGCGTCCGCTGCACCGGGCGATCAGAGCGTCGACGTCATCGGTTCTCGGGCGCTGAGGCTGAGGCTGAGGCTGAGGCTGAGGCTGATCATCGGCCACGACGGAGCGGGGGGAGGCGGCGGCGGAGTCGGCGACGGCAGCGGTGGAGTGGGCGGCGACTGGGCTGGCGGCAGAGTCGGCGGCGGGCAACGCACCCACCGCCCCCACCAGGGGCTCGCGGAACCCAAGGTTGAGCTGCACCGGCCCGGGCCGGGCGCCGGTCGCCGCGTCGAAGGCCTCGTCGGCCAGCGCCCGCCAACGTCCTCGGCCGGAGGTCTCCGGTGGGCCGGGCTCCAGATAGGCCCGCACGGAAGGACCGTACAGCTCCCGCTGGTCGATGGTCTGCGGGGCGCCGGTGTTCAGCAACTCGGGCGGACGATCGGCCGTACAGATCAACACCGGCAGGGCGGCCAGGTGCGCCTCGACCACCGCCGGGTGGTATTCGACCGCAGCGGTACCTGAGGTGCACACCAGCACAGCGGGAGCACCGGTGGCCCGGGCCACGCCGACCGCCTGAAAAGCCGCGCTGCGCTCGTCGAGCACCACGTGGGCCCGTAGCCGATCGCCGGCAGCAGCACCCTGGTGGTCGAGCACCCATTGCAGCCCGATCACCAGCGGTGTGCTGCGGGAGCCCGGGCTGACGATCACGTGGCGAACGCCCCGGCGGCACCACTGGTCGATCAACGTGGCGGCAAAGGTCACCGCCACGGCAGGGTCCTCGGCTGGGGCCACGTCCGGCGTTCGATCCACACGTCGAGAGTACGCCCCGATCCTCGGCAGCTGGTGATCCCCCGCGTCGCCAAAGCTCCGTGCTGAACCACCCTTGCAACTACCCGGCGCTGTGCCTTTCAGCCCGGCATCACTATGGGAGGATCGGGGGCGATGACCGATCCGTCCCCGACGCCGCTGGTCCTGCTCCACGGTTTCACCCAGAACCGGCAGTGCTGGGGACCGTTCGCCGGTCAGCTGGATGACGGCCGGCCGGTAGAGCGCTGGGATCTGCCCGGACACGGCGGTGGCGGGCCGGCGGCGGACGGTTGGGCGACCGCCGACCGGCTGGCCGCCCAGGCCGCCGCGCGAACGGCGGCAACGGCGGCCCCCGGGGCGACGACGACCGCCGAAGCGGCACGGGCGAGCGACTGGCTCGGCTACTCCCTCGGCGGCCGGATGCTGTTGCACCTCGTGCTCGCTCACCCGAACATGGTGCGCCGGGCGGTGCTCATCGGTGCCACCGCCGGGCTTGCCACCTCGGCCGAGCGGGCCGAGCGGCGGGGCACCGACGAGGCGCTGGCCGAGCGCATCGAGCAGGACGGAGTCGACGTGTTCATCGAGCGGTGGCTGGCCATGCCGATGTGGGACGGACTCCCCGAGGCGGCGCAGTTCGTCGACGAGCGGCGCACGAACACTGCGGACGGGCTTGCCGGATCGTTGCGCCTGGCCGGAACCGGAGCCCAGGATGATCTGTGGCCTCGGCTCGGGGAGATCGACGTGCCGGTGCTGGTACTGGCCGGTGGTCGCGACCAGAAGTTCACCGCCATCGGCCGTCGCCTGGCCGCCGCCCTCCCCCATGGCGAGTTCCGCGCGATCCCCAACGCGGGCCATGCGGTCCACCTGGAGGCGCCGGAGCGCACCGCCCAGGCGGTGACCGGCTGGCTCGACGCCTGATCGGCGTCCTCTCCAGCGGGCAGACTCGGTGACATGACCAGCGACCGCACCGTCCAGTCGATCCCACCTCGCCACGCCGCCGACGGCCGTTCGCCCTTCGCCGGCCGACCGCTGGAGGGGCTGGTGGTGCTGGCTCTGGAACAGATGGCGGCACTGCCGTTCGCCACCCAGTTGATGGGACGCCTCGGCGCCCGCATCATCAAGGTGGAGCACCCGACCGACGGCGAATCGGGCCGCCAATCATCCCCGGCGATGACCGACCCCGAGGGCCGAACGGTGGGGGCGACGTTTCTGCGCTCCAACCTGGGCAAGGACTCGGTCGGCATCGATCTCAAGTCCGAGGCCGGGCGTCAACTGGTGATCGAGTTGGCCGCCCATGCCGATGTGATCGCCGAGAACTTCAAGCCCGGCACCCTCGACCGGCTGGGGCTGGGGCCGAAAACCCTGGCCGAGGCCAACCCTCGGGCGGTGCTGGTATCGGTCTCCGGGTTCGGCAGCGATCCGGCCAGCCCGTATCGAACGCGCCCGGCCTACGCCTCGATCGTCGAGGGCATGTCGGGCGTCTACGAGTTCAAACGCCACGGCGACGAGCCGCTGCACGTCAACCCGGTCGGGGCGCTCGGCGACATCTCTGCCGGCCTGTTCGCCGTGATCGGCGTGCTGGCCGCCCTGCGCCAGCGGGAGGTGACCGGGGAGGGCCAACACGTGGACGTCGCCATGTTGGACTCGGTGTTGGCGATGACCGACGTGGTCACCAACTTCGCATCGATGGGCCAGCCGAGCGAACCCGACCCGGCCCCCTACGTGCTCAGCTCCTTCCGCACCTGCGACGGCTCGCTGGTGATTCAGCTGGTGCGCGAGCACCAGTTTGTGAAGCTGGCCCAGCTGATCGGTCACCCCGAATGGCTCGACGATCCCCGCTTCGCCGAGCGCACCGGCTGGGGCGAACACCTCGACCGGGTCATCCGCCCGGCACTGGAGGCGTGGGCGGCCGACCTGACCCGCGAGCAGGCCGCCGTGGCGCTCGCCGATGCCGGGGTGGTGGCCGGATCGGCCCTCACCCCAACCGAGGTGCTGGCCGACCCCCACGTGGCCGCCCGCAACATGCTCGTCGCCATGGAACGCCCCGACGGGGTGGAGCAGCCGGTGTTGATCCCCGGCAACCCGGTGAAGCTGTCGCGCGTACCCGAATCGAGCGAGCGGCGGGTGCCCTGGGTGGGCGAACAGACCGGGTCGGTGCTGGTCGACCTGCTGGGACTGACCGCCGAGGCCCTGGCCGACCTGCGCTCCGACGGGGTCGTCACCTGAGGTATCGCTCACCAATCCAGCGTGGCAACGTGCGTCCCGCACGGCGCCTCCGTAGAATCTGACGGTCCGTCAGATTTGGGAGCGTTATGGATTTCGAGTTCTCCGCCGAGCAACAGACCTTCGCAAAGGACGTCGAGGCGTTTCTCGACGCCAATGACGATCCAGAGGTGTTCGACGTCACCCGCGAGAACATGGCGCAGATCGTCGACACGCCCGATCGGCGGGCGTTCATGGGCAAGCTGGCCGAGCAGAACTGGCTCGGCATCACCTGGCCGACCGAGTACGGCGGCACCGAGGGTGACGGCGTCTACGAGTACCTGCTCAACGAGCAGCTCGCCGGTCGCGGTGGCCCTCAGATCGGCAAGGGCATCGGCATCATCGGCAAGACGCTGATCGCCCACGGCTCCGACAAGTTGAAGGCCGAGTTTCTGCCCCAGATCCTCAACGCCGAGGTGGAGTTTGCCGTCGGCTACTCCGAGCCCGAGGCCGGCTCCGATGCCGCCGCCATGAAGCTGAAGGCCGAGCCCACCACGGTGGACGGCGTCGACGGCTGGATGCTGAACGGGCAGAAGACCTGGACCACCTCGGCTCACTTCGCCGACTGGTACTGGGTGGGCGCCCGCACCGACACGGAAGCTCCCAAGTGGAACGGCATCACCCTGTTCCTCGTGCCGATGAACCACGAGAACATCACGATCACCGGCATCTGGACGATGGGCGACGAGCGCACCAATGAGGTGTTCTTCGACGACGTGTTCGTGCCCGGCGATTACGTGGTCGGCGAGCTCAACAAGGGATTCCAGTACATCTCCCAGGCGCTCGACCTTGAGCGCTTCACCATGTTCACCTATGCGCCGATCAAGCAGCGCCTCGACGTGCTCACCGAGTACGTCCAGGAGGCCACCCGCGACGGGGAGCCGCTGGTCGAGGACGAGGTGGTTCGGGCCAAGATGGCCCACCTGCACACCGAGGCCGCCGTCGCCCGGGCCCTCGGGCTCAAGTTCGTCGCTGCGGCGGTCAAGGTGGAGACGGCCCACCGGTCCGGTGCCACCGAGTACCAGCCCCCCACCGTGCAGGCCTCGGAGTACAAGCTGTTCACCACCGAGTACTCCAAGGCGCTCGCCGATGCGTCGATGGACCTGGGCGCACCCGGCACCCAGCTGCGGGTGAAGACCGAGGAGGCCCCGATGGCGGGCCGGGCAGAGTCCACCTACCGCTACACGGTGATCGACACGATCGGCGGCGGCTCCTCCGAGGTGCAGCGCAACATCATCTCCCGTCGCGGCCTCGGCCTGCCCCGCAACTTCTAGGCAGCACCGCCTCATGAGCCACGGCACCAGCCCCCTACAACCGGCGCGATCACGATGACCACCGACCTGCTTGCAGGCATCACCGTGCTCGACTTTGGCACCGTCGGCCCCGCAGCGCGGGCGTCGGCGATCCTGGCCGACTACGGGGCGCAGGTGACCAAGGTTGGCGCCGTGCCCCGCTCGGGCACGGTCACGATCACACCCCCGGCGTTTGCCTACTCCGGCGGGCGAGGCACGCGGCGGGTGCAGCTGGACCTGAAGTCCGACCGTGGCCGAGCGGCTGCGCAGGCGCTGGCTGCCGCGTCCGACGTGGTGATCGAAAGCTTTCGGCCCGGCGTGGCCGACCGCCTCGGCATCGGTTGGGACGAGCTGTCGAAGCTGAACCCGGGCCTCGTGTACTGCTCGACGTCGGGGTACGGCCAGGACGGACCCGCCTCCCAGCGCGCCGGTCACGATCTGAACTACCTGGCCGTCGGCGGGTTTCTCGACTGCTCCGGCCGTCGTGAGGACGGCGGCCCAGCGCTGCCCGGCGCCACCGTGGCCGACATCGCCGCCGGCGGCATGCAGGCGGCGATGGCCATCATGGCGTCGTTGATCGGCCGGGGCACGAGCGGCGAGGGCCGCTACCTCGACGTTTCGATCGCCGACGGCGTCGTCGCCATGATGTCGCTGTACGTCGACGAATACCTGGTCACCGGCGCCGAGCCCGGTCCCGGCCACAACGTGCTCACCGGTCGCTACGCCTGGTACGGCATCTACCGGTGCGCGGACGGCGGCTGGATCAGCGTCGGCGCCATCGAGCCCAAGTTCTACGCCAACCTGCTGCGCGAGCTCGGGCTCGACGCCGAGCGCTTCGGGTCCGGCCAGTACGACGACGAGGTGCAGGCCGACCTGCGGGCCGCCCTGACCGATGCGTTCGCCACCCGCAGCCGCGGCGACTGGGCCGGACAGCTCGGCGACGCCGACTGCTGCGTCGCACCGGTGATGACCATCCCCGAGATGACCGACGATCCCCACGTCGAGGCCCGCGGCCTGGTCGGCCGAGCGGTTCACCCCGCAGCCACCCAAAGTGAGGACGGCGAGCTGAGGCAGCTCGATCGGATCTGGGCGGGGACCGTGCGCCGCAGCGCACCCGAGTCGCTGCCCGACGCCTCGGTGACCGACACGACCGAGCTGCTCGCCGCCGCCGGCTGGAGCACCGCCGACATCGAGGCCGCCATCGCCGAAGGAGCCGCCGCATGAGCGACACCGCCCAGTCCACCGCTGTTCCGCCCGAGATCGAGGCGCTGATCGGCGAGCGTCAGTACCCGGTGACCGCCAACTTCCCTGTGGAACGCGCCTACGGCTACAACACCGCTGCGGCCACGGCCAACGGCAACCCGCTGTACTGGGACGACGACGTGGCCGCAGCCCTCACCGGCGGTCCGATCGCCCCTCCGACCACGCTGTCGCTGTGGATCCGCCCCCACTACTGGGAGCCGGGTGCCGAAGGCGAACAGCTGGCGCTGCAGGTGCACTTCGACCTCAAGGCGGTCTTCGGCCTGCCCGAGGCCGTCATGACCGACAACACGCTCACCTTCTACGACCCGGTGCGCCCCGGCGACGTGATCAGCCACGCCCAGGTGCTCAAGTCGGTCAGCGGACCGAAGACGACCAAGCTGGGCGCCGGCCGCTTCTGGGTGATCGACCTGGAATACCACAACCAGAACGGCGACCTGGTGGGCATCGAGAGCTACACCGGCTTCGGGTACCAGCGCGATGAGGCCAAGACCGACGGGGGCGACTCATGAGCGGCAACACCACCGAGGCCTCCACCAGCCGGTCCTCAACCGTGCTGCCCACACCGCGACTGCTTCACGGCGACGTGGCCATCGGGGACGCCCTGCCCGAGCTGGCAGTCGAGGTCACCGCCACCACCGTGGTGCTCGGGGCCATCGCCAGCCGCGACTGGCGGCCGATGCACCACGACTTCAAGTTCGCCACCGAGCGCAACGGCGTGGCCAACATCTTTCTCAATACCCCCAACCAGGCCGCCTGGTTCGAGCGCTACCTCACCGACTGGGCCGGCCCCCACGCCCGCCTCGGCTCGATGACGTTCCGCATGCGCACGTCGGTGTTTCCCGACGACACGATGACGTTTTCCGGCACGGTCACCGAGACGACCACCGACGACGCCGGCTGCGGCTGGGCGAGCGTCGACGTGGCGCTGATGGTCGGAAAGCGGGTTGGGTCGACGTGCTCGGCCCGCATCGCCCTCCCCACCGACGCCGACGACAACCCGTGGGCCCGCCAAGGGCGATGCCTGGCAGCCGGCACTCGGCCGCTGACCACAGCGGCCACCCTTCACCCGCACGCCCCCCAATCCCCTCTTTTCGTTCGATTACCCAGGAGCACCGAACCATGCCATTGGATCTTGACCTCAGCGCAGAACAGGACATGCTGGCCGACATGGTCGCCGGCGTCGCCGAGCGCTTCAGCCCCCTCACCACCGTCCGCGAGCTCGAGGACGACCCCACCGGCTACTCCCCCGAGCTGTGGGCCCAGCTGGGCGAGCTGGGGCTGATCGGCCTGCTGCTTCCCGAGGGGCACGGCGGCTCCGGCATGTCGATGGTGGACGCAGTCGTCGTCTACAAGGAGCTCGGCCGCACCCTGATTCCGTCGCCCCACCTGGTCAGCTCGGTGCTCGCCGGCGGGCTGATCGCCCGGGCCGGCAGCGAGGACCAGCAGGCGGCCTGGCTGCCGACGTTGGCGTCCGGAGCGGACGTGTGGACCGTCGCCGTGCAGGAGCCGGGCGGCGGGTTCACCGACGCCGGCATCACCACCGAGGCGGTGGCCACCGACGACGGGTTCACGCTCTCGGGCACCAAGCGACACGTGCTGTTCGCCTCCGCCGCCCAGCACCTCATCGTCGCCGCCAAGGACACCGACGACCGGGTCGACCTGTTCGTCGTCGATGCCGGCGCCGAGGGCATGACCCTCACCCAGCAGATGAGCATCGCGTCCGACACCCAGTACCAGGTGGACCTCGCCAACACGCCGGCCGTGCGCCTCGGCGAAGTCGCTACCGGCTGGGGCAACTGGAACCAGACCCTGACCGAGGCGATGATCCTGCTGGCGGCCCAGGCGGTCGGCGGGGCCGACCAGGCTCTGAAGATCACCGCCGACTACTCCAAGGAGCGCAAGCAGTTCGGCAAGGCGCTCGCCGAGTTCCAGGCGTTGAGCCACGACATGGCCAACTGCCGCACCGCCGTCGACGGCGCCGAGATGCTCACCTACGAGGCCGCATGGTCGCTCGACACCGGGCGCGACATCACCAAGTTGGCGCCGATGGCCAAGATGTTCGCCTGCAAGACCTACCGCGACACCACCGCCATCGGCCAGCAGATCTTCGGCGGGATCGGCTTCACGCTCGAAGCCGACATTCAGCTGTATTTCCGGCGGGCCAAGTCCTTGCAGATCAGCTGGTGGGACGAGCGCCACCTCGAGCGCCTGATCGCCGCCGCCGTACTCGACGGCTGATCGTTGGGGCGCCGAGCCCTACACCGGCCCGATGGCCAGGCCCACCGCCAACAACACCCCATAGACCAGCTGCACCTGGCCGGTGCGTCCCAGCACCTTGATCAACGCCGGACCTTCGGCGCCGCGGAACACGTGGGTCAGCGCAACGTTGGCCAGCGGCAGCGCGGCAAAGGCCGCCGCCCCCACCAGGCGACCCGAGCTCCCGGCGATGAACGTCAACAACACGAACGGGCCCAGCAGGCACACCGCATAGAGGATGCGGGTCTTCGGGGGGCCCAGCCGAACGGCCAGGGTGCGCTTGCCCGAGGCGGTATCGCCGGGGATGTCCCGCAGGTTGTTGATCACCAGCAGCGCCGTGGCCAGCAACCCCATCGCCGCACCGGCGCCGAACGCAAGCAGCGTGATCTGCCCCGATTGCACGTAGGCGGAGAACACGGTGGCGACCAGGCCGAAGAACACGAACACGAACACCTCGCCCAACCCGGCGTAGCCGTACGGGTTGGCACCGCCGGTGTAGAACCACCCGGCGGCCACCGAGGCCACCCCGACCAATCCAAGACGCCAGTCGACAAGGATCACCAGCGGGGCGCCGGCGAGCAGCGTCACCCCGAAGGCGACGAGCATCGCCCGCTTGACCTCATCCGGCGTGGCCAGCCCATCGCCCACCAGGCGGGGAGGGCCCACCCGCTTACCAGGATCGTCGATTCCCCTCTTGCCGTCGGAATAGTCGTTGGCATAGTTGGTGGCCACCTGCACCGCCACGGCCACGATCAGGGCGCAGATGAAACGCCAGGCGATGAAGCTGAACCGGTCCTCGGCCCCGACCGACGTCCAGACACCCACCGCCGTGCCGACCAACACCGGAGCGACCGCCGCCGGCAGGGTGCGCGGCCGTGCGCCGAGCACCCAACGGTTGGTCGTGATCGGCTGGGCTTGAAGTTCCGCTGACATCGCCGGGAACCCTACCGCCGGTTTGGTCGGCCGCCCCCCGAGACGCACTTCCGCCGAACCTTGTGTGGTCTCGACGCCGGCACCCGACCCCAAACCGAGGAGAAGCGTGCGCTTGTCGACGGGACCGAGCGTTGCGCGGGCTCTACCATGCCGGGGTGACCCGACGGCTGGTGGCGCTGCAGATGGAGGGGGGCGCTCAGTACCTGGCCATGGTGCAACGCGTCTGGGACGACGGTGACGCCATCGCTCCCCTACCGGTCAACGCTCCCCGACCGCACCTCGATCGGCTGCTCGCCACGCTGGCACCGCAGGTGCTGATCGACGCTCACGGCGAAGCGACCAGCCTGCCCGGGGGGCGGGGCGTCGGCGACGGCGACGCCCTGGTGATCGCCACCTCGGGCACCTCGGGGTCACCCAAGGGGATCGTCCATACCCACCGGGCGCTCGAGTACATGGCGTTCGCCACCTCAACCGCTCTGGGCGTCGACGACGAGGCTCGCTGGCTGGTAGCGCTGCCGCTCAACCACATCGGCGGCTTCTCGATCCTGCCCCGGGCGCTCCATACCGGGGCCGGGCTGGAGATCCTCCCCCGGTTCGACGCCACGGCGGTCGAGGCCGCGGCGCGGGCCGGGGCCACCCACACGTCCCTGGTGACGACGGCGCTCGGGCGCATCGACGCCTCGCTGTTTCGTCGAATCCTGCTGGGCGGTTCGGCCATCCCCGCCGAGCGACCCGCCAACTGCGTCGCCACCTACGGCATGACCGAAACCGCCGGAGGCATCGTCTACGACGGTCTGGCCCTCAACGGTGTGTCGGTGCGTATCGATGCTCCCGACGAGGACGGCCTGGGTGAGGTTCACCTGTCGTCACCCACGTTGCTGCGCTGCTACCGGGACGGGAGCGAGCCCTTCGACGCCGAGGGGTACCTGCCCACCGGCGACCTCGGCCGGCTGGATCCGGTCACCGGCCGGCTGTCGGTCACCGGCCGGGCCGACGAGATGATCGTCACCGGCGGGCACAAGGTGTGGCCCGCCCCGGTCGAGGACGCGCTGCGGGCGCACCCCGCCGTGGCCGACGTCGCCGTTCGCGCCCGGCCGGACCCGGAGTGGGGCCATGCGGTCGAGGCGCTGGTCGTGACTCTGGAGGCGGCCGGTCCCCCGTCGCTCGACGAGCTTCGGGGGCTCGTCAAAGAGCAGCTGCCCGCCTACTGCGCCCCTCGTCACCTGACGCTGGTCGATGCGCTGCCCCGCAGTGACTTGGGCAAGCTGCGTCGTTCCCATCTGCGCTGACTGCGTCAGCCCGGGTCAGGCCGCACCGAGGCCAACCGGACTGTTGACACCAAGCGTCAGCCCGGGTCCGGCCGCTGCACCGAGGCCAACCGGTCGACATGCACCGGGAAGCCGGGGAGTTGGATCTGCACCTGATGGCCACCGTCGGCGGCCAGGTTCAGCACGTAGTCCTCCACCTCGACCCAGTTGTCCATTCGGGGCTGCGCGATGTCGGTGTTGTACGGCTGGCCGAAACAGATCACCTCGTTGCCCGCCGCCCGCAGCGCCTTCACGTTGTGGGGCGCGTCGTCGATGTAGCAGTCGCAGGCGACGTCCGGCTTGGCCCCGAGGAAGCAGATGTCGCGGTACGGGATCTGCACCTCGTCCAGCCAGGCCACCGTGTCGGCGACGACCACCGCATGACTCCAGTTGACGTACAGACGATGGGTGACGATGCGGATCCACACACCGGCGTCCGACAACCGCCAGAGGGCCTCGACCGCCCCGGCGATCGGCTCCATGCGGGCGAGCATGCGGTGCTTGACCGCAGCGGTCCGCATCAGATCGTCGAGCAGAGCGGGGTTGAGGCCCCACTCGTCGAAACCCCAGGAGCGGTTGGTAGGCAACGATTCGGGCAGCACACCCAGTTCCTCAGCCACAACCTGCTTGAACGCCCCGGTGAAATCACCGCAGACCCCGTCGAGGTCGACGCCCAATACGAACGGGTTCACCGCTTCGCCTCGGCGCTCAAACGGTCGGTCGGGGTGGCGGTCACCCTCCCGAGACTAGTGATGCCAGAAACCGCGGCTGGTGCCCGGACGTCGCACCGACGACCACAGTGATCGCACCCGCGGTCCAACTGGGTGCGATCACTGCGGACCGGGTCACAGCGATCGCACCCGGAGACACCATGGGTGCGATCACTGCGGCTCCGCCTCACCCAGCGGCAACGCCGTTAGTGTTCGGCTGTGGACAACGCTCCTGGCAGCCCCGCCGATCCGGACCCCTCGGAGCTGGCATCTGAGAGGCGCATCCCCGAACGGCGACGGTTGGGGCGAGGCCTGGCCGTCATCTTGTTGATCGGCAGCGTGATCGCCGGGTTCACGGTCGTGCTCGGCGTGATGTCCTTCGCCATCCTCGGTCGCGACGACGTGCCCGACCCCAAGGTGGACTTCAGGGACCAGAACGAGTTCCGCGACGGCTGCGCGCTGATCCCCGGCGACGAGGTGACCGACCTGCTCGGCTCGCCCCCCACCGCACCCAAGGAGTTTCCTGCGCTCGGGGGAGGCTGCATCTGGAAGGGCACCGACGGGACGGTGCTCGAGATCCAGCTGCACCCGCGGGATCCCGAGGCACTCCCCGAGGGTGATCGGCGCGAGGTGGATGGGGCCACAGTGGTCGATCTGGGCGTCCGGCCGGTGTCGGTCGCCGGCGATCCCAACGCCGTGGGCCACGCCATGTGGGTGCGCACCGACGAGGTCACCGCCCGGGTTGAACTGTCCCGCAGCGACGATGCCGCACAGCCCTTGATGGACGACCTGGCCGACGCCCTCGCCCGGCGGCTCCCGTTGGCCGAAACCGGCCCACCACCCGCCCTCACGCCGACAACGCTCGGCTGACCCGCGCTGCAGCCGGACTGCAGTCGGCGCTCAGCTGAGGTTGAAGCCGCCCATCCCATCGAGGGTGACCACTCGACCCGCTCCGCCCAGCTCGGCGATCGACGACGCAACCACATCCCGGTCCGACGTCACGACGCTCCGTCGTCGGACGCCGCCGCTGGCGGTCGAACCGACGACCGCCACCGCCCGCCGGATGCCCTCAAACGTGGTGATCACCGTTGCGCCGACGATGACCGCTTCACCCGCCAGGTCGGGGTCGACCGGCAGCGCCGGGCTCCGATCGGTCGCTTCGTCGGTCACGTCGAGGGCGGCAAACCGTGTTGGCGAGGTTGAAGAGCTCAGCATCATCGCCCCAGGCTTGGTCAGCATGCCACTGATAGCGGTCACCAGACCCCGGGCCGAGCCTCCTGCGGTGGCGAGGTGGCGCAGACGCTCGACGACCGCCACCGTCGACGCCAGCGCCGCATTGTTGAGCGGCCCGCCCGCAAAGGTCATGCCGCCGGTGACGGTGAGCCGGGCGGCGTCGAGGGGCAGGCCGAGCGCCCGGGCCTGAACCTGAACCGCCGAGGGAAAGCAGGCGTACAGGTCGACGACCTCGGCGCCGAGGCCGCCGTCGACCGGCACGCCGCAGTGCGTCGCCAGCGCCCCGGCCACCACCTCGAAGGCCGGCCAGCGCTGCAGCTCGGCGCGTTGGGGCAGCGGCAGGATCAGGTTGGACTCGACCGTCGCCTCGACCGCGATGCGTTGCCCCGGCGGGACACCGAGCCGGTCGGCCACCTCGACCGACGTCAGCACCAGCGCCGAGGCCGCATCGACGTTCCACTGCGAGCACAAGGAGCGGGTGTAGGGGTCGGCGACCATCCGGTTGCCGCCCTCGGTAGCGACGATGGTCCTCCCGGAGGGAGCGGACCGGTCCCACGCCGTTGGGTTATCGGCCGCCACGGCGGCGAAGCCGAACCACAGTTCTCCCAGGCGGCGCCGGAGCGCTGCGCGGTCAATGCCATCGGCTTGGGCCAGGGCATCCTCGACGATGGCGTACTGCGTGGCCGGGGTGGCCAGGTCGCGTTCCAGTTCCACCTCGCTCATCAGCTCGCCGGCCGGATGGATCACCTCGTCCGGCTCCGCACCGTCGGGCCCAGGGGTCTGGGTGGCCTCGCCACCGGCCTTGACGATGGCGCGGTCCCGGGCCCGGGACTCACCTCCGATGATCAGCGCCGCACCCACCTGGCCCCGGGCGATCGCCGCGCTCGCCTCGGCGATCAGGCGTTGCTGGAGGATGCCGACGTCGGCCCGCACCGTGTGGACCGGCTCGCCGCCGCCCAGTCGCAGCCGTTCGGCGATCACCGCACCGGCATCGCTGCAGCGCCACGTGCCCTCGGCGACGCCCACCCAACCGACCTCGGCGGACCCGCCGGCGGAGCCGGACACCTCGGCGAGTGCGGCGGCGGCGGCCTCGGTCATCCAGCCGACAGCGTCGGGTGAGGTGGGATCGTTGGGGCGGCCGACCAACGACGCCACCCCGACGATCAGCGGGTCGGAGCTTCTCCCGGCGGGACGAACGGCCATAGCCGGTCAAGGGTAGGCGTCACGGAGTATGACCGCCCGGACCACCGACGGGTCGACTGCGACATCGCTCAGACGAGCAGTTCGGCCTCGATACGCTTCAGGTACCGCTTGCCCAAGTCGGTCAGCTCGAAATTCTTGCGTTTGGCACCTGTTCTGGGCACCTCCACCTCGACGGTGGCCAGCACTCCGCTGGAGGCCAACCGCCTCATGGTTCGATAGAGCCCGCGCTCAGTGATCGTCCAGCCGGTTGACTCTCCGAACGCAGCTGCAATTTCATCGACCGAGACCCACCCGGAAGCGGCGACCTCTCGCAGGATCGCCAGCGTCACCATCGATTTCTTGTACATCTCGGTCCACGTGTCGACCAACTCCTCGAGCCACTCGTCGGATTCGGTCGGGTGCTTCACCCTCAGGCCTCGAACCCGCGCTGGGCGATGCTCGCGATCGCGTGAACGGTGAGCCCGATGCCCCAAAAGCCGGCCATCGCAAACGTTGCCCCGAACCAACCCGGATCCACCGGCAGGTACTCCTGGCCTCGCAGCACCTCGCTGCCGGTGACCCCCAGGATGAAGGCGTGGATCTGAAAGCTGGCGTTGACGACGGCATAGGTAGTGGCGTGGGCCACCAGCCGACCGAACCGCACCTGGCCCAGTTGGTGTCGCCGCGAGAACATGAAGGCCGCGTAGTACAGCGCAACCCCAGCGGTCATCCCCTGGGACACGCCGCTGATGCGGTTGCCATCGATCACGATGAACACCTGCACCAGCATGCACAGGAATGTGAGCCCGATGACGTAACCCAACAGCAGGCTGCGGGCGTTCAGCTCGGGGTTTGCGGCAGGCGGTTGAGTCTGAAGCATCGTGGAGGCCATACAGGTACTGTACCTATGGTTCACGGCACGTCAAGGACGGATGATCTGTGCCGTCTGCCAACTCGAGATCGTTGTCCGGACGCGGCGTCGGGGCGCCATTGCCTCCACGGTCGTTACCTTGGGTTGATGGCCAATCGTCTTGCCGACTCGACCAGCCCGTACCTGCGCCAGCACGCCGACAACCCGGTCGACTGGTACCAGTGGGGCGACCAAGCGTTTGCCGCCGCTGCGGACCGCGACGTGCCGCTGCTGATCTCGATCGGCTATTCATCGTGTCACTGGTGCCACGTGATGGCCCATGAGAGCTTCGAAGACCCCGAGGTTGCCGCAGCGATGAACCGGCACTTCGTCAACATCAAGGTCGACCGGGAGGAGCGGCCCGACATCGACGCGGTGTACATGGAGGCCACCCAGACGATGACCGGCCGGGGTGGCTGGCCGATGACCGTCCTGGCCACGCCCGACGGACGGCCGTTCTATTGCGGCACCTACTTCCCGCCGGAACCCCGCCAGGGCATGCCGAGCTTCACGCAGCTGATCGAGGCCCTCGCAGACGCCTGGGCCACGAAACGAGACGAGCTGGAGGGCCAGGCCGACACCCTTTCCGAAGCGATCACCCGCTCGGCACCGCTCGAGCCGGACGCACCGGCGCCCGAGCTGGTCACGATCGACGAGGCCGTGCTGTCGCTGGCCCACGCCGCCGATGCCCAGTGGGGCGGTTTCGGGGTAACGCCCAAGTTTCCCCAACCGGCGTCGGTCGACCTGTTGTTGCGCCACGCACGGCGCACCGGCTCGGACACCTCCCTGTCGATCGCCCGCAGCGCCCTCGATCACATGGCAACCGGCGGCATGTGGGACCACATCGGCGGCGGCTTCGCCCGCTACTCGACCGACCGACAGTGGCTGGTGCCCCACTTCGAGAAGATGGCCTACGACAACGCCCTCCTGATCCGTCCTTACCTGCACGCCTGGCAGCTGACCGGCGAGGATCGCTACCGCCAGATCGTCGAGGAGACGATCGCCTACCTGCTCGACGAGCTGCGGCTGCCGGCGGGAGCGTTCGCCTCCGCCCAGGACGCCGACAGCCCAGATCCCGACGGCGCCGACCCGAGCGAATCGGACGGCCTGGGCGTCGAGGGCCGCTTCGCCACCTGGACCCCGGCCGAACTGGTGGCGGTGCTCGGCGAGGACGGCGGCGCCAAGGTGGCCGCCTATTGGGGCATCACCGAGGAGGGCAACTTTGAGGGCCGGTCGATCCCCCACCGCATCGGCCACATCGATGAGCCCCAGCGCGATCCTGCGCTCGACGAGGTGCGCGCCGGCCTGCTGAAGATTCGTCGGGCGCGACCCCAACCAAGCCTCGACGACAAGGTGCTGGTGGAATGGAACGCGCTGATCGTCGCTTCCTTGGCCGAGGCCGCCGCCGCACTCGACCGGCCCGAGTGGGGTGACGCTGCCGTCGAAGCGGCCGAGTTTCTGCTGGGCCACCTGCATCGGGACGGACGCTGGCACCGCTCGTGGTCGGCCGACTCGGCCCAGGCCTCCCACCGTGCGGTGGCCAACGACCTGGCCGCTCTGGTCGAGGCCCTGATCCGCCTGGCCGAATGGACCGGTGAACGCCGCTGGGAGACCGAGGCCCTCGCCGTCGCGGACGAGCTGCTGAACCGCTATCTCGACGCCGAGACCGGCACGCTGTGGACCACACCTGACGACGGCGAGGCACTGGTCGCACGACCCCGGGACGTGGTCGATGGGGCCACCCCGTCGGCCAACTCGGTGGCGGCGGGGGCATTCCTGCGCCTGGCTGCAATCACCGGGGCCACCCACTACGCCGACGCCGCCCGCCGGATCATCGCAGCGCTCTCGCCGCTGGCCGACGGCCAGGCCGGATCGTTCGCCCACCTGTTGGCCGCCGCCGAAGACGACGCACTCGGCCTGAGCGAGATCGTCATCAGCGGCGAACGGGCCGACCTGGTCGCCGAGGTGCGTCGGCACTGGCTGCCCGGCGCAGTGCTGGCCTGGGGTGAGCCGGGCGACTCCCCCCTGTGGGAGGGACGAGACGAGGTCGGCGAGCAGGGTCGGGCGTATGTGTGCCGGGGATCGGTGTGCGAACAGCCGGTGACGACCACCGAGGACCTCCGCCACCGGCTGCTCGGACACTGACCGAGGACTGCCCCGTCCGGTTGGGCGGGGCGGGGCGGGGCGGGGGCGTAGCCTCCACGACGTTCGCTACGGTGTCACCCGTGCCGTCGGGCACCACGATCACAAGCTTGGAGCGACCCGTGCGAATGAGACGACTGTTGTTGGGAACGATTGCCGCCATCAGCCTGTTGGCGATCACCGGCTGCCAACAGATGCTGCCCCCGGAGGTCACCAAGGTGACCAACTCGATCGAGGTGGCCTGCGGAGCGACGAGCGAGGTGGTGCCGGTCGACTGGTACTTCCCCGACACCCCACCCAAGGGTCTGGTGTGGCTCCAACACGGGTTCGTCGAAAGCAAGGACGACTGGGCGACCTTCGCCCCACAGGTGGCCTCTGCCGGCTACCTGGCGATGGCCACCAGCCTGCCCTCGACCAGCCCGCAAGGGTGCAACGTGCAGAACACCGGCGACAACGGCCCATTCCTCGACGGCCTGGCGGCGCTGTTCGCCGACATCGATAGCCCGTACAGCGCGCTGGCCGTCGGCCACGCCGATGCCGCCGATCTGGCCGGACGCGCCGGGGAGAGCCTGCCCCGGAACATGGCGTTCAGCGGCCACTCCGCCGGTGGCGAGACCGTGCTGTCGGTGGCCGACCGGCTGTACGGTTCCGACCCGGAAGCCTTCGACCGGCTGAAGGGGCTGGTGCTGCAGGACCCGGTGAAGTCGTTCGTCGGGACCAACACCGACGACGCCGTGGCCAACCTTGGTCCCACCTCGCTACCGATCTATGCGCTGGCATCGCCCAAGTCCGCCTGCAACGCCGACCAGAGCGGCACCCAGGCCGTGCTCGCAGGGCTGGCCGGCCGCAGCTTCGTCGCCGCCGAGGTGACCACCGGCGTCCACGGCGACATCTTCGGGCCCTCCCAGAGCCTGGTGGGAGCGCTCGTTTGCGGCTTTCCCACCGCTGAGAACACCGCCGCTGCCCAGACGCTGACGTTGGGCTGGTTTGGTGACCAGTTCGCCGGGACCCTCACCCCCGACTACTACCCCGGCGGGACGGTCTACGACGACCTGGTGGCCAGCGGCACGATCACCACCCTGCCCTAAGCAGGTGCCGGACCCCGAACGGGGGTCATCACACATGACCGGCTCGCAACTCGGGAGCCCAAACAACCGCCAGAGCGCGCCCTGCACTCCCGAGTTGCGGGAATCACACGAACAACTCGCAACTCGGGAGCCCAAACAACAGCCAGAGCGCGCCCTGCACTCCCGAGATGCGGGTGGAGGTGCGGGGTGGTCAGCTGCGGGCCAGGTGGTCAGGAGTGTGGACGGACGCCGACGACCAGGCCCTTTCGGGCGGCACCAAAGTCGAAGCCGTGCGGATCGAAGGTGACGCGCAACCCGGCCAGTTCCAGCGCCTCGACGTAGAACGAGGACGGTGCCATCAGCAAGCGATGGTCCTCGCCGAAGGACCAGATCCCGTCCGGCTCCCCCACCAGGTACTCCATGCGGATGAGCGCCGTGTCGCCGTCGACGCCGGAGTGGGCCATGCGCATCACGGTCGTGTCGCTCCGGGTGACCGTGTCGTGACCGATGTGGCCGACCAGCCAGTCCTCCGGAGCGATCCACGGCTCGATGACCAGCGCCCCGCCCGGCGCCACCAATGCGGCCAGATCACCCAGCACCCGGCGCAGCGACCCACTGCTGCCCGCGTAGGCGATCGACGAGAACAGGCAGGTGACCAGATCGAACGGCCCCAGCTGGGTGACGGCTGCGGGCAGCGCCTCGAACGAGGCCGCCACCAGCGGCACGTCGTCGCCGAGGCGGTCCCGGGCCACGTCGAGCATCGGTTGGCTGAGGTCGGTGCCGGCAATCCGGTAGCCCAGCCGTGCGAACTCGACCAGGTGGGTGCCGGTGCCGCAGGCGACATCGAGCATCGTGCGGGGGGCGCTGGCCGATGGGACTGCGCTGCCCGCACGGGCCACGAGCGCGCGCACCTGATGGGCCTCGGCGGCGTAGTCCTTGCCCATGCCCGCATAGGCCAGGTCGTAGATGCGGGCCAGCCTGGCCCCGTAGGACGCTTCGGCTGCCGGGTTGGTCACGGGCCGGGAACCGGCCGGGACAGATACCCGACTTCGGTGTCGTCGCCATAGGGTCGGGCCCGGCCGACCTCGGTGAAGCCGAGCGCGGCGTGAAAGGCCAGCGACTCGTCGTTGCGAGGCACGGTGTTGACCTCGAGCACGAAGTGATCGGCGGTTCCAGCTGCCCGCACCGACACCTCGTCATAGAGCGCACGGGCCAGACCCAGGCCGCGGGCCCGTGGCGCGACGACGACACGGTCGAGGTAGACGAACCGTTCGTAGTGCGCCTCCACCCAGGCGTAGTTGGCCGACCAGTAGTCGGTGCCCGGGCCGACCGTCCAGCAGAAGGCCTCGGGTGCACCTTCCGGCCCGATCGCCAACGCGTCGTTCAACACGTCTCGATAGCGCGCCATCGCCGCCTCGTCGAGCATGGTCACCCGGGGCACCTCGACGTTGTTCAGCGCCAGCACAGCGCTGTCGTCGGCCTCGGTCAACGAACGGATCTCTGGGCTCATCGTGCTTCCTCAGGGGGCTGGACCGGAGCGCTGACGGCAGGGCTCCAAGCGTTGCGGTGCCATTGCTCGGCGAGCGCCGGACGGCCACCGCTGGCCGACGCCGACGCCGACGGCCGCCGCCCATCGGGGGCGGGATGACCGAGGGCCACCGTGCCCACGGCCCGCCAGCCGTCGGGCACGCCGAGCAGCTCGGCGACCGCCGGCTCGTGCTCGAACATCCCGAAAAACAGCGCACCCAGCCCCTCGGCCTCGGCGACCAACAGCAGGTTCTGGACGACGGCGCCGGCATCGACCCACCAGTACGGGACCGGCCAGGAGGCCTCACCAGCGCCAAGGCCGCTACGTGCCTTGTCCGGTCGCCCGTAGCGTTCGACCCACGCCTGAGGACGCACCCACAGCGTGATCAGCACCGGGGCGTCGAGGAGCCCCGGCCAAGGAAACTCCGAACGACGAGCCGGCGGAAGCGTGACACCCCAGTAGCCCGCCACAGGGTCGGGCTCCGCCGACGACTGCGCCAGCGGAGACTGCGACGATTGTGGTGGCTGCGCAGGCGATGGCTGCGGTGGCTCGGGGCGTTCCAGGCTGACAAAGGCTACGCCCTGGCTGAAGCCCGCCGAGGGTGCCCGGCGTGCCAGGTCGACGATCGCCTCGAGCTGGCCGGGCCCAAGCGGGTCGGCCAGGTAGTCCCGGCACATGCGCCGGCGCCCGATCACGCGCCCGAGGGCGTCGTCTTCGGCACGGTCGAGAAGCAGACCCCTGGCAACGCCACCGACACGGTCGATGGCGATGTCAGCGGCTGGGTCGATAGCGGTGTCAGCGGCAGGGTCACCCGCGCCCGGCTCGGGCCGAGACCCGATCCGGCCGGCGGCGATGCCGGACACCCTGCTCAGTCCGGCTTGGTGTAGCTGCGGAGCTCTTCCTCCATCGCCCACCCGTAGGTGATGAGCGAGTCGCCGGCAGCGGCGTCCAGGTCGGCGAACATCTCGGCCACCTGGGGGTCGATCGTCGCCGACGCCAAGGGCTCGAAGTCCAGGCACGGCGGGAAGGCGCCGTCGCCCTCGACCGAGAAGGTCTTGGCGACGTACCGGCTGGCGCCGACGCCGAAGCGCTTGGCCAGGCGGCGGCCCCACTGACGCTCCTCGCCCCCCGCCTCAACCTCGGGCCGGGGGTGGACGTCCTCGAGACGTTCGAAGGCGGCCATGGCACCGGGGTTGACCATGCGGCAGCCCAACAGCACGTCTTCGTCGGGAAAGGCCATCAGCGCCCGGTGGTAGTTGGCCGACATCACCGCTTCCAGCACGTCGTCCCGGTCCTCCGAGCGTCGCACGTAGGCCAGGCCCAGCAGCACCGCAGGGGTGCCGCCGATGCGCTCCAACGTCGAGTAGGAGTACCCCACCAGCGTCTCCTCCTGGCGGATCAGGGTGACGAGCACCCACTCCTCGCGCTGCTTGGAAAGCAGGCCGACATCGAAGCCGCGCTCGCACTCCGCTGCCAGGTCGGCCATCTCGGTCAACTCGGCATCGCTGAGCGCGGTGCAGTCCTTCGTGTAGGTCTCAAACGCCATGTAATCCCCCGTCTGGGCTGCAGTGGTGGCAACAACTAGTTGAGCGTCAATCGCACGAATATGCAAACCCGGGCTGTGCCCGAGCCGGCCAAATCGCGTTGCGAGAGAGCTCGATCGTCCGCGGGCCGAACGCTCACAACACGACCGCAGAGGTCCCGAGCAGCACGCGCAGCTCGGAGATCAGCGATGCCGAATGGTTGACGCAGAACGGCGGCCGCAGACGCACTTGGGACCCGCCCAGATCGATGTGAACCTCCGAGCGTCCGGGGAATTCGAGGATCACCCGACGCAGTTCCTCGACGAGCGCATCGTCGAGACGCGACGGCAGGATCTTCAGGTTGAGCGGGGTGTCCGAGGCCTCCTCGGCACCGTCGAACACGTCGATCTCGAAGGCGATGAACTTGGGCATGTCGTCGCGTTGGTCGACACGACCGTTGACGACGACCAGCATGTCGTCGTTCAGCTTGTGTCCGTGCTCGGTCATCGTGCGGGGAAAGACCATCACCTCGATCTGGCTTTGAAGGTCCTCCAGCTGGAAGATCGCCATCAGGTCGCCCTTCTTGGTCCACTTCCGCTGCAGGTTGGTCACCACCCCACCGATGGTGCGCGAGGTTCCGTCGCTCAGCTCGGTCAGCTCGGACAGCGGGCCGTCGGTGCGACGGGCCAACACCTGCTCGTAACCCATCAGCGGGTGATCGGAGACGTAGAGGCCCAGCATCTCCTTCTCGTGGCTGAGGCGTTCGGCCTTGTCGAACTCGACGTCGGTCACCGGGTGCTCGTCGATCGTCGGCTCGGCGCCGCCGGAGCCGAACAGCGACATCACGCCCATGTCGTGCTCGCGACGGCGGGCGACGATGTGGTCGATGCGCTCCTCCATCCGCAGCAGCAGCCCCTTGCGGGGTAGGCCGCAGGTGTCGAACCCGCCGGCTTTGATGATCGACTCGATCGTGCGCTTGTTGAGCACCTCGTAGGGCACCCGCAAGCAGAAATCGTCGAAGGCGTCGATCGGTCGGCCGTCGATCTCGCGGGGACCGAACGGGCCCCGCGCCTCCCGCTCGGTCACGATCAGGTCGACCAGCCCCTCCCCGACGTTACGAACGGCCGCTAGGCCAAAGATGATCGATTTGTCGCCCGGGGTGAAGTTGGCCGCCGACCGGTTGATGTCGGGCACCTCGACCGTGATGCCCATCGATCGGCACTCGGCCAGATAGACAGCCGCCTTCTCCAGCGTGTGGCTCACCGAGGTGAGCAGCGCCGACAGGTACTCCTCGGGGTAGTTGGCCTTGAGATAGGCGGTTTGGTAGGTGACCAGCCCGTAGCCGTAGCTGTGGGACTTGTTGAACGCATAGTCGGCGAAGCGTTCGATGATGTCGAACAGCTCCTTGCCCAGGGAGCGGTCAAACCCGGTTGCCTCGACGCCCTCCTCGAAGCTGGCTCGCTCCTTGATCATCATCTCGGGCTTCTTCTTGCCACACGCCTTGCGCAGGTTGTCCGCCTGGGCCAGGGAGTAGCCGGCGAAGCGCTGGGCCACCCGCATCACCGACTCCTGGTAGATCATCAGCCCGTAGGTGTCGGTGAGCACCTCCTCGGCCTCGGGATGGAAGAACTCGACCGGCTTGCGACCGTTCTTGCGGTCGGCGTAGTCGTAGTGCATGTTGGCGCCCATCGGCCCCGGCCGATAGAGCGCGATCAGGGCCGCGACATCCTCGAAGCTGTCCGGCGCGACCGCGCGGATCAGCGCCCGCATCGGTGGCGACTCCAGCTGGAACACCCCGATCGTCTCGCCCTTGGCCAACATGGCGAACGTCACCGGATCGTCGAGGGCGACGTTGTCGATGTCGACGTCGACACCGCGGTGCTGGGTGATCAGCTCGAGCGCGTCGGAGATCACGTCCAGGTTGCGCAGGCCCAGAAAGTCCATCTTCAACAGGCCCAGGTCTTCGCAGGTGTTGCCCTCGAACTGCGTGACGACCGGTGCGTCCTCGGGGTCGCCGCCCGACTGGGGCTTGCGCTGGATGGGCAGGTAGTCGGTGAGGGGCCCCTTGGTAATCACCACCGCAGCGGCGTGGATGCCGTCCTGGCGCCGCAGGCCTTCGATCCCCTTGGCGACGTCCATCACCTTCTTGGCGTCGGGATCGGTGCTGTACATGTCGCGCAGCTCGGTGGCCACCTTGTAGCCGTCGAGGTACTTGGGGTGCTCCTCCAGGCAGGCGTACAGGGGGGTGTCGCGGCCCATCACCAGGGGTGGCATGGCCTTGGCCACCTTGTCGCCCAACGAATAGGGGTAGCCGAGCACCCGGGCCGAGTCGCGCACCGCCGCCCGGGCCTTGATCGTCGAGAAGGTCACGATCTGCGCCACGTGTTCGCGGCCGTAGCGCTCGGCCGCATAGCGGATCATCTCGTCCCGGTAACGGGAGTCGAAGTCCATGTCGATGTCGGGCATCGACACGCGGGCCGGGTTGAGGAACCGCTCGAACAGCAGGTCGTAGCGAATCGGGTCCAGCTCGGTGATGCGCAGGCAGTAGGCGACCGCACAGCCGGCGGCCGAGCCCCGCCCGGGACCGACCCGGATGTCCTTGTCGCGGGCGTGCTTGATCAGGTCCCAGGTGATGATGAAGTACGCCGAGTACCCCATCGTCTCGATCGTGGTCAGCTCGTACTCGATGCGCTCGCGCACCTCGGGCTCGAGGATGGCACCCCAGCGCATGTGGGCGCCCTCGTAGGTGAGCGCCCGCAGGTACTCGGCATCGCTGTCGTAGCCCTCGGGCAGGGGGAACTGGGGCAGTTCCGGCTCGGGAAACTCGATCTCGAGATTGCAACGCTCGGCCACCCACAGCGTGTTGTCGCAGGCCACCTCCACCTCTCGGAACAGGTGGCGCATCTCTTGGGCGGACTTCAGGTAGTGGTCGGACCCGTTGAACCTGAAACGCTTCTCGTCGGAGACCAGCGAGCCGGTCTGCACGCACAGCAGGGCGTCATGGGCCTCGGCGTCGGCGCGGGTGACGTAATGGCCGTCGTTGGTGGCCAACAACGGGGCCCGCAGCCGTTTGGCGATCTCGATCAGCTGGGGGTTGGTGCGGTGCTGTTCGGGGATGCCGTGATCCTGGATCTCGACGAACAGGTTGTCGCGTCCGAAGATGTCCTGGAGCCGCCCAGCCTTTTCGAGGGCCGAGTCGAAGCTCTCGTTCATCAGCGCCTGGAGGACGTGGCCGCCAAGGCAGCCGGTGGTGGCGATGACGCCCTTGGAGTGTTGCGACAACAGCTCCCAATCGAGGCGGGGCTTGTAGTAGTAGCCCTCGAGAAACGCCTTCGAGCTCAGCTGGATGAGGTTTTTGTAGCCGGTGTGGTTCTCGGCCAGCAGGGTCAGGTGGTAGTAGAGCTTGCGACCGCCGTCGACCTCGCCTCCCGAGTCGTCGACCCGTCCCCGCCGCGACGGCCGCTCGAAACGGCTGTCGTAGGCCATGTAGGCCTCGGTGCCGATGATCGGGTTGATGCCCTGGGCCTTGGCCTCCTTGTAGAAGTCGAGCACCCCGTACATGTTGCCGTGATCGGTGATGCCCAGGCCCGGCTGGCCGTCGGCAGCGGCGGCGGCGACGACCTCGCCGATGCGGGACGCGCCGTCGAGCATCGAGAACTCGGTGTGCTGGTGGAGGTGAACGAACGAGGAATCAGCCATCGACCTGGAGAAACTACACGCTTGTGATCAGCGCCGCCGGGCGGTGATCGACCGTCGGCACTGCCGGAGCTGGGCCACCGCAGCTCGCCGGGCACCGATTCACAGGTAGCCGGTCGGTCCACGACCGGGCGCGTTGGTCGGCATCGATGTGCCCATCGGGCCGTCCTGGCCCCCGGGGGGCCCGCCGGGGGTGCCCAGCTGGCCGCGCACGCCCTCGAGCTGTTGACGCGCCGCCATCTGCTGGGCGACCAGCGTGGCCTGGATCCCATGGAACAGCCCCTCCAGCCAGCCGACCAGCTGGGCCTGGGCGATACGAAGCGTGGCCTCGGAGGGCACCTCGTCGCTGTCGAAATCGGGTGCCAGACGATCAAGCTCCTCGGCCAGGTTGGGCGACAGCGAGGCCTGAAGCTCGGCAATGGAGCGTCCGTAGATGTCGACCATGTGGTCGCGGGCCGCTTCGTCGAGGGGGGTGTTGCGTACCTCCTCCAACAGCTGCTTGACCATCGAACCCACCCGGATGATCTTCGCCGGCGAGTCGATCGTCTCGTCGTCGGACTGCTCCCCGTTGCCGTCGGCCGCGTCGGTCGTCGATCCCGGCGCCAACACCTCGGGCCGATCCTGGGCGACCGGCTCGGCGTTGGGCTGTGCTGCGGTCGTGGTGGGCTGCGGGGGTGTGTCAGCTGAGGGCATAGCCACCTAGGCTACCGAGGCGGCGCGAGGTGCAGCCGGGCGCTCTGCGACCGGGGGCGCTGCGCGCTCCGTGCGACTGCTCGACGGGCTGCGCGCCTTACCCGCCCCGGGCGACGATCAAGGGCACGAGCACCTCGGCGCTGGTCAACGAGCCGTGACGGCTCTGCAGCACAAACGGCCCGGTGTCGGCCGGATCGGAGAACGCCACCGGCTCACGGGCGACGAGCGCCACGTCACCGAGGCAGGCCGCCGCCGAGTCGGTGAGGCCGGGGCCCCACCAGCCCTCATCGATCGTCTGGGTGCGGGTGACCACCCACGCCTGATCGCCGTAGCGCTCCGCGCAGGCCGCCGCCAGCTCGGCTGTGGCACCCGGGCGGGCATGAAACCAGCGGAACCTGCCCTCCCCCGACTGGAAGTCGACCATCGACAGCACCTCGCGGGCCGGTTCGATGACGTTGTTGCCCACCTGCACCTGGCCGTGATCGGCGGTGACGACCAGCGCTGCGCCCTGGGGCAGGCCGGCGACGATCGCCCTCACCATCTGATCGACCGCCATCAGTTCGGCGTCGTAGTGCTCGCCCAGGCCGTACTCGTGGGCCACCTTGTCGATGCCGTCGTAGTAGGCGTACAGGAACGGCTCGCCTCGACGCAGGGTCTGGGCGACCTCGACCACCATGGTCGAGGGCATGCGGTAGCCCTCGAACCGGCTGGGCTGGAGGTGGGCCTCGGTGAAGCCGGTGGCGATGAACTCGGCCCGGGTGATCACCGGCGGCCGTTCGGAGCCGAATGCCTCGTGGGGCTGCACCCCGCTGGGAACGATGCTCTCGCGTGCGTCGCCCCGGGGCGTGCTCCAGCGCAACACGTTGAGGATCTGGCGTTGGATGGCGATGCGATAGCCGATCACGCCGTGGGCACCCGGCGACAGGCCGGTGGTGATCGACGTCAGCGCGGTCGCCGTCGTCGTCGGGCACACCGTGGTGATCGGCGTGCGCGGAAGCGACGTCAACGTCGGAGCCAGGTGCGCTCGCTCCTCGAGCTGGTCCCACCCCAGCCCGTCGAGCACCAGCAGCGCCACCTGGTTGGCCCCGACCAGCTCCTGGGGCATCCAGTCGGGCACCTCCCCAGACGGGTCCAACAGGGTGGGGACCACCCCGGTGACGCACGCACCGGAATAGTCGGGCAACAGGGGGTCGATCATCTCCGCCAGTCGATCACATCCGGCGGGGTGGATTCCACCATGGCCGCCTGCGGCCGGCCGGCTGGGGCGGGCACGTGTGCCGGGCCGTAGTGTTGCCCGGCATGAAGGTGTCCACCCGAGGTGACTACGCCAGCCGAGCTCTGCTGTCGCTCGTGCTCCACCAGGCCGATGGTCCAACGTCGGTGCGCGACATCGTCGAGAGGACCGGGCTCCCCCAGCCCTATCTCGAGCAGATCCTGTTGGCGCTCAAGGGAGCCGGGCTGGTTCGTTCAAAGCGGGGCGTCGGCGGCGGGTACGTCCTGGCCCGTGGCGCCGCGGAGATCACCCTCGCCGACATCGTGTCGGCGGTCGACGGGCCGATCCAGGCCGGCGACTTCGGCCTCCCCCACACCGACGGGGCCTGCGAGCACGAGGGCCAGTGCGTGCTCCTGGCCGTGTGGTGGGATGCCGGCGAGCGCATGCGGGAGTACCTCACCGGCTACAGCCTGGCCGACATGGCCGCGATGGCCCAGGGCGATGCGCCGTGGCCCGACGTCGCCGATCGGTCGGCCGGCTAGCGCTAGCGGGGTCCGGCCCTGCGACGATCGATGGCGTCACCGGTGGCCTCGACCGTGTCGACCGCCGGCCCCAGTGCGTCGAGCACGCCCTGAAGCTCGGTGGCCAGCGGCGAGGCGTAGGCCACCTCGTGACCGTCGGCGGGATGGGCGAAGCCCAGCGCCACGGCGTGAAGAAACGGACGGCTCAGCGGATGGCCCGGGAGGGGACGTCCGTAGGTGGGGTCGCCCACCACGTACCAGCCCAGCGACGCCAGATGGACCCGGATCTGGTGGGTGCGGCCGGTCTCCAGGGCCAGATCGAGCAGGCTGACCGCCGGCTCGTGCCACGTGGCGTTCAGCGAATAATGCGTCGTCGCCGATCGGCCCGCCTGCGTGACCGCCATGCGCAGCGGGTCCCGGCGGGACCGGCCCACCGGGGCCTCGATCGTGCCCTGCCGGGTCTCGGGACGCCCGTGCACCAACGCCAGGTAGCGCCGGTCCACCCGATGCTCAGCCATCGCGTCCACCAACGCTTCGTAGGCCGCCTGGGTGCGGGCCACCACCATCAGGCCTGACGTGTCGCGGTCGAGGCGGTGCACGATGCCAGGCCGTTGAGGCTCGCCGACCTCGGCGAGTTCCGGGTACCGGGCGAGCAAGGCGTTGACCAACGTTCCGTCCGGGTGTCCGGGGGCCGGATGCACGACCATGCCGGCGGCCTTGTCGATCACGATGATCGACTCGTCCTCGTCAACGACGTCGAGTTCGAGGTCGCCCTGGGGCAGTGGCAGCGCAGGACCGGTCGGGGCGGCGACCCGCAACTCGATTGCGTCGCCCGCCACCACGCGGCGGCTCTTGGTGGTGACCACCTCGTCGTCGAGACGCACCTCACCGGCGGCGATCAGCGTGGAGGCCTCCGAGCGTGAGCAGTCCCACAGCATCGACACGACGCGGTCGAGCCGTTCGCCGTCGAGCGGCGCTCCGATCGAGTGCGAGGTGACCCCCTCGGGCCGCTCCTCGCTCACCACCTCCAACTCACGCTTCACCCCGATCGCGGCCGATCAGAAACACGAGTGCCAGCGCCCCGCCGGTGATCGCCACGTCGGCCATGTTGAAGATCGGCCAGTTGGGCAGGCGCAAAAAATCGACCACCGAGCCCGAGAACCAGCCGTTCTCCGCCCGCACCACGCGGTCGGCGAGGTTGCCCAGCGCGCCGCCGACGACCAGACCCTGGATGACGACCGCCGGCCACGAGGTGTAGTGCCGACCGGCCCAGACGACCACCCCGACAATGACGATCGCCAGCACGGCGATCACCGGACCCGAGCCCGAACCGAGGCTGAACGCCGAACCGGTGTTGAACGCCAGCAGCAGCTTCAGCGGACCGAGAAAGTCTCTCGTGACTCCGGGCTCGAGCGCTTCGAGCGCCCACGCCTTGGTGAGCTGGTCGACCGCCAACACGATGGCGACGACGAGGGCGCCCACGCCGAAGCGGGCGGTGGTGGCGTGACGGGCGCGCGCCGCCGGCTGGTCGGCGCCGTGGTCGACCTCGGGCTCCGGCGTTGGCTCCGGCGCGAGATCCCCTTCGGGAGGAGCGTCTTCAGCGACGGCCAAACCCGCCGACCTTGTACTCCACCCGTTCGGTGGCCCACGGGATGGCCTCGAGCCGGGCGCGGGGGATCCGCAACCCGGACTCCCGGCAGATGCCGTATTCGCCGGCCTCGATGCGCTTGAGAGCGGCGTCGATCTGCTCGACCGCCGCCAGTGCCTGCTGGGACAACGCCAGGTCGCGCTCGCGCTCGACCGCCAGGCTGTCGCCCTCACCCGACTCCTCATCGAACTGGACGTCCCCCGGCTCGCGATTTTCCGACAGGGAGTCCGCTTCGGCCTGGAGCACTTCCGACTGACGGGTGTAGGTGGCCCGTTCCTTGATGAGTTCCTGGCGTTGCGCCTCGATGAAGTCGTCGTCGAAGGGCGGCTCCTCGGCGGGTGCCGGTTCGGTGGCGCGCCCGGCACGGGTCACCACGGCGCCGGGCCGGGGTACCACCGGCGCCACCTCGTCCTTCTGCGGCTCGGCGTCCGATCCAGCAGCGGTCGTCGACTTCTCCTCGGCCGCCTTCTTTGCGGGTGCCTTCTTTGCAGGTGCCTTCTTGGCCGGTTTCGACGAAGCTGATGAACTTGCCATGGTGCCTCCGAGGGGGCGAGTTCGTGCTGCGCCGAGGTAGGGGTTCCGACCACGAGCGGAGCGACGGGAGTGTACGAGGAGCCGACAGACTAACCACCCCGGCCGATGCGGCCCGGACTACTTGCCAAAGAAGCGGCGAATTCCCTTTTGGTCGTCATCCTCGTCGGCGTTGCCAAACTCGGCGAAGGCCTGATCCTCGTCTGGATGGTTGACGGCATCGTGCAGCTCCGACAGCGAGCGTTCGTCGCTGGCGAAGGCGCCCGGTGCTGCGGCGAACCCCGGGTTGCCCGGCTGGTCGTCGCCCAGGTCGACAAACTCGACACCGGCAGGCATCGCCGCCGGCTCGGCCGCTCGCGGCGACCCCGATTCGGTGAACGCATCGTCGGGCGCCTCAAACACCTGGCCCGTCGATGCCAGAGGCACCGCGCCGGTCGTTTCGTTGCCCTGTTGGGGGACCTGGGGTTGGGCACCCGTCAACTCGGCCTCACCGTCGAACGCCTGGAGCTGACCGGGAAGCCCACCCTCGCCGTCCAAGGGCAGATCCGACCCACTCACGTCACGGTACTCACCGGTCAGATCGCCAGCCTGATCATGTGCTGCGTCAAAGACCGACGGCGCGTCGGAGCCGCCTGGGGCCTCCCCGACCGGTGCGGCGTCCGCAGCGGCCAAGAGCTCGGAGAAGCTCAGGTCGTCGCGCGTGGCGTCGGCGACGGAGGCGATGTCTGCGGACGCACTGTCCGGGGCCGGGGCCTCGTCGGCGGGCGCCGGTTCGACCGGCGCTGCCACGTCCTCGTCCTCGTCGACCTGGGGTTGCACGATCGCAGTATGAGCCTGGGTCCGGTCGTCCCGGCCCTCCGGCTCGACGGCGCCCTCCAGCTCGGAGGCACCCTCGACCTCCGCGTCACCCTCGACGTCGGGGCCGCCGTCTTGGGAGAGGCCATCGGACCAACTGCCCGGCTCCCAGGTTGCGTCGGCATCGGAGGCGGCCGCCTCGGGCATGACCGAGCCCGGCACCGGAGCCGGCGAGCCGGTCGGCACGGCGGGGGCGGTCAGCTCCAGGGTGGGACGGAAGCGCAGCTCGTCGGGGTCGTCGAGTACCCGTCGTACCTCCTCGACCAACCGCTCGAGCACCGAGCGATACTCCCCCACCCGGCCCTCGAGCGAGTCGATGTCATCGGTCAGGGCCTCGGAGCGTGCCTCCTGCTCGCCGAGGAGGCGCACGTAGTCGGCCACTCGGGCGTCGTATTCATCCTCGGCTCGGCGGCGGGCGGCCACCAACAGCTCGTCGGCCTCACGCCGGGTGTCCGCCTCCAGGCGATCGGCCTGAGCGTGGGCCTCGGCCAGCAGGCGTTTGCTCTCCGAAGTGGCCACCTCGATCGCCGAGGCCGCCTCGGCGTTGGCCTTGGACAGGGCCTTCTCCGCCTCGGCCGAGGCATCGGACTCGATGCGGTCGGCGGTCTCCTCGGCGGCCATGATCGTGCGCGTCGCCCGGACAGCGTCCGATTCGGCGGGGGCCGCTGGAGCCTGAGCGCTTGCGGTGGCCAGCTCCTGTTCCAACTCGGAGGTGCGCCGCTGCGCCTTGCGCAGCTCGTATTGAACCCGGCCCAGTTCGGTCCCGACCTGGCCGAGGAAGTCGTCGACCGCGTCCTTGTCGAATCCCTTGAGCGAGTCGGGGAAGTCGATCTCGGCGATCAGCTCAGGCGTAATGTCCATAGCGGTCGAGCCTACCGGAGCATCGGGGCGCAGCGTTTCATGCTGGGCTTCGCGAGCTCGGTCGTCGCCTCAACTCAAACGACACCGTCCGCCCACCAGAGGCGCCGGTGTCGTCATCGCGGTGCTGGGCAAGGCTCTGAGCGCCGCCCAGCGCGGGTCAGCCCATTTTGCTGCGGAGGATGCCCTGAATGATCTGGATGCCGAACAGCAGCACCAGCGGGGACAGATCGAGCGCCATGTTGCCCAGCCGAACCGGCGGAATGATGCGTCGCAGGGGCTCCAGCGCCCAATCGGTGGCGCGTCCGACGATCTCTCGAATCTGGTCGATCACCCCGCCGCTCGGCGGAAACCAGCTGAGGATGATCCGGGCGAAGATCAACACCAGGAAGACCGTCAACAGGTTGTCGATGAGCGCGATCACGTTGCCGCTTTCGGCAGCGATGGTCGCATCTAGGAGCCACCCCGTTGGGTCAGTCGGCGACGATCGTCCTCGGACACCTCGACGTCGGTCGGAGTGAGCAGGTACACCTGACCACCGACCCGTTCCATCGAGCCGCCCAGGCCGTAACAGACGCCGCTGGCGAAATCGATCAGCCGGCGGGACAGGTCGCGGTCGGCGCCTTCGAGGTTGATGATCACCGGCTGGCGACGCTTGAAGATATCGGCGATCTGCTGCGCTTCGTTGAACGAGTCAGGCGTGACCTTCTGCGGCTTCAAGTTCATCGGAGCGGGGGGCGAGGGCCGCACGACGCTGCGCGGACGACGGTCGTCGCGCGGGGGCGTCGGCCGTGATGGGGGTGCCTGTGGAGGACCTGGAGGGCCGCCGGCGGCGCCTGCGTTGGGCAACATGCGGACGACACTTCCTTCGCTCATCGGGGCAGGATCGGATTCCTGGTCGTAGCCGAAATCATGCTGCGGAGGGGCCACGGGTCGCCGTACCGGCTGTCCCCCGGGCGGGGGGCCTTGCGGCCGGACGCGCTGCGCCCGAACCGGGGCAGCATCCGCCGCTTCACGTTCAGGCTCAAAGTCGTCGTAGTCCTCATCGGGCCCTAACCCGAGGTAGGACATCGCATTACGCCACATCCCGGCCATGGCAGCTCCTTCCGGGGGGTAAGTCAAGCACGCGACGGTCACCCATGGGCGGATCCCGGTCGACTTCCGAACAACATCGAGCCAAGTCGCACCGTTGTTGCACCTGCGGCGAGCGCCACATCGAGGTCAGAACTCATCCCGATGCAGCGTTCTGGCAGGCCGAGTTGATCGGCCTGGGCCACCAGCGATGCGAACTCGGCGGCGGCCAGCTCGGCGGAACCCTCCGTGGCCACCCCCATCAGACCGAGCACTTCGAGCCCCGCCTGACGCGCCGCCTCGACCAGGGGCTCGACCTCGTCGGTGGCGCATCCGGCCTTGTTCGGCTCGCCCGACAGGTTGCGCTGGATCAGCACCTGAGCGCCCGGCGACCGCGCAGCAACGGCGCGAACCAGCTTGGCCCGGTCGATCGTGTGCCACCATCCGAGCAGCGGGGCCAGCAGCTTCACCTTGTTGGACTGGACGGGGCCGATCATGTGCCAGCGCACGTCGACGCCCCGGTCGGCCAGAAACTCGGCCTTGCCGGCGAGTTCCTGGGCGTAGTTCTCCCCCAGGTCGCGATGGCCGGCGAGCGCGGCAGCCCACGCCACCGTCGGCGGGTGGGCCTTGGTGACCGCCACCAATCGCACGTCGCGCCCGGCCTCCCGGTCGAGGCGTTCGCGTAACGCGTCGGTCCGCTCGGCCACCTGTTCGGCCAGGCGGGCCACGTCGGGCGGAACGATGGTCGGGTCCACGCTCGGGTCGCTCATCGAGCGCTCCGGTCGCCGGCGACAGCGTTGAGGACAACCCATCGAGCGTCGAGGTCACGCTGCCGCATCGAGCCTCCAGATCACGCTGAGCTGTCGGGCCTGGTCACCGTGCGCCCGGTGAGAGAAGTGATCGTCGCCACACGCCGTGCACGGCGGGTTCGAAGCGACCAGCCTCACGCCGGCGTCGTCGGTCGCAGCGGTGACGGCGGCGCGCAGGTCGAGCGCCTCGGAGCCGGCGGCGGTGCGCGAGCAAACGTCGGGGCCGAAGCGGTCGGCCAGCCGCGCCAGCGGCTCGGCGCCGAACTCGTAGCACTCCGGCCCGATGCACGGGCCGAGGGTCGCGTCGATCGTCGTCGCACCCAGATCGGTCATCGAGCGCGCGACCGCGCCGATGATGCCCACCTCCAGCCCGCCCCAGCCACCGTGGGCAGCACCGAGAACGCCCTCGGGCGACCACAACAGCACCGGAGCGCAGTCGGCGGTGCGGATACCCAGGCCCACGCCGGTGAGCGCTGTCACCAGGCCGTCCGCCTCGATCGCTGAAACCGGCCGTCCAGCCGGGGAGAGGTCGGCTTCGGTGACGACGTCGACACCGTCGCCGTGCACCTGATGAACCGCAAAGATCGGCACCTCGAGTTGCGATCCGAGGCGCGCGACAGCAGCGGGTGCCGACTCCGACAGATCACCCTGAGCCCGCCCGGTGAAGCACCAGCGAACCGCTCCACCACTCGACAGGTCGACCCCGTCGATGGAGGGGGCCTCAGCGGAGGAAGGAAGGGACGTCGAAGTCGTCGTCGCCATCGAGGAAATCATCGTCACCAAAAACGTCGGCGATCGGCACTTCCTCGGGCGGCTTGGGCCGCCCTCGGGTGCCTTCGCGCTCTGGACCACCACCGCCCGACGGGGCGCCCGGCCGACCAGACGCCGGCTGACCCTGCGACGCCTGACCCGCAGGCGGGTGTCCGCCGTCGTCCCAGCGTTCGAACCCGGCGGCGATCACGGTGATGCGCACCTCGTCACCCATCTCTTCGTCCATAACGGTGCCGAAGATGATGTTGGCGTCGGGGTGGGCCACCTCGTGGATGATCTCGGCCGCCTCGTTGACCTCGAAGATCGTCAGGTCAGAGCCGCCGGAGATGTTCAACAGGATCCCGCGGGCGCCCTCGATCGCCGCCTCGAGCAGGTGCGAGCTGATCGCCTGGCGGGCCGAGTTGACCGCCCGGTTCTCTCCGGTGCCGTAGCCAATGCCCATCAGCGCCGAGCCGGCGTCGGACATGATCATCTTCACGTCGGCAAAGTCGGTGTTGATCATGCCGGGGGTGGTGATCAGCTCGGTGATGCCCTGCACGCCCTGGAGCAGCACCTCGTCGGCCATCTTGAAGGCGTTCATCACCGAGGTCTTCTCGTTGGCCACCGACAACAGGCGGTCATTCGGGATGACGATCAGTGTGTCGACCTTCTCCTTCAGCTTGGCGATGCCCTGATCGGCCTGCACCGAACGGCGGCGGCCTTCGAAGGTGAAGGGCCGGGTGACCACGCCGATCGTCAGCGCACCCATGCTCTTGGCCATGTCGGCGATCACCGGGGCGGCACCGGTGCCGGTACCACCGCCCTCACCGGCGGTGATGAAGACCATGTCGGCGCCACGCAGCGATTCTTCGATGTCGCTGCGGTGGTCCTCGGCGGCCTGACGACCGACCTCGGGGTCCGAGCCCGCGCCCAACCCTCGGGTGAGCTCGCGTCCGATATCCAACTTGAGGTCGGCGTCGGACATCAGCAGCGCCTGCGCATCGGTGTTGACACCGATGAACTCGACGCCCTTCAGGCCGGCGTCGATCATCCGGTTCACCGCGTTGCAGCCGGCACCGCCGACGCCGATCACTTTGATGACCGCAAGGTAGTTCTGCGGGTTGTGTGCCATGGGAGTTCATTCCTCCTAGGGTGAACCGGTCGGGAATGCCCGAACGGCGGCCAGGGCAGCTAGTGCTGCGACCTGCTTGGGGACCATTGTTTCATGCTCGGCAATCCCTTTTGGTGGACCCGTGCCTACCGTCACCTCGTACGCACCAAAAGTAGGTATCAAACCACCCAGCGCGCGCTGATGCCGACACCGCGCCGTCATGCCGGCGCACCGGTACAGGCGCTGTCGCGCCGCACGGTGGTCCGTGCGGTTTCGCTGACGTCGATCCGTTCCAGGCAGTCCGCTTCGACCTCGGTTGACATCAGCGTGGCGATCGATGCCAGCTTGCGCGGCAGGTCGTCGGTGCTTCCCACCTGCGCTCGCACACCGCGAACGAGGGCCAACTCGACGCCGTCGTCGTCGGCGCCCACCGACTCGGTCACAGCCACCAGGTCGGGTGACAGGGCGGCGGCCACGTCGACGGCCGGCCCGACCGGCCGGGGTACAGCGCCGCCGACCGACGGCTCCAACGTCGCTTCCAGACGCACGAGATCCTGAGGAGGTGTCTCGGCCAGCGAGAGCACCCGCCCGGTCGGCCCGACCAGGGCGGCGGTCCCGTCGGTGGTCGGGGCGTAGGCGACCGCCCGGTTGTCGCTGACCGTCACGGTGACCGTGCCACCCATCGACACATCGACCGCAGCATCGCCCATCCCCGGGAGCGCAGCGACGGCGTCGGTCAGCTCGGCATCATCCACCCGGGCCACCGGCGTCCCCATGAAGTCCTCCAACACGGCCGCTATCTCGGCGGCGGAAGCATCGTTGACACCCTTGACCTCGATCTCCTTGATGCCGAACAGCGGGCTGGCATAGACGACAAGCGCCCCGATGAGCAGCGCTGCGACGCCCGTCGCCCCGATCAGCAGCCGAAGCCGCCGCCGGGCCCGGCCCCGCGAAACGCCGATGCGTCGGGCACGCATGCGAGGGTCGACCGTCGCTTTTGCACGCGATGGGCTCCGGGATCGCCCGTTGCTCTTGGACCGGGCTGCGCTCTTCGGCTGCGCCGCACCGCTCGACCGGCCTGTGCCTTTCGACTGCGCTGTGCCTTTGGACTGCGCCGTGCCCTTGGCTCGTCGTGGACTGCCGGAGCCCTTCGCAGTGGCGGGCCGTGAGGTTCTGGCCGACGGTCGCCGAGCTCGACGCCCGGAGCCCTCGGAGCTCACGTCAGCTCCTCGAAGGGGGGAAAGCCGATCATCACCGTCTCAGCTTCCAACACGACGCCGCTGTGTTGGTGGACCATCCGCCGGACCTGCGCCATCAGGGCGTGCACGTCGTCGGCGGCGCCGCCCGGGTCGGCGACGATGAAGTTGGCGTGCTTGGGCGACACCTGGGCGGTGCCCACCCGCAGCCCCTGCGCTCCGGCATCGCTCACCGCCTGCCACGCCGATGATCCGGGCGGGTTGGTCCACACCGAGCCTGCGGTTCGCACCGTCTCCTGGAAGTCTCTGCGGTGTCGAAGGTGGACGGCGTTCTCGGCGGCGATGTCCTCGGGCCTGCCGGGTTGGGTGCGGAACCGGGCCGACGTCACCACGTCGTTGGGGCCCACCCGTGACCGTCGATAGCCAAACTCGAACCACTCGCTCGGCCGGCGGACCACCTCGCCGGTGCCCAGGTCGACCAGCTCGGCCCAGTCGAGGGAGTGCCGCACCTCGACCTCCCCCGCCCTCACCCCGGCGTTCATCCGCACCGCACCGCCGATCGAACCGGGGATGCCGGCCATCCAGGACAGGCCGCCGTGGCCGGCCTCCGCGCAGCGGCGCGCCAGGTCGGGCATCCGCACCGCACCCCCCGCCGTCACCGCAGAGGCCGCATCGTCGAACACGACGTCGCCGAGGGCACCGTCGCGGTCGAGATGCACGATCACGCCGTCGTACCCGGCGTCGGCGATGAGCAGGTTGGAGCCCTCCCCCACCACGATCAGGGGCACGTCGCTGCCGCCGAGGGCGGCGGCGAGCGCGCTCAGATCGTCGACCGACGCGACGTCGACCCAGATCGCCACCGGGCCGCCGACCCGATACCAGCTGGCCCGGGCGGCGGACGCGTCCAGCCGGACGCGCTCCCCCAGGCGCTCGGTCAGCCGGGCGGCCACCTCGTCGAGATCGGTCGCAGCGCTCACGGCGTCTCGATTACGGCGCCGGGGAGCACCGCACCGAGTTCCTCGGCGACCGCCGTGACGTCGCCGGCACCCATCGTCAGCACGAGATCGCCGGGTCGGATCAGGGCGGCCACGACCTCGACCAGGGTTGAACGGTCGGGGGCGTCGACGACGTCGGTTGCGCCATGGCGCCTGGCCGCCGCCGAGATCAACGTGCCGTCCACCCCTTCGATCGGGTCCTCCCGGGCGGCGAACACGTCGGTGACGACGACGACGTCGGCCACTGCCAGCGCTGCGCCGAAACGGTCGGCCAGGCGCTGGGTGCGGCTGTACAGGTGAGGCTGGAACACGGCGACCACACGCCCGCCCTCCCACCCGGAGGCTGCGGCCAAGGTGGCCGCCACCTCGGTCGGATGGTGGGCATAGTCGTCGATGAAGCTCACGCCCTTGGCGACGCCCCGATGCTCGAACCGACGACCGGTACCGGTGAAGGCGGCCACCCCGGCGGCGGCGCGGAACGGATCAAAGCCGAGCTCCCCGGCCAGCGCGACGACGCCGGCGGCGTTGGTGGCGTTGTGGTCGCCCGGCACCGACACCGACAGGGGGATCACCTCGCCGGAGGGCGACGTGAGGGTCGAGGTGGTACCGGTCACCGAGCGGCCGAGCACCTCGAGGCGCCAGTCGGCGTCCGATGCGGTGCCGAAGGTGATGACCCCCTCGACCGCCCTCCCCACCAGGGCCGCACCCGGGTCGTCCGCACCGGCCACCCGCACCGGCCGGGCGGGGCCGCCCGACGGCGCCTCGTCCGGGTCGGTCGCGCCGGCGCCCTCGAGGAACTCGACGTAGCCATCGATGACCCGGCCGAGCGTGCCGTGAAAGTCCAGGTGCTCACCCTCGGCGTTGGTCAGCAGCACCGCTGCTCGTGCGAGGGCCAGGTGGGTGTCGTCGGACTCGTCGGCCTCGACGACGAACCATTCACCGTCCCCCCAGCTGGCCGCGGTCTCGAGGGCGGGCACGGTCGAACCGACCAGCCAGCTCACCCGGGCGCCGGCGCTGCGGAGCGCCAGCGCCATCATGGCGGTCGAGGTGGTCTTTCCATGGGTCCCCGACACGGCGATCGACGGCCGCAGGCGCGTCAGGCCCGCCAGCGCGTCCGCTCGGGTCAGCACCGGCAACCCCGCCGACGTGGCCGCCACCCGCTCGGGGTGGTCCGCGCGGATCGCAGTGGAGCAGATCACAAGATCGGCGCCCTCGACATGGCCCGGATCGTGGCCGACGTGGGCGACGGCCCCAGCCTCGACCAGCCGGTCGAGCACCGGAGCGGACCGCTGGTCGCTGCCCGAGACGTGATGGCCCAGCTCGACCAGGATCATGGCCAGGGCCGAGATGCCGGTTCCGGCCAACCCGATGAGGTGGATGTGACGGGGCTCACCGCCCAGCCACCCGGCCACGTCGGACGCACTCGGGTGCCGGGGGCCGCTCGGGTCGCCAGCGTCGTTGCGGGGCAAGGTCATCGGTCGCCTTCGGCGGCCGATTCGACCAGGTCGGCCACGCGGGCGGCGGCGTCGGGGTGACCTTCGCCCCGGGCCGCTGCTGCCATCGTCGCCAGCACCGCCGGGTTCTCGATCAACGGCATCAGCTCGGCGATCAGCCGTTCGGAGGTGAGTTGATCATCGATCACCAAAATCGCTCCGCCCGCCTCAACCAGGCCGGCGGCGTTGGCCCGCTGGTGATCGCGGGTGGCGATCGGCAACGGGACCAGGATGGCGGGAAGGCCGACGATCGCCAGCTCGGCCACCGTCGAGCCGCCGGCCCGGGTCAGCCCCAGGTCGGCGGCCGCCAACAGGTCGCCAATCTCGTCGGAGTAGGCCACGCGGGTGTACACCAGCCCGCCCTCGGGCAGCGTCGGCGTGCGGAACTCCGGCTCGTCTCGCTCGTCCCAGTCCCGGCGGCCGAAAACGTGATAGATCGCCAGGTCGCTGCGGTCGGCCAGCAACTCGAGCGCTCCGACCATGGCGGTGTTGATCCGCCGTGACCCGAGCGAGCCGGAGAACACCGCCAGCACGGTGCGATCGGCGGGGAGGCCCAGCCGTTCACGGGCTGCGCCCGGCGGTGTTGACGCCGCAGCGATGATCTCGGGCCGCACCGGGTTGCCGGTGAGCACGGCGCGCGGCAGGTCGACGCCGGGGAACGCGGCAGCGCACGAGGTGGCGAAACGTGCGACCAGGCGGTTGGCCGACCCGGCCAGGGCATTCTGGTCGGCGATAACCAGCGGGATTCGAAGCAGCGCCGCAGACACCGCGCAGGCCACCGAAGCAAACCCACCGAGCGCCAGCACCGCCTTGGGGCGTTCTTTGCGCAGCAGCGCAAAAGCTTGAAACGCAGCGCGTACCAACCCCCACAGCGCCGCCACGTTGTCGACGGTCAGCGACCGCTGGATACCCCGGCCCGGCAACAGACGCACCGGATAGCCGCGCTCGGGGACCATCGTCACCTCGGGTCCGCGCTCGGCGCCGACGAACAGGATCGATGAGCGGGGGTGGCCGCGTTCGACCAGTTCCTCGGCGACGACCAGCCCGGGGATGAGGTGGCCCGCAGTGCCGCCGCCGGCGATCACCAGGGTCACCGTTGCGCTGGTCGGCTCGGCGCCGCTCATCGGGCGGCCGCCCTGGTGGCGCTCTCGGCCGAGGTCCGGGTCGGGACGGCCATCCCCTGGCTGCGGGCGATGTTGATCAAGATCCCGGCGGCGGCCATGGTGATGATGATCGACGAGCCGCCGTAGGACAGGAACGGCAAGGTGATGCCCTTGTTGGGCAGCGCCCCGGTGGCCACGCCCAGGTTGACAAAGGCCTGGATGCCGATCCAGGTGGCGATGCCGGTGGCGACCAGCTTGGAGAACCGGTCGCTGGCGGTTCGGGCGACGCGCAGCCCGGCGAAGAAGAACAGCAGGTACAACGCCTGCACGACCAGCGCACCGGCCAGCCCGAATTCTTCGCCGATGATCGCGTAGACAAAGTCGGTGTGGGCCTCGGGCAGGAAGCCGTACTTGGCCCGGCTGGTTCCAATCCCCGACCCAAACCATCCGCCCGAGGCCAGGCTGACCTGGGCCTGAAGCGTCTGGTACCCGGAGGTCGTCGGGTGCTCCCACGGATCAAGGAAAGCCAACATGCGTGCCCGGCGATAGCCCCACATCGAGGCGGCGGCACCCACCGCCAGGGCGGGTGTTGCATAGGTGGCCAGCCCTGTCGGTGTCGCGCCGGCCACCCCGAGGATCGCAAAGGCCAGGACGGCGAGCAGGACGGTCGTGCCCAGGTCCGGCTGCAACATCACGAAGGCGGCGAACACGGCGAGCACTGCCATCACCGGCCGAACGGTGCGCACCGGGTCGCCCATCTGATCGCGCCGGTTGGCGAGCAGGTCGGCGGCGAAGACGATGATGGCGATCTTGGCCAGCTCGGAGGGCTGGAACTGCACAAACCCCACGCCCAGCCACCGCCGGGACCCGTTGACCGTGACCGCCAACGGGTTGCCGGGAATGGCCAGCAGAAACAACAGCCCAAACGAGACGCCGACCAGTGGCAGCGCCAGCTCGCGCAGCCGACGGTGGTCGAAGCGCGACATCACCCACATCGCCACCGCACCCATCCCGACGAACAGCGCCTGCTTGGTGAAGAAGCGGTACGGGGTCCCGCCGGTGTCGAGCGACTTCACCGCGGATGCCGACAACACCATCAACAGGCCCATGGCGCACAGCGCCGCCACCAGCGCCACCAACAGCATGGCGGTTGGTGTCATCGGCTGGACCGGCGAGCGACGGCGGGAACGGCGCCCACCGATGAGACCACCCAACGAACGACCGGCGTTCGGACGCTGAGCCCTCGATCGATCGGGGCGCGAACGGTCGGCGTGCGCTGCGGGAGGCCGGTTGTTGCGCCGACCGCTGGCCGGGAAGGTGATGCCCATCAGCCGGCGGCCCCGGTGCGCAGGAAGTCGCCGTAGAACAGGCCGATCCCCAGCGCGGTGCACATGCCGGTCAGCAGCCACATCCGGATGATGACGGTGGTCTCGGGCCACCCCGCCATCTCGAAGTGGTGGTGGATCGGCGCCATCCGGAAGATCCGTCGGCCGGTGATCTTGAAGCTGGCCACCTGCAGGATCACCGACAGCGTCTCGATGACGAACAGGGCGCCGACGATCGGCAACAGCAACTGGGTGTTGGTGGCCAGCGCCAGGCAGGCCAGGCCGGTGCCGATCGCCAGGGAGCCGGTATCGCCCATGAAGATCTGCGCCGGGGCCGCGTTCCACCACAGGAACCCGACGCAGGCGCCCAGCATGGCGGCGGCGACCACCGCCACATCGAGCGCATCGGTCACCTGGTAGATCTCCGGGTAACGGAAGGTCCAGAACCCGACGACGACGTAGGCGGAGAAACCGAACGAGGCGGCTCCGGCAGCCAACCCATCGAGACCGTCGGTCAGGTTGACGGCGTTGGCCGAACCGGTGATCAACACGACCGCCCAGGCCACCCATGCCAGCTTGGGCAGCTCCCAGCCCGGCAGCGAGCCTCGGGTGAAGTTGATCGTGAGGGCGACGTCGGTGCGCGACGCCAGCGCCCAGGCGACCGCCACGGCCACGGTCAACAGCCCGAGCATCTTGGCCCGGCTGTTGAGGCCCAGGTTGCGCTCGTTGGCCACCTTGATCCAGTCGTCGGCGAGGCCGACAACGCCTGCCCCTGCGATCGCCAACATGACGTACAGCCCGGTGCGGGTGTACCCCAGGTTGCTCTCGGTACCCCGATACAGATTCGAGCCCAGGTAGCCGATCAGGCCACCGGAGACGATGGCGATGCCGCCCATCGTCGGGGTGCCGGCCTTGGTCGTGTGCCCCTCGGGCACGTCCTCGTGGATCGGCTGACCGATGCGGTGGTGCGTCAACCAGGCGATGAGAAACCTGGTGCCGAACAGCGACACGGCCAACGAGATCCCGGCGGCGAGGAGCAGGCGGATCATCGGGGGCCACCCGTCCGCCCACGCTCGGCCCACACCTCGGCGGCGACCGCGACGTCGTCGAAGTCCTCCACCCGGTCGGCGAAGGTCTGGGTGGTCTCATGGCCCTTTCCGGCGATGACGACCATCGCGCCAGGGCCGGCCTCGGCCAGTGCGGCTTTGATCGCCTCCCGACGGTCGACGATCAGTTCGGGAGCGGTCAGTTGGGTGTCGCTGGTGGCCACGCCCATCGATCCTTGCGCGGTCTGCTCCATGATCGCCAACGGGTCCTCGGAACGCGGGTTGTCCGAGGTGATGATCACCCGGTCGGCCCGCTCAGCAGCCACCCGCCCCATCTCCGGTCGCTTCTCAAGATCTCGATCGCCGCCGCAGCCGTAGACCACGGTCAGTCGGCCATCGGGGCCCAACAGTTCCCGGGCACTGTCGAGGACGCTGGACAGGGCGTCGGGGCTGTGGGCATAGTCGACGACGACCGCCGGGGCGGCGGAGCCGGTCGGGTCCCGGTCGAGTGGCACCACCTGAAATCGTCCGGGCGGACCGACGAGCCCGTTTGCGGCGCCGGCGACGAGGATCTCCTCGTGGCCGAGCAGCACCGCAGCCTCCAGCGCGGCGAGCACGTTGGACAGGTTGAGCCGCCCCGGCAGGGCAACCCGCACCCGGTGACCGCGCCAACCAAACCCCGAGCCGGTCGGGCTGAGTTCGAGGTCGTCGAGGTCGTCGAGCGCGTACCCGGTCACGGGCAACGCGCCGGCAGCGTCGCGCAGCAGCCGACCGTGGACGTCATCGATGTTGACCAGCGCGGCTGCCGCCCGGTCCGGTTCGAAGAGCCGTGCCTTGGCGGCGAAGTACGCCTCCTGGGTGGTGTGAAAGTCGAGATGGTCCCGGCCCAGGTTGGTGAACACGGCCACGTCGAAGCGCAGCCCATCGACCCGGTGCAGGGCCAGGGCGTGGGACGACACCTCCATCGCCACCGCGGTGACGCCGTCGTCGACCGCCGCTCGTAGGTGGCGCGCGATCTCGGGCCCCTCGGGTGTCGTCCGAGCGCCGGTCAACGTGCCCATCGACTCCGCTCGCTCGCCGAGGTTGTCGAGCAGTTGCGCCAACAGGCTGACGAAGGTCGTCTTGCCGTTGGTCCCCGTCACCCCGACCAGCGCCAGCTCGGTGCCGGGGTGACCGAAGATCGCCTGGGCGGCCGGCCCCATCGCAGCGCGCGCGTCGGTGACGACCATCTGCGGCACTGCGATCCCCTCGATGAGTCGTTCGACCATCACCGCCACCGCCCCGGCATCGACCGCAGCGGCGACGAAGTCGTGTCCGTCCGAACGGTCGCCCCGAACGGCAACAAACAAGGTCCCTGGCCCCATCGGGGCGCGGCTGTCGAAGGCAACGTCATGCAGCGGAGGATCGTTCGGCGACGTGCTGCCGGGTACCACCCGGCCGCCGACCAGCTCGGCGAGGCCGAGCAGCGGGAGGGGGCGCCGCCCGGCGCTCGGTCGCTCAGCCATCGGGCGTTCCCTCCGCCAGCTGGTCATCGTCGACTGACACCTCGCCATCGCCGTCGACCGCTCGATCGCGGGCACCGCCGGAGCCTTCCGCCGCTGCCCGTTCATCCTCCGGGGTGGTGCGCGGCGGCGCCGGCGGCGCCGGGGTTGCCCGCACCGGCCCGTCACCCTCGTCGTCACCGGACTCGGCGCGTGGAACGCTGGGGCGGTCCGGGGGGATCTGCAGGTGGGTCAACCCGGCCTTCGCCAGCTCGTTGAACACCGGCCCGGCCGCCGATGCTCCGCTGAGGTGGTTCTTCGGTTCGTCGAGCAACACCGTGATCGACAGCTGGGGATCCGAGGCGGGCAGGAAACCCGAGAAGACCGTGTTGTAGCGGTAGCTCCCGCCGCCCCAGTCGTAGCGTCCCGTATCCGGGTTGGGTTTGCGGGCGGTACCGGTCTTGGCCGCCACCGTGTAGCCCGGCAGGCTCCACTCCGATGCGGTGCCGTCGAGCACCACCTGCTGGAGCGCCAGGTTCATCCACCGGGCCACCTCGGGGCGGATCACCCGGCGTTCCTCGCCTGCGGGGACCGGCTTGGCGGTGCCGTCGGGACCGCCGACCTCCTCGATCAACCTCGGCGGGACGTACAGCCCCTCGTTGGCGATCACGTTGTAGGCCGACCACAGCTGCACCGGGGTGACCGCGATGCCCTGTCCGATCGAGATCGACGCCAGATCGGTCGGGTACCAATCGTCGGAGGACGACAACAGCCCCCGGGATTCGCCGGGGAGGTCCAGCTCGGTTCGAGCGCCGAATCCGAACGAGCGCAGCAGTTCCTCGAGCCGTTTCGCCCCGACCCGTTGACCCAGGGTGATCGTGCCGATGTTGGAGGACTGGGCGACGATCTGCTGGACGCGCCAGGGCTCGGTCGGGTGCCAGTGGCTATCGGTGTAGTCGTGGTCGCCAACCTTCAGGCTCGCCGGCACCATGATCTGCTCGTTCGGGTCGGTCTTGTTGTCCTCGTAGGCGCCGGCCACCGTCACCACCTTCATGACCGATCCGGCCTCGAACGCCGCTGCGAAGGCCATGTTGTAAATCACCGGCGACACTTCGCCCGTGTCCTGGTTGCGGGCGACGTTGGCCACGGCGAGCAGCTCGCCTGTCCGCGGGTCCCCCATGATCGCCACGCCGGCGTTGGCGCTCTCGCTGTCGACCGCTGCGACCAACTGCCGCTCGGCCTCGTATTGGAGCGTCTGATCGAGCGTCAAGGTGACGTCCTCGCCCGGGATTGCGGGAACGGCCTTGTGAGGGGCGTTGGCGATGCCCGACCCGTCGGGCGCCCGTTCGACGATTCGTTCGCCCGGGGTGCCGGTCAGCTGGTCGTCGAGCGTCTTTTCGATACCCGAGGTGCCCGCCCCGTCGATGTCGGTTCGGCCGACCACCGCAGAGGCGAGCGACTCGGCCGGGTTAACCCGCTGCTGGTCATCTTCGATGAAAAAGCCGGCGATGCCGGCCTTTTGAAGCTTTTTGAGGACGGCCTCGCCGGTGCGCGGATCGATCTGGCGAGCAACGTAGGTGAAGCGCGAGTTCGAATCGCCCAGGCGCGCGGCAAGCTCGTCGGCGTCGACGTCGACCTCACCGGCGATGATGTCGGTTGCCTTCCCGGGGTCGGTCACCCGCTTGGGGTCGGCGATCAGTGTCACCATCTGAACCGACAGCGCCAGGTCCACCCCGTTGCGATCCCGGATCGTGCCCCTCGGACCGGGCAGGTCGTCCATCTTCACGCGCTGATTGGTGCCCAGGTTGAGGTAGCGGTCGGGCGAAATCACCTGAATGTTGACCAGCTTGACCGTGACCAACACCGACAGCAGGGCGACCACCCCGACGAGGGCGTGGTAGCGATTGCGCTCAGAGTACCCAGGGGCGCCCCGGGCGCGGTGGTGAGCCCGCCTGGCCACGAACCGGGTGTGAAACCGTTCGCTGACCCGATCCCAGATCTCGGCTGCGCTGTCGGCGCTGTCGTGCCCCCACGTTCGCGCCGCGTCGGCGGCGAGGCGGGACCGCTCGCCGGGCTCACGCTCGGATCGCGGACGCGCCGCGGCCCCCGCTACGGACTCCGAAGCGGGTGGGCGGCCACCCCGAGCGTCGCTGCGCCTCTCGGGCGCAGCCCGACGCGGCGTAGGCGAGGCCCGCCGCGTGCGTGGCCGATCGCCGCCGGTGGGCGGGTCGACGGTCATCCTGAAACACCTTCGGCCGGTCCGCTCTCCGTGGGAGCGTCGGACGCCGCCGGATCGTCGGGGACCGCCGCATCGGCCGAGGGCGCTCCGGGCTGATCGCCCAGCGTCCGGACGATCGGCTCATCGGGGGCGGCGGCGGGCGAGGGATCGAGGTACACCACCTCCGGGGCGGGCACCATGCCCAGCTCCTCGGTGGCGCGTCGCACGATGGCGTCCGGGCTCTCGAGCTCGGCCACGTTGCGGCGCAGGTCCTGGTTCTCACGCATCACTTCGGTGCTTTGGTTGGCCAGGTCGTCCAGCTCGCGCTGACGTTGCAGCATCACCACCTGCAGGTACAGCACGCTGAGCAGCAACGCCATCACGGCCCCGACCGTGCCGACCATGATCACGACGGTGCGCCGGCGGCGACGCTCGAGAGTGCCATCGAGGACGCGCAGCTTCGGCCGTTGTACCGACGGGACCGGACGAGCCCGGGACCGCGCAGGGCGGGCCAGCGCGGTCACGAGGCGCGGCGGCCCTTCTCAAACACGCGCATCCGCACGCTGGCGGCCCGGGGGTTGTCCGCCACCTCGGCATCGCTGGCGAAGAGCGGCTTGCGGGTGATCAGGCGGCCCTCAGGGGTGGAGCCGCACACGCAGGGCAGGCCGGACGGGCAGCTGCACGCGCCGCGATCTGCCCGACGGAAGCGGTCCTTGACGACGCGATCCTCTCCAGAGTGGTAGGCGAGCACGGCGACCCGGCCGCCGAGCACCAAGCGGTCGATCGTCTGATCGAGTGCATCCACGAGGCTCTCGAGCTCGTCGTTGACCTCCATGCGGATGCCCTGAAAAACCCGCTTGGCCGGGTTGCCCCTCCGGCGCACCGCCGCGGGGGTGCCGGCCTGGGTGGCCTCGACCAGGTCGTCTGTGGTGGTCAGCGGACGCCGCGACGCGATCTCCGCTGCCACCCGACGAGCGGCGGGCACATCCCCGCCGTCGGCGAGGATTTTGGTCAGTCGGTCGATCGGGTAGGTATTCACAACCACCTCCGCGGTGAGTTCCTGAGTGGGGTCCATTCGCATGTCGAGCGGACCGTTGAATCGATAGCTGAAGCCGCGCTCGGGCCGGTCGATCTGCGGGGACGAGACCCCGAGATCGAACAGCGCGCCCACCAGGGGCTCGTCGGTGCGGTCCAACAACTCGCCCAACTGGGCGAAGTTGGCGTGTTCGAGGCGCACCCGGTCGCCGAAGCGCCCCATCCGGACCGCCGCCACTGCGAGCGCATCCGGGTCGCGATCCACGCCGAGGAGGGTGAGGTCGCTGCGGGCGTCCAGCAGCGCTGTGGCGTGGCCTGCTCCCCCGAGCGTGGCGTCGAGCACCAGCCCGGCCGGCACCTCTTCGAATGCCTCGAGCACCTCGTGTCGCAGGACGCTCCGATGGGCGAAGTCCGCGTCATCGTGGCGTGCGCGGTCACCTTCCATTGCGGCCTCTTTCGGTCAGCCGGTGTGTGTTCCCGGCGCTGGACAGCCCCTCGACTGGACGGCGTCTGCCGGGATGTCTCCCCGGTCAGACTGGATGGGCAGCGGGCGGAGTTCGGTTGGTCCATCCCGCCAGTCGAGGGGCTGTGCAACGCCGGAATGGCGGCACGGTCCCGTGAGGTATGAGGGTGCAGGTCGTCGATCGGTTCGTTGGCGCCGTTCGCTCGGGCGCTCACAGCAGGTGCTCCAGGTAGTCGGCGAGGTCGCCGACGCCTTCCTCGACCGAGGCCCATTCTTCTGGGCGGTACACCGCCAAGTGGGTCTCGGATCCGATGAGGGTGACCTCGTCGTCGAAGCGTTCGCGCAGCTTGGGCGGCAACAGCACCCGCCCAGCCCCGTCAGGAGCGATGGGGAAGGCACGGCCGGAGACCACCTGGAAGACGCGACGGGGCGTGGTGCCCGCCTCGACCTCCCGGCGCAACTTGGCGACGAACTCCTGCCACTCCTGGGTGGGAAAGAGCCCGACGTAGTTGCCCTGGTCAGAGACAAAGCCCCCGTTGGCAAACGCTGGTCGCGCCGCGGCGGGAAGCACCAGTCTCGACTTCGAGTCGATTCGGTGGTCGTAGCTGCCAGCAAGCACGGGTCCATCTCGGTCGGGTTCTCCAGCGGAGGGGATGAATCGGTTGGATCACCTGCCAGTGATCCGGTTGACCCACTTCCTCCCACGAAGCGACACCATAGCCCCACTTCCTCCCACTTCGGTGCATCGCTCGAACATTTCTCTGGTCGGGTCCCTGCCCGCCTCCTGTCCCGGGGCTCACAACCCGCAACTCGGGAGCCCAAACAACCACCAGACCGCGCTCCGGGCTCCCCACTTCCCGCCCGCACCCAACCCACCCGCAACTCGGGAGCCCAAACAACCACCAGACCGCGCTCCGGGCTCCCCACTTCAAGAGATCGGGCACCGCCGGCCTCGTCCTAAGCAGCGACGTGGGCCCTGGCAGCTGCCACCGCTGAGCGCAGCCGGTCGATGACCTGGTCCCGGCGGTGCCACAGCTCAAACTCGGTGACCCGCACGACGGTGTAGCCGGCAGCCTCGAGCGCTCGTTGCCGCTTGGCGTCATCCTCCCGATCGCTCAGCGCGCCGTGGTACCTATCCGAGTCGACCTCGACAACCAACAGCCACTGAGGCCAGTACAAATCCACCCGGCCCAGCCAACGAACGTTGTCACCCAGGTCCTTCTGCCGGAGCGGCCGAGGAATGCCGGCAGCGTCGATCAAGTCGATCAGCCGGGCCTCAAGGTTGCTCTCCGGGGGGACGTAACCGGGCCCGCAGCGGTCGAGCATCGTGCGGATCGCAACCACGCCGGCCCGGCCTCGACCCAACATCGGTGCGAGTTCGGCGGCCACCGACGGGCCGGACAACAGGCCGCGAGACCAGAGATGATCGAGGATGCGCTGCAACCGCTTGGGCGCCACGACGGGCGCCAGCTGCAACAGCAGCAGTGCCGGACGCACCACGTCCACACCGTCGATCATGCCGGTAGCCCGATCCGGCCAAGCGGTCGGTCGGTGGACGAGCACGCGATGGTCGATGGCGCGCTGGTCGTCAACGAAGTTCCGGGGAAGGGAGAGCTCGATCCGATCGGTTCCGCCCCACGATGTGCGCGGCACCGACACCTGGAGCGGCCACAGCCGAAACCCGGGGATGCCCCACAAGGCCGCTGCGCTGTGGTGGCTGACCGCCGAGCCCGCACCGCAGTGGAGCACGACCGCCCGGCCGCACGTCAGCCCCGAGCACGGGGCACCCGAGCGCAGCCACACCCGGCCCGACAGATCGAGCCATTGCTGGTTGGCGACCGCCCGAACCCACCGTCGCCGGTCGATGCCCAGTTCATCCAGCTGACGATCGCTGATCAATCCGAGCTGCCGCTCGGCCAAGGCGAGAACGGAGGGCTCGACGGGCATTGCGTTGCTGTTGGTCATCTGCTCACGCCACCACGTCGCCCAGTGGTTGACCATGGGGCCCGCACCCCGGGCAGCGATCCCCGCACCGCCCCGCGCAACTCGGGAGCCCAAACAACCGCCAGACCGCGCTCCGGGCTCCCCACTTCCCAGACCACGCGCAACTCGGGAGCCCAAACAACCGCCAGACCGCGCTCCGGGCTCCCCACTTCGGAAAGGGGCTCCTGGTGAGGCACCGAGCTGGGTTGGGAGGGGCGCTGAGTTGGGAGGGGCGCTGGGCTGGGAGGGGCGCTGGGCTGGGAGGGGCGCTGAGTTGGGAGGGGCGCTGGGTTGGGAGGGGCGCTGAGTTGGGAGGGGCGCCGGGCTGGGAAGGGGGTACCGGTACGGGGACGGTCAGGTCATGACCGCGGAAGCCTGCACCAGGGCGTCGGCGACGTGATGCTGCCACCAGCGCACGGCCCGGTCGGTGCCCAGCGGCGCGGTGCGGCGGGCCAACTCGGCGACCGCCGCGGCCCGGCCGCCGGAAAACTGATCGCCGGGAAACTGATCGTCGCGCAGGGCGGCCAGCGTCGCCTCGACGGGTACCTGCCGGTAGGCCACGGTTTGGAACCGCACCTGCTCCCGGGTTCGCCGCTGGCTGAGGCCGACCACCTTGCGGCCCTGCGGGTCGAGGCTCTCGCCAGGACCGACGCCGGCAAAACACACCAGACGACCGAGCGGATCCCAAGTGCCGGTCCCCCGGTGGGCGGCGACCTCGACCCCGCCCGATCGCATCGCAGCGGCGAGAACCCCGCCGATCCAATCGAAGGACCGACCGACGTCGTCGGACACGCGCTCGTCGCCGCGGGCGACGACCACGTCGATCCACACGGTGTGAACCGGTTCGACGACGACCACGCCGCCGCCGCTGCGGCGCCTCGCCGTCGCCAGCCCGGCGGCCTCAGCACGGGCCTCGTCGAGGGCGTGGCGTTGGGTCGATCCCGCCACGATCGTCGCTTCGGTCGGGTTGACCGCCCAGACATCGAGCGAGCCGGGCGCAGGTGTGGGCAGGTCACGGCCGTGAAACTCGCCGGCGGATCCGATCCACTCGTGAAACGCCGCCGCGCCCGCGCTCATCGGTCCGCTTCGACGGGCGCTGCGACCGGACCGGTACGTCGGACGGTAGCGTCGGACGGAATGCGACCCACCCTCCGACGCCAGGCCGCCCGCGTGGTGGCACTCGACGGCGACGACCGAGTGCTGCTGATCAAGGCCCACGACCCGGCACGACCGGAGGCCGGTTCGTGGTGGGAGCTCCCCGGCGGCGGCATCGAGCCCGGCGAGGCCTCGACCCACGCCTGCCTGCGAGAGTTGCACGAGGAGGGCGGCATCACCACCGCCGACATCGGACCGGTGATCTGGACCCAGCACGTCACCTTCGACTTTGCCGGGTGGCACTTCGACCAGAACGAGGTGATCCACCTGGCCCGCGTCCCCAGCGGATCGGAGGGACTGGGGGAACAACGCCTGGAGGCCTTCGAGGCGATGGCCTTCGAGGACCGCCGCTGGTGGAGCGCCGAGGAACTCCGCTCCGAGGGTGTAGCCACGCTGCCGCCGCGGCTGGCCGAGCTGCTGGTGCCGATCGTCGACGGCCACCTGCCCGATCCACCCCTCGACATCGGTGCGGAAGCGGGCGGGGCGGACCGGCGATAGCCCGGTGGGTGCTGGGCCCGGTCTGGCACCCAACCCCCAGCACCGATCGCATTCATCCGAATCGGAACCGGCCGAATCGCACCCGGCCGGCACCCGATCGCCAAAGCCACCGCCGGCCAGCTCATGGCCGGCTCACGGTCGTCCAGCCGGCGTTCAACGAGTGCGCCGACCGCCGCCCGTCGGCCCGACCGACCGCAACCACTCGAGGTAGGCGACGACGTCGGCCGGATCTGCGGCACGCCGACGCTCCTGGCGACCGCCGCCGTACTGGGTCTCCAGGCGGAACGCGACGTAGGGCCCGAGGCGCCCGCCCCGACGAGGACGGAACCTCAGCGCCGCCCGCACGCCGGTTGCCCACAGGTCGGGACGGGTCACCACGGCGAGCGTTGCTCGTATCGGAATGGCCGGCTTGCTCATCGTTCCTCCCGATTCGTCGCCGCAAACAGCTTGGCATTGATGGCCTCATACGCCAGGGCCGCGGCGCCGATCAGCGGACCCTCCGCACCCAGCGCAGCCGGCTCGATGCGCGCGTTGCGGGCAAAGCTCAGGCGCGCCCGGGCCGACAGCTCATCCTGCGCTGCCTCGAAAAAGTCGGCGCCGAAACCGAGCGCCACCCCGCCGGCGACCAGCGCCAGCGGCACGTCGAGGGTGGCGACGACCGAGGCGACGGCGCGTCCGACCAGGGTGCCGGTGCGGCGCCGCAGAGCCGGCGACGCCAGCGCCGGATCGGCGCCGGTGATCGCCCGCAGCGCGGTGCCGGAGGCCTCGGCCTCGACGCACCCCTGTCCGCCGCAACCGCACCTGCGCCCATCGGGCACGACGACGACGTGGCCGAGGTGCCCGGCGTTGCCCAGCTCACCCCGCAGCAGCCGACCATCGACCACCAGGCCGCCCCCGATCCCGGTCGACACGACCATCGCCAGGAAGTTGTCGCAGTTCCGGGCGGCGCCGATCCACCGCTCGCCCAGCGCCAGCGCCTGAGCATCCCCGGCGACGCTCACCTCCAGACCCAGCGCGTCGGCGAGGTGAGCCCGAATGGCGAAGCCACCCCACACCGGCAGGTTGACCGGGGCGATCATCTCGCCGGCGACGAGGAAGGGCCCGGCGGTGCCGACGCCGACCCGGGCAGGGCGGTCCGCACCAGCGCTGGCCGCCAGCGCCACGCTGACCAGCCGGTCGGCCAGCTCCGATGAGCCGGTCGCCCCGGCTGTCTCGACGCGGTGGCGCTCCCCCACCGTTCCATCCGGCCCGACCATCGCCGCCTCGAACTTGGTGCCACCGACGTCGATGGCCAGCACCGGCCGGCCGCTCATCTCACCCACGCTGGCGCCAGCCCCGGTAATCGGCGCGACCTCATCGGTATCGCCTCGTCGATAGCTGCCCCGGTTGCACCAGCGTCCCCTCTGCGACCGGACTGGCGTGCCGCCCGCAACCGCCCACGTTGGTGCTTACAGCGGCGAGTCGCAACCCGGGACGGCACGCGCTTCGGTGCATCGTGACCCACCCCCGGCGCGGATAGTGTGAGCGACCCCCAAGGCCCGGAGGAGGATGGGTGGTCGACCATGACCGGGTGAGCGCGTTCGCCCAACGTTTTTCGCAGTTGTGCGACAACGTCAACCAGGTGGTGTCGGGCAAGGCCGAGGTGGTGGAGCTGCTCGTGACCGGCCTGCTCTCCGGCGGGCACATCCTGTTGGAGGACGTGCCCGGCGTCGGCAAGACGCTGCTGGCCAAGGCGATGGCCGCCTCGGTCCACGGCGAGTTCGGCCGCCTGCAGTTCACCCCCGACCTGCTGCCCGCCGACGTGGTGGGCACCTCGGTGTGGAACTCCGCCGACGGCACGTTCTCGTTTCGGCCCGGCCCGGTGTTCGCCAACTTCGTGCTCGCCGACGAGGTCAACCGGGCGTCGCCCAAGACCCAGTCGGCCCTGCTCGAGGCAATGGCCGAGGAGCAGGTGACCGTCGACGGCACCACCAACCCCCTCCCCGAGGTGTTCATGGTGATCGCCACCCAGAACCCGATGGAGCACCACGGCACGTTCCCGTTGCCCGAGAGCCAGCTCGACCGGTTTCTCATGCGCCTCAGCGTCGGCTACCCGTCACGAACCGACGAGCTGTCGCTGCTCGCCGGCGGCGACCGCACCCGCCTGCTCGCCGACCTGCGTCCAGTGATGGACATCGATGCGCTGTCGAACATGACCCGCTTCGCCGAGACGATCCACGTTGCCGGGCCGATCGGCGAGTACATGGTCGACCTGGCCCAGGCGACGCGCTCCCATCGATCGATCGCGCTGGGCGCCTCCCCGCGCGCGGTCCTCGGGTTGCAATCGGCGGCCAAGGTGAGGGCGGCCAAGGAAGCTCGGGGCTATGTCATGCCCGACGATGTCAAGGCTCTGTTCGGCCTGGTGATGGCCCACCGCATGGTGCTCACCGGCGAGGCGATGTCGGCGGGCATCCAACCGGAGAACACCCTCGACGAGATCCTGGCCACGGTCCCCGCACCGCGGCCCGGCTGACCCCCCGGCCTCGCATGGCGCGCTGGGGCTGAGTCACCGTGGCCACCTACTCCCGTTCGGGCGTGCTCACGCCCACTCGATCCGGCTGGGCGCTGATCGCCCTGGTCGCCGTGTTGGTCCCGGCCTCGATCGTGTTCTCCTACCCCGAGCTGTGGGTGGCCACCTTCACCCTGGTGGTCGCCCTTGCCGTCTCGGTGCTGGTGGTCATGCGCTCCGGGTCGCTCACCCTGCAACGGGTGGCGCCAACGGCGGTCACCAACGGCGACGCAGTCGAACAGATGGTGCTGGTCGTCAACGGCGGCCGGTTCAGCGGCCTGGTGTCGCTGCGGGATCGGATCGCCGAGCCGATGCATCCCGCCGGCGAGCGCACCGACCCCGTGCGCCTCTCGCCCTTGGGGGCGGGCGAACGCCGCCGCCTGAGGACCGTCGTGCCGACCACGGGGCGCGGTGTGCTTCGCCTCGGCCCCGCCCAGCTGGCCAAGCAGGACCCGTTCGGGTTGTTCGAGCGGGCGCTCGCCCCGCAGGCCGAGGCCAGCGTGTTGGTGCGCCCGCGCATCCACCGGCTGACCGGCCTGCCCGGTGGCGGGCGTCAACACGACCGCCACCACGCACTGCTGATGACGCCCACGCAGGCGCCGGAGGATTTTGTCGGGCTCCGGCCGTACCAAGCCGGCGACGACATCCGCCACATCCACTGGCCCGCCGTCGCCCGCAGCGGCAACCTGATGGTCCGCCAGTTTGAGCGGCCCGATGAGAGCCACGTGGCGGTCGTACTCGACGGCCGGGCGTCCCGCCAGAGCGTCAGCTCGTTCGAGCGGGCGGTCGAGGCGGCGGCCAGCGTGCTCACCGCGGTGGTCGCCGACCGTCCGGTGCGGCTGCTCAGCACCGCCGGCCTCGACACCCGGACGCTGTCCGACGCCTCCAGTTTGGGACCGGTGATGGACCGCTTGGCGACGGTGGCGATCGGCCCCGAGGCCAACCTGTCGTCGGTGGCCCGCACGCTGGCCGACGACGCCACCGGGTTGATCGTCGTGTGCGGGACCACCCTGAGCGCCGATGATCGCCGGCTGCTGACCAACGGCGACAGCTCCCGCATGCTGGTATCGATCGACTGCTCGGCGACCGAGGCGCAGCCGGGCGTCGTGCCCTTTGGATCCGGCATCGAGCTGGCGACCACCTGGTCGGAGGCATGGGCCGAGGAGCTGGCACAACGCCTGCGCTTCGGCGGGGCGCCGCTGCGTTCAAGCGGGTCGGTCCAACCGGGCGGGCCGCAGCGATGAGCCCAAGCCGCAGCGCCGCCGCCCCCGAGGCGGTGGGCACGGCCCGGGCCGAGAACGGCGAGCGCCGTCCGCCGGGATGGTGGCTGCCCGAGGTCACGCTGATGATGCTGACCGCAGCGACGGCGCTGAGCTTCTCCCGCCTGTTCTCCGGTTGGGACTGGTTGCCGGCGGTCCTGTTGCCGGCGCTGATCGTGCACGCCAGCGAGTCGATCGGCCGTCGTCTCCGGCTGTCGGTGTGGATCGCTCCCCTGCTGTCGGCCATCGCCGGACTGGTGGCATGGGCGAATCTCACCCTGCCCGAAACCGTCGTGGCCGGCCTTCCCACCGGCGAAACCGTGTCGCGGTTCGTCGAACTCACCGGGGAGTCCTTCGACAGCTTCCGCCAGCTCGTCGCCCCGGCCCCCGCCCAACCCGGCTTCATCGCCGCCGCCTCGCTGGTGCTGGTCGTCGTCGCCCTCTACTCGGACACCGCCGTCCACCGGGGCAACGTCCCGGTTCAGGCGGTCACCACCCACGTCGGCGTGTTCATCTTTGGGGCGACGCTGGCCCGGGGCCCTGCCCAAGTGTTCTCGGCGGTGGTGTTCACCGCTGCGCTGGGCGCCCACCTGCTCGCCGTTCGCACGGTCAACAACGGACGGGGCCGTTGGCGCAGCGGCGAGCGTTCCAGTGGCACCTGGGCTGCCGCCCGGCTCGGTGCGGGGGTGCTGGTGGTTGCGGTGCTCGCCGGCACGTTGGCCCACCTTGCCTTCACCCAGGACCGCACGCCGGTGATCGACCTCACCGACCTGTCGTCGGACCGCGCCGATCGTCAGGTGTTGTCCCCCCTGGTGTCGATCACCGACCAGCTGGGCCCCCAGAGCGACGACGTCATGTTCACCGTCGAGACCGCCGAGGACCGGCCCAGCTATTGGCGGCTGACCGCACTGGACACCTTCGAGTCCAACGTGTGGAGTTCGACCACCGCATTCGAGGACGTGTCCGGGGAGTTGCCCGACGTCACGACGCTTCCCACCCGCAACCAGATCGACCAGACCGTGGCGATCGATGGCCTGGCCGGCATCTGGATGCCCGCCGCCTCCGATCCGATCGAGGTTGCGTCCGAGATTCCGGTCAGCTTTGACGAGCCGTCGGCGACGCTGATCATCGCCGAGGGCGATGAGTTGCCTCAGGGCATGACCTACGCCGTCCGTTCGGCGATCCCCGACGTGGCCTCACCGGGTAAAGAGGTCCCCGGCGGCGACGAGATCGAGGCTGCGCGCGCCCTCCCCGAGGGCCTCAGCCCGGAGGTGAGCGAGGAGGCGCAGCGGATCACCGGCGGCGCCGCCGGTGACGTCGCCAAGTTGCAGGCGCTCCAGAACGATCTCCGCCAGGGCGAGTACGACACGTCGGCCGACTACCGGGGTTCCGTCGACCCCACCGCATCGTTCCTCCGTCAGCGGCGGGGGTTCTGCACCCAGTACGCCAGCGCCTTCGTGCTGATGGCCCGCTCCATCGGGCTCCCGTCCCGGATGGGGGTGGGCTTCACCCCGGGCAACTACGACGCTGCCAACCGGACCTGGACCGTCACCGGACGCCAGGCCCACGCCTGGCCCGAGGTGTTTCTGTCGGAGTACGGGTGGGTCGCCTTCGAGCCGACGCCCGGGCGTGGCAACCCGGTGACCGAACCGGTCACCGGCGTGCCGTTCGAACAAGACTCCGGCGACGGTTCGCCCGAGCCGGTCGCTCCGGCGACGACCGCCCCGCCGACGACCGCTCCGCCGACGCCGGACAACACCCCCGCCGACGGCACGACGCCGGCTCAGCCCGAACAGCAGCCGCTGCCGATGCCCGAGACGCCGACGAGCACCCCGTGGTGGCTGCTCGGGCTGTTCGCAGCGTTTGCCCTGGGAGCAGGTGCGGTCGCCGGCCGGGTCGCCTGGGTGCGCAACGCCCGCCAACGCCGCTACCGGCCCGAGGACCCCGCCCGGGTACCGGCCGGCGCCTGGACCGAGGTGACCGACCGATTGGCAATGCGACGTCGAGACCCCCGTCCCAGCGAGACCGCTGCCGAGTTTGCACGCCGGATGGAGGGCGAGACCGGTCTGGCCACCCTTCGCCCGCTGAGCGAGCTGGCCGCGGCCGGGGCGTTCGGCGATCGCGCCCCGGAGGACACCCAGGCCGAGGAGGCCCGCCGGCTGGCCGACCAGGCCTCGGAGACGGTCTCGTCGGAGTGGAGCCGGGCCGAGCGCATCCGCTGGAGCCTCGGAATGGCGCCTCGTCGCTCCGGGCGGCGCCGCCACTCGCAGGGCTGATCCACTTCCCCGGTCAGGTGCCCGTCGCCCTGTGCTCAGCGCACTGTTGTCAGCACCGTGCTCGATGAGCTTCGGTGGGGGGATCGTTGCCCGGTGCGCAGGGACCGAGCGATTCTCAGCTGTCGTCGCCGGCGTCGGCGCTGGTCGAGGCTTCCGGGCGGCGAACGCCGGTAAACCCGGTCACCTGGCTGAACAACTCGCCCATGCCATCCTGGCCCAGCTGCCGGATGCCGGACTCGATCACCGCGCCGAGGGCGAAGGTGACCAGAAATCCGACAAAGGCCAACAGGAAATGCACCGACAACAAGAAGATGGTCAGGGCGAGCGAGACGACCATGCCGACCGCCGCCAAGCGGATGCGCCGCAGCACCGCGGTGTGAACGGTGCGCGTCCGCACCTCGTTGGCCAGCGCGGGGTCGGACTCGTAGAGGCGGTCCTCGATTTCCCGGAGGATGCGCTGTTCGTCTTCAGAGAGCGGCACCGTTGACCCCCTTCTCGTTCAAGGCACCATGATCGCGCACCCCGGGGCCGCTCACAACGCGCGGAGCGGCCGGGTCCTCGACCAGGCGGGTCGGCCCGATGGCGTCACGGCCAAAACGGCGGCGGACATCATCGACGGTGCGGTCGAGGGTTCGATCGTCATCGTCGGACAGCCTATCGAGGCGGAGCTGCGCAGGGGCACCCCGGGCGAGGCCGGTCGTCCCCACGCCGAGCAAGCGAACGCCGACGCTCAGGTCGAGCTGGTCGAGCAACGCCGAGGCCACCTCCCGCACCGTGACGGTGGCGTCGGTGGGCGCGTCCAAGCGTTGCGCCCGCGTGAGGGTGCGGAAATCGCCGTAGCGCACCTTGATCTGCACCGTCGTTGCGGTCACCCCGGCAGCCCGCAGTCGCTCCGCGACGTGATCCGACATCGCCGCCAGATCGGCCGACAGTTCCCCCACGGCGAAGCGATCGGTGGGAAAGGTCCGCTCGGAGCTGATCGATTTGGCCGGCGCGTCGGCGATGACCGGGCGAGGATCATCGCCCTTGGCCAGGGCGATGAGCTGGCGAGCACCGGCGGCGCCGAACAGCCGCCGCACCGCACCCTCCCCCACCTCGGTCAGCTCGGCGATCGTGCGCACCCCCAACCGACCCAGCTTCTCGCCGGCGACCGGCCCAACCCCGGGCAGCGCCCGCACCGGCATCCGCTCGAGAAAGCCGATCACCTCGTCGGGGCGCACCGCGACAACGCCCGGCCCGGGGATCGGCCCGCGCGGATCCGCTGAGGGCTTGGCCGCCTCCGACGCCAGCTTGGCGATCGTCTTGTTGGGACCGAGTCCGACCGACGCCCACAGGCCCATCTCGTCGTGGATGCGCTGACGAAGCCGGGCGGCGGTGACGATGGGGTCGCCGAGGCGCCGCTCGCTGCCGGTGAGTTCGACAAACGCCTCGTCGAGGGACAGTGGCTCGACGAGCGGGCTCAGCTCCCGGAGGATCGCCATCAGACGACCCGACACCTCGCGGTAGTGGTCGTGATCACCGGGCAGGACCACCGCCACCGGGCAGCGGCGCATGGCTTCGGTCATCGCCATCGCCGAGCCGACCCCGGTGGCCCGGGCCTCGTAGGAGGCCGCAGCGACCACGCCGCGACGGCCATCGCCGCCGACCAGCACCGGCCGGCCCGCCAGCTCGGGCCGCCGCAACACCTCGACCGCAGCAAAGAAGCAGTCCATGTCGGCGTGCAGCACCCAGCGAGGCGTGGTGCGCCCACGCTGCCCGGCTGGGCCCCCGTGCGGCTCAGCGCTCATCTGGATCGGTACGCGTGACCCGCAGGTCGGCCCGACGGTCGCCCTCGATCAGGTAGGAGAACCGGCGGGTATCCGCCCAGCGGTGCGTCAGAAACTCGACGAGCGGCTCGCGCACCCACGGCGGGGAGTCGACCAGCGGCTCGTGGGAGCGCTCGGCACGAAACCACTCACCGGTTTCCACGATGCCGTCCGGGTCGTCGAAGGACAGTTCACCGCCGGGATGCTCGGCGCCGTAGGCGACGACGCGCAGTTCCCAGCCCAACTGAGGAGCGCTACAGCGGATCTCATAGAGCGGTCCCCGCCAACTGGGCACGACCAGGCCGGTCTCCTCGGTCACCTCGCGACTCAACCCCTCGACCAGTTCCTCACCAACGTCGATCACCCCGCCGGGCGGCGACCAGTCGACCACGCCGCCCTGGCGGCGGTTGCGGACGAGCAGAACCCCATCCGGGCCTTCGATCACCGCTCCGCCCACCGTCCAGTGCCGCACGGGCTGAGGGGTGTCGGGCGAAACGCTCACGTCGCGCAGCCTAGCGATGGCCGAGCGGGCCCACCCGGCCGCCGCAGGGCCGGAACCGCATCGCCGGGATGACCCGCTCGACCCTGCCGGCCACCGGTCGGGCCGGCCTGCGAGCGGCGGAGGGGGAAGCCCCGCCACCGGCGGGTACCATCGGCGACGATGGCCGCTTCGAGCGAAGGCAGCGACAACTCCAACAGCGCCCCGAGTGGCAGCCCAGGCGGTGACGCCGAGGGCCCGCAGACCGCGCTCGCGCCCGTCTGGGCACGGGCGGTGGCCTTCGCCGCCATCATCGCCGGCGGACTGGCAGGGGCGCTGGTCGGCGGTCGCTTCGGCGATGTGGCGTGCACAGGATCGTGCGATGTGGCGATCGGAGCCTCGATGCTGGCCGCGTCGGTGATCGCCGCCCTCGGGGTGGCGGCGGTGGCGGTGATCACGCTGCGGGTGGCCGGGGAGTGGGTCGGCGGCTCGTGAGCCACCCCGGAGCCGGTGAGGCGAACCGACCGGACGCTGCCGTCGACTCCGACGAGTTGTGCACCCTGGCCCTTTCCGCCGCCCGCCTGGGAGCCCGCACGGCGTCGGACGCCCAGGCGGAAATACGCCGCCAAGGCGGGGCCAGAACGACCAAGTCGAGCGAGACCGACCTGGTGACCGAAGCCGACCGAGCGACCGAGCGGGTCATCCGCGATGCCCTGCTCGACGCCCGACCCGGGGACGGGTTTCTCGGCGAGGAGAGCGTCTCGGAGTGGACCGACGACCCTCGGGGCGACGCCGACGATCGGGTGGTGTGGGTGGTCGATCCGATCGACGGAACGACCAACTACGTCTACGGCCAGCCGGACTGGGGCATCTCGGTGGCGGCCACGCGCGGCGGGCGCAGCCTGGTGGGCGTCGTCATCGCGCCCCGCCTCGACCTCGAGTACGTCGCCACCCTCGGGGGCGGCGCCACCCGCAATGGCGAGCGGCTCGTCGTCGCCCAATCCCCGCCGCTGAGCCAGGCCCTGGTCGCAACCGGCTTCGGCTACGACCCTGGCCGCCGCGGCCGACAGGGGGCGGTGGCCACCGCTCTTCTGCCCCAGGTGCGCGACCTCCGGCGTCGGGGTGCGGCGGCGCTCGACTTTTGTTACGTCGCAGACGGCAGCGTCGACGCCTACTACGAGACCGGCCCGCACTGGTGGGACTTTGCCGCCGGGTCGTTGGTGGCCACCGAGGCCGGCGCCAGGGTGACCGCCCAGCCACTCGTTGCCGGGCCGACCGGCGGGCCGCTGGCGACCACGGCCGAGCCCACGTCCGGATGGTTCCTCCTCGCCGCAGCACCGCCGCTGTTCGGCTCGTTGAGCGACGTGCTCACCCGCCTGGGTGCCGCTGGGGGCTGAGCGCTCAACGACGGGTGGGCACGGGGCTACCCGGCGCGCCCGGTAGCCTGGCCGCGGCGGCCTCATCTGGCTCCATCGGAATTCAGGCCTCGGTTCCGAAACGCCCGCATCGCGTCGGGCACCGCCCCGAGGCCTCAGGCACGAAAGCCCTACGTTGAGCACCCGAATCCTGACCGTCGAGGACGACGAACGCATCCGCACCGCCGTGAAGCTGGCCCTCGAGGACGAGGGGTGGGAGGTGGTCGAAGCGGCCACCGGCGAGGCGGCGATCGACGCTTTCCGTTCCAACCCCACCGATGTCGTGTTGATCGACATCATGTTGCCCGGCGTCGACGGCTTCGAGGTGTGCCGCGCCGTACGTCGACAAAGTGACGTGCCGATCATCATGGTGACCGCCCGCGCCGACACCCACGACGTGGTCGCCGGGCTCGAGGCCGGTGCGGATGACTACCTGACCAAGCCGTTCGTGCCCAAGGAACTGTCGGCTCGCATTCGCGCCCTGTTGCGACGGGTGCGCTCCGGCGACTCGCTCCAGCACCGCATGCGCTTCGGCGACCTGGAGATTGTGCCCGACGAGGGCGTGGTCACCTTGGCCGACGAGACGATCCACCTCACCAAGACCGAGTTTCGGTTGCTGGTCGAACTCGCCAGCTCGCCCGGCAGGATCTTTTCGCGCGAGGACCTGCTCGAGAAGGTCTGGGGCCACGGTTACCTCGCCGACAGCCGGCTGGTCGACGTCCACGTGCGCCGGCTGCGCACCAAGGTGGAGGCCGATCCGGGCAACCCTCGGCACGTGTTGACCGTGCGCGGCCTGGGCTACAAGCTGGCGGCGTGAAACGGTCGGGGCGGCGCACCGACGATCGCTCGGGTGCGACCCCTTCGGGCGTTGATGGCGATCGCGCCAAGGGCGCCAAGGACCACACCGAGGCAACCACCAACGCATCCCGATCGAGCACCACCGATGCCAAGGCGGGTGGACCCCCGCTCGGCGGCAACGTCGCCGACGACACCAGCGGGGTCGCGTCGACCTCGCGACGGCAGCCGGGCGACTCCCAGTTGGGCCTCCGTGCCAGGGTCACGCTGGCCTTCACCCTCGGCGCGCTCGTACTGTCCGGGATCATCGGTGCGGCCACGCTGAACCTCACCCGCCGTTCGCTGCTCGCCGATCGCGAACGACGCACGATCACGCGCACCACCGACAGCGCCACCACCCTGGACGGCCTGCTTCAGAGCCAGGCCGCCGACGCCGACCTCAACCCGTTGCTGGGCGACCTTCAGGCCCAGGGACCGCAGTTCCTGATGCTGAAGGAGTCGAGCCCGTCGGGCAATCGGATGGTACGCACCTACTTCACGGGCGACCTGTCCGAGTCCGACCTCCCCCAGAGCCTGATCACCCGTTCGGTCTGGGACTCCGAAGCGGCGGTCATGCGTCTCGAGGCCGACGGCACGATGTACACCGCTGTCGGCGTGCCCCTGAGCGGCGCCAAAGGCGCCTACTTCGAGCTCAACGCCATCGACGACATCACCTCGGCGGTGCAGTCACAAACGGTGATCCTGATCATCGTCGGCTCGATCACCACCATGGCGGGCACCGCTCTGGGCTGGTGGGCGAGCCGGCGGGCGCTGCGGCCGCTGATGATGGTCGGTGAGGCGGCCGGCCGCATCGCTGACGGGCACCTGGAAACGCGGTTGGACGCCGCCGATTACGCCGAGGACCCCGAGCTGGGCCCGCTGGTGTCGTCCTTCAACGGCATGGTCGAGAAGCTGCAGGCCCGCATCGACCGCGACGCCCGGTTCGCCTCCGACGTCAGCCACGAGCTGCGATCGCCCCTGACGACGATCAACGCGTCGGTCGATGTGCTCGGGCGGGCCGCCGACAACCTTCCCGAGCGGGCACGTACCGCGCTCAACCTGCTCGAATCCGACCTGGTTCGCTTCACCCAACTGGTCGAGGACCTGCTCGAGATTTCGCGTTTCGACGCCGGGGCCGTGCGTCTCGACGCCAACGAGATCAGCGTGATGGGCGTCGTCCGGCGGGCGGTCGATGCCGTAGCCGGCGAGGACACACCGGTTGTGGCCGATGACGAACTCGACGCGCTGGTGGTGGCGCTCGACAAGGTGCGGGTGGTCCGGGTGCTGTCCAACTTCATGGACAACGCCATCAAGTACGGCGAAGGGGTGGAGCGGGTGGAGGTCGACCGGGGCGACGGCACGCTGTCGATCGCCGTCATCGACAGCGGTCCCGGGGTGCCGGCGGAGGAGCGCGAGCTGATCTTCGAGCGCTTCAGCCGCGGTATCCAGGGTGGACGGCGCGGGGCGGGCAGCGGCGTCGGCCTCGGCCTGGCGCTCGTGGCCGAGCATGCCCGGCTGATGGGCGGTCAGGTGAGCGTCACCGAACGAGACGACGGCAAATCCGGCGCTCGATTCGTGCTGACCCTGCCCGAGACGCCGCCGGTCGACATCGAATCGGTGGTGGAATTGTGAACGTGAAGGTCGGTCCTGCCAAGTCGCAACGCTCCTTTGGCTCGCCGGCGACGACGCGCGTCCGCCGGCGGATCCTGACGGTGTTCGCCCGATGCGTCGTGCCGGTCGCCCTGCTGGCCGGATGTGGCATCACCCCGGACAGCGAACCCCGAGCATTGCCGCCAGATCTGACCGGCCCGGCCCGGGACCGCAACCCGGAGAACGACCCGGGCAACGTACCCAGCTCGATCTTCATGCAGGCCGGTGAGTCTCGGCGGTTGGTGCCGGTCTCGAGGGAGGTGGCGGCGTTGTCGGTGGAAGACATCGCCAAGGCCACGCTGGTCAAGCCGACGCCGGCCGAGGTCACCGCCGGCATCAGCACCGCCATCCCGCCCAACACCACCCTGCTTTCGGGGTCGGTACGCGCCGACGGCGTCATCGCGATCAACCTGTCCAAGGAGTTCGCCCAGGTGGACGGCTCATCGCGCACGACGGCGGTCGGCCAGATCGTGTTGGGCGTCGGTGCCCAATTTGAACCCGACCGGCAGTTCAGCTTTCTCATCGCCGGGGAGGGCGCACGGATCTCGACCGCAGGGGGCACCAAGAGCCGCGTCACGCCGTGTGACTTCAAAGACGCGTTGGCGGAGGCCGCCCAGCTCGAGTCCGAGGTGCGGGAGCAGACCGACCTGGTTGCGCTGGCCGAGCAGAACAACTCGCTGCGGACGCGGTGCCCCACCCACACCACCGGTTGACCCACCGACCGGCCCGTCAGCTGAAGAACACCTGGGCGACCTCTTCGTACATCTCGAGGTCGCACCCCCGGATCCGACCGGCAACGTCCTCGAGGGGCACCGCCTCAATCACATCCCCCGACAGGCCCACCATCGAGCCCCACTGGCCAGCCGCCGCCAGGTTGGCCGCCGCCACGCCGAAGCGGGTGGCCAGCACGCGGTCGCGCGCCGAGGGCGTGCCACCGCGCACGACATAGCCCAGCGTGGTCGTGCGGCTTTCCACGCCGCTTCGCCGTTCCAGTTCATTGGCCACCCGCACCCCGATACCGCCCAGGCGCTGATGGCCGTACTCGTCCACCTCGTATTCCGGCATCGCCATGGTGCCCTCGATCGGCATGGCGCCTTCAGCGACCACGATGATCGACGCATACCGACCCAGTTGCCGGCGGCGTTCGACGACCGCGATCACCTCGGCGATGTCGAAGGGAACCTCGGGCACCAGGATCATCGCCGCCCCCCCGGCCAACCCGGCGTGGAGGGCGATGTGGCCGACATCGCGCCCCATCACCTCGACCACCATGACCCGCTCGTGGGCCTCCGCCGTCGTGTGCAGCCGGTCGATGGCGTCGGTGGCCACCCCGACCGCCGTGTCGAAGCCGAAGGTGACGTCGGTGCCGGCAACGTCGTTGTCGATCGTCTTGGGAACCCCGACGCACGGGATGCCGTCGGCGGTCAGGTCGCGGGCCGCGCCCAGTGAACCGTTGCCGCCGATGACGATGAAGCCGTCGAGGCCGAGGCGAAACATCGACTCCTTCACGCGCGCGACGCCGTCCTCGAACTGGTAGGGCTGGACCCGAGAGGTACCCAGGATCGTGCCCCCTCGAGGCAAGAGGCCACGGCAGCGCTCGACGGTCAGGGTCTCATAGTCCCCGTCCATCACCCCGCGCCAGGCATCGAAGAACCCGAGCACCTCTGCGTCCATGCCGCGCTCGGCCCGCCTCACCACCGCTCGAATCACCGCGTTCAGGCCCGGGCAATCCCCGCCCGAAGTCAGCATGCCCAGCTTCATCGACCGCAATCCATGTCGTCCATCCGTCCAGTGTGCCAGAGCGGGCCGCTACGATCCGTCGCGTGTCCGTAGTCGTCGCCATCGATGCCGGGACCACCGGGGTGCGGGCATTGGCCGTCGATGCGTCCGCCCACACCGTCGGACTGGCCTACCGGGAGTTCACCCAACATTTTCCCCGGCCGGGCTGGGTGGAGCACGACGCCGCCGAGATCGCCGAGGCGATCCGCGAGGTCTTGTGCGAGTTGGTCGACCAGCTCGACGAGCCGGTGATCGCAGTGGGGATCACCAACCAGCGCGAGACGGTCGTCGCTTGGAGCCGCAGCACCGGCGAGCCGCTGCACCGCGCGATCGTGTGGCAGGACCGACGAACCGCAGACCGCTGCGAACAGCTGGTCGAGCAAGGCCATCTCGAGCTGATCAGGAACCGGACCGGCCTGGTGGCCGACCCGTACTTTTCGGCGTCGAAGCTCGAGTGGATCTTCACCGAGGGCGGTGTGGAACCCACCGCTGACGTGGCCGTGGGGACGATCGATTCCTGGTTGCTGTGGAACCTGACCGGCGGGGCAGTGCACGCCACCGACGACACCAACGCCAGCCGCACGATGCTCTACGACCTGGGCACCGGCGATTGGAGCGACGAGCTCTGCGAGCTGTTCGGGGTGCCCCGCGCCTGCCTGCCCCAGGTCCTGGCATCGTCGGGACGCTTCGGTACCGTCGCCGAGGGTTGGGGGCTGCCCGTCGGCACACCGATCTCCGGGATCGCCGGCGACCAGCAGGCCTCGCTGTTCGGCCAGGCCTGCTTCGAAACCGGCATGACCAAGAACACGTATGGCACCGGCTCGTTCGTGCTGATGAACGTTGGGACCGAGCGACCCGAGCCGGTGGACGGGCTGGTCACCACCGTCGCCTGGTCGCTGCCCGGCGACGGCGGCGCCCGGCAGATCACCTATGCGCTCGAGGGTTCGATCTTTGTGACCGGCGCAGCGATCCAGTGGTTGCGCGATGGCCTGGGGATCATCGACTCGGCACCCGAGGTCAACGTGCTGGCCGAATCGGTGCCCGACACCGATGGTGTCGTGATGGTTCCCGCCTTCACCGGCCTGGGTTCGCCGTGGTGGGACCCCTTCGCACGGGGCATGGTGCTGGGCATCACCCGTGGCACCACCCGCGCCCACTTGGCGCGGGCGGTGATCGAGTCGATCGCCTACCAGACCCGCGATGTGGTCGAGGCGATGACCGCCGCGTCCCACAGCGGCCTGGCCGAGCTGCGCGTGGACGGCGGCGCGTCGTCGTCCAACCTGTTGGTGCGCATCCAGGCCGAGCAGCTTGGCGTCCCGGTGCGCCGCTCCGCCGTCAGAGAGACCACCGCTCAAGGTGCGGCATTTCTCGCCGGGCTGGCCGAGGGGTTCTGGGGCTCCTTCGACGAGGTGGGCAACGCCTGGACCAGTGACGGGACGTTCGGCGACGACGAGGTGGATCGAGGTCGGGCCGACGCTGACTACCAGCGCTGGCTGGAGGCGATCGCCCGCTCCGGTGCCTGGGACCGCCCGCGCCGACCACCCGAAAACGCCGAACCGGCCGTCTGAGCCAGGCTCGACGACAACTCTTGACCCGGCGGTCAAGAGAACTACGGTGGTTGGCCGTGGACCGACGCCTGACCCCCCGCGGCGAGGAACGCCGTTCGCAGCTTCTCGAGGTGGCCACCGCCCGATTCGCCGAGCGCGGGTACCAGGCCACCTCGATCTCCGACATCGTCGGGGCGATGGGCGTTGGCAAGGGCGTCTTCTACTGGTACTTCCAATCCAAGGAAGAGCTGTTCGGCTACATCCTCACCGCCGGCATGACCGAGCTGCGCCGCACCCAACTGGCGGCGGTCTCGCACTCCGACGATCCGCTGGTGCGCATTCCGGCGGCGATACGCGCCTCGGTCCGGTGGTCCGCCGAGCACCGCGAGCTGGCGTCGATGTTCGAGTTTGCTCATCGAGACGCCACCTTCGGGCCGCTCACCTCCCGCCTGCGGGAACTGCTGATCGACGATGCGGTCGCCGAGTTGACGTCGGCGATGGACGCTGGCCGGCTCCCCCGCGGCAACGCCGATGCTCAGGCCCGGGCCATGCTGGCGGTCACCGACGCACTCGCCACTCAGGGCTGGAGTGGTGGGCGGGCGGCCGAGGCGGTCGCCGACGACATCGTGACGTTCTGCCTCGATGGGTTGGGCGCCGCCACATCCGCCGCTGCGCGCTCAGGTACCGCCTGATCCTCCCATCCGATCAGCGCCGCCCCGACGACGCCGGCGAGCGGCCCACCCGGGGCACAGCGCAGGTCGATCCGGCGGTGACTCCACGCCACCGACATCGCCTCCAGGTGTGCGGTGACCGCCGAGGCCAACAGTTCGCCGCTGGCCGACACGCCGCCGCCGAGCACGATCACGTCCGGGTCGATCAGCTGGATCAGGTTGGCCAAGCCGACGGCGACCCACCCGGTCCACCCCTGCCACACCGCCTCGGCATCCGCCTCGCCCGCTCGAAGCCCGGCGACGACGGCCTGACCATCCAACCGGCCGCTGTTCGACCAACGGGCGGCCAGGTCCGGCGCCTCTCCGTCGGCGACGGCCCGCCGGGCCGCCTCGCCCAGGGCCGTGCCGGATGCGACCGCCTCCCAGCAGCCACGCTGCCCACACCGGCAGAGCGGGCCGTCCGCTGCCACCACCATGTGGCCGGGCTCGCCGGCCAGCCCGGCCGCACCCCGCCACAGCGCCCCGTCGAGCACCAGGCCGCCACCGATGCCGGTCCCGAACGTCACCGCCACCAACGCCCGGGCGTCGGGCGCCAACTGTCGCTGGGCTGCAAGTGCGACGACGTTGGCGTCGTTGTCGATGCGCACCGGAAGCCCGGACGCCTCGCGCAGCGGGCCCGCCAGGTCGACGCCCACCACCATCGGCGTGTTGGCCGCCTGCACCGCAATACCGTCCAGGCCGATGTGCCCGGCGATGCCGGCACCCACCGCCACCGGCGGGTGCGGAGACACCGAGCGGAGGTGGGCCACGAGATCGACCAGTGCCCGCACCAGCGCTGCGCTCGAGTCGGGGGTCGGCACCCGCTCCTCGACGACCAACCGGGCCCGACCGTCTGCGTCGAGGGCCACCACCCCGCCGGCCAGCTTTGTTCCTCCCAGATCGAGTCCGATCAGATGGGGGCTCGCTGCGTCCGGGTCAACCGTCCTCACCCGGCAACCGTACCCGGGCTCAGTCGAGCGGCACTCGCCGCAGGCGCCCGCCGGCTGGCTGATCATCCTCCACGGCGTCGTCGTCGCCTGGCTGCCCGCCGGGTTGTTCACCTGGTTGGCCGGTGCCACTGGAACCGCTCGCACCAGCAAAAGTCGACGAGACCTTCTCGGCCCAGTCGCTCACGCCGGCGACGACATCCTGGAGGTGCCGGGGGTCGGCGACCACCTCCTCGGCGGCATCGAGCAGGTGACGCAGCGCATCGATGGCCCCGAGTGCTGCATTCTGCACCTTCTGTGCGGTGTCTGCCGCCTGATCGCTCACCCGGTCATCTTAGAACCTCAACCAACCGACGCTATCGGGGTTTGCCGTCGGGGCGGTCGTCTCGCTGATCGGCCTGGCGACCGCCCGCACCGAGACGCGCGGCCGCGACGTCGTCGTCGAACGCGAGGTTCGCTGACGGTTTCTGGTTACTCGCCCACAGGATCGGGTAACTGAACAAAGACGCCACGACGGCGGCCGGGACCGACCCGGCATGGGCAATCGCTCGACGCAGCGGTCCGACAGACGTGGCCAAACACGGAGGGAAACACCATGGTCATAGGTGGAGGAATTCTCGGAACCATCCTGGTCGTCCTGCTGATCCTGTTTTTGATCAAGCGCGTCTGACCAGAGATTTACGACGATCGCAATGCGGTGACACGCTTCAGGCGTCCCCATCGTCGCGTTCGGCGTCAACGTCAGCATCGAAACGGATCACCAGCGTTCCGTCGCTCAAGGATGCCCCGACGACCGAGCGGCCGTGCAAGGCGTCCGGCAACAAAAGATTGCGCCGGTGGGCGCCGACGGTGAGATGAATCTCCCCGTCGCCCGCCCAGACGTCAACCTCGCCTCGGTCGGCGTTGGGTAGCGGCAGGTGCAGTTCGGGTCCATCGGCCCCGGTGACGACCGACATCGGCTGGCTCGTTCCGAGCACCGCCGTCGGCTCGCGTCCGTCGTAGAGCACCCGCGCCATCTCAGCGAGGGTGCCGGCCCCGATCGGCTCGATCGGTGACATCTCGGCGATCAGCGTGTCGACGCCGCCAAAACCTTCGCGGACCTCGTCGAGGCGTTCCAGCTGGGCCGACCGCCAGCGAGCTGTGAAATCGTCGCTCACGTGCTCGGGCAACAGTCGGTTGACCACGACGGCGTCGGTTGCGTAACCGTGCAGGCCGAGCGCCGTGTGGGTGCGGCGGGTCTCGGCGATGACCACCCGTTCCGGCGTCATCACCAGGCGCACCGACGTCGTGTCGGCCGACAACAGCCGGCGCACGCCGGAGAGCTCGTCGGCCAGACGACGGGTAGCCCCGGCGATCTGGGCGTCGGCGATCGGAAGGTCGCCCAGGCGTCGCACCGTCTCGCTCACCGCCCGCCGCAGCGGCCGCTGTTGTTCGAAACGGTCGAGGTAGAAGCCGAGCACCTCGGGCAGCGTGAGCAATCGCAGGGTCTCGGCGGTTGGAGCGCAATCGACGATCACGGTGTCGAACCGGCCCGAGTCGACCAGGCTGGTCACCTCGGCCAGGGCAAAGAGTTCCTCCAAACCGGGGAGCAACATCAGCTCCTGGGCTTCGAGATCGTCGAGGCCGGCCCATCCGAACGCGCGCCGAACCCAGCCGCCCACCTCGGCCCACGACTCCTCGAGGCGGTCGCGCCCGTTCAGTTGCTGGGCATGACATCCGGGCGTGACCTGCACCGGGACCGACCCGATCCGGCGGCCCAGCACATCGCCGAGCGAGTGGGCGGGGTCCGTGGAGGTCACCACCACCCGCTGTCCCGACTCGGCCGCCAGGATGGCCGACGCGGCGGCCACGGTGGTCTTACCCACGCCGCCCTTGCCCATGAACATGATCACCCGGGTGCCGCTCCCCTGGGCTTCCCGGGCGCTCATCTGGCCAACTCCGGGCGCGGGGGAAAGTCTCCGTAGGCGGCGCCCCACCAGAAGATCAGGCCCACCCCGACCAGCGGGACCAGCGTGCCGAAGTCCAGCTCCAGGCCCTTGGTGGCGATCGCCGGCACCAGCCCGCCGATGATCTGCACCACCAGCGCACCGAACAGCGAGTTGCGCACGCGGCGGGGCGCCACCCCGGTCAGCAGGGCCAGCCGGCCGAGGTCGAGCTGGTCGCGCCGCGACCGTGAGGCGGCGACGACGAACCCGATCGTGCAGATCACCATCCCGGCGAAGAACAACACCAGCGACACGATGAGGGCGGCGATCTCGAAGGGCCCGCCGAAGGCCCAGCCAGCCAGCCCGGTGAGCGTGACGGCGGCGGCCGCCACCCACGACGCCACGATCAGGGCCGAGCCGGGCGTGTCGTCACCGAACCGCTCGTCGAGGCGAGCCTGGGCTGCGGCCTTTCGCTCGGCGGCGCCGGCCTGGGCAGCGGAGCGCTCGTCGGCCAACGTCGGCTGCGTCGACCTGCCCGAGGAGGGGCGGGCGGGCTTCCGAGTCTTCCGGTCGTCCGTGCGGCGGCTCATCGTTGCACCCGGGCTGGAGTGGCCAGCCGGGTCAGCGCGCGATTGAGATCCCGGGCGAGCACGTCGTAGTCGAAGACCCGTTCGGCCCGCAGACGGGCCGCCCGGCCCATCTCGGCGAGCCGCTCCGGTTGGTCGATGAGCGATTCCAGCGCCTCGGCGACCGCCCGTTCGTCGGCGGGCTCGTCGACGATCACCCCGGTCTCGCCGTCCTCCACCGCCTCGTGGCTACCCCCCGACCGGCCGGCCAGTGAGGCCACGCCTGCGGCCGCCGCTTCGAGAAACACGATGCCAAATCCCTCCTGCTCCAGGCCCGCCCAACGGTCGCGGCACAACATGGCAAACAGGTCGGCTGCGCCGTAGTACTCGGCGCGCTCGGCGTCGGTGACCCGGCCGAGCATCCGGACCGAACCGGGACCGGCGGCGGCCAGCCGATCCAGCCGCTTGCGGTCCCGCCCGTCGCCGGCGATCGCCACCGTCAGCTTGCGGCCGCGCCGGGCCAGAAGATGGGCGGCCTCGATCAGCGTGTCGAAACCCTTGCGCGGCACCAGGCGGCTCAGGCCGAACACGAGCGTCGTGTCCTCATCGACACCGAGGCAACGTCTGATCTCCGCCCGTTCTGACGGGGCCAACGGCGTGATGTCGGTCGTGTCCACCCCGGGCGGGATCACCGCGTTGGCCAGCGGCATGCCCGCCGCTCGCTCCGATTCGGCCAGCGGGTATCCGCCGGCGGCGATCACGCCATCGGCGGAGCGCAACACCCGACCCAACAATGCTCGGCTCACCGGCAGGCGACCGGGCACGGTGATCTCCGCCCCATGAGCCACAACCACCCACGGGATGCCGAGGCGACGCGCCACCCGTGGCCCGAGGACGGACAGGGGCAGCACCGGGTCGAGGACCAGCAGCCGGGCATCGACCTGGCGCGCCAGCGCCTCGATGCGGCGGGCCAGGCCGGGGTGCGGCAACAGCACCGGATCCCGGGTGCGCTCGATGCGATGGGGCGCAGCCGCATCGAAGGCGGCCGCCCCTTCGTGGGGCGTCGTCAGGACGGTGACGTCATCGGGGTCGAGACGCCGCCACAGCTCCCACAGGTAACTCTGGATACCACCCACTTTGGGGGGATAGTCGTTGGTGACCAGCAGGTGCTTCACGGGCCACCAGATGTAGCACTCGCGCCATCGGCCTGCGAACGGCGGGACCCAACCGCAACCGGGGTCACCAGCCCAGCGGCGGCGAGTTCGTCGGCGACCGACGGCCGGTCGGCTGCAGCGACCGCCAGGTCCTGGCGGCCCAGGGCCAGCGCTGCCCAGGCGGCGTGGCCGGCCAAAAGCTGCGATTCGTCGGCGAGGTAGCGCTCGAGCACCGCTGCGGTGGCACCGTCGAACCCGTCGCCGGTGTTGCCCAGGATCACCAGCGCGTTGCGGCGCAGGGCGTTCGGGTCACGGCCCGGCAGGTACCAGCGGCCGTAGCGCTCCAGCAGCGTCTCGTCGTCAAGGCGCAGCACCTCGAGCACGTCAACCGTCGGCCCCGGACGCTCGCCATGGGGCAGGTCGCCCAGGCGGCGGCTCGCCAGCCGGCTCGGTGGGCACACCACCGTGCACTCGTCGCAGCCGTACAGGCGGTCGCCCAGCGCCTGGCGATGCTCGCGGGGAAAGTCGCCGGGGGCCTGCACCAGCCAGGCCAGGCACTTGCGGGCGTCCAGTCGTCCGTCGTCGAGGGCTCCGGTCGGGCAGGCCGGCTCGCACACCCGACACGAGCCGCAGCCGTCGGCCACCGACCGGTTTGTGGTGGGAAGGACCGCGTCGGTGACCACCGAGCCCAACACCACCTCGCCGCCCGCCTCGGGGGTGATCAGCCCGGTGTTGCGGCCGATCCACCCCAGGCCGGCGCGCACCGCCGCGGCGCGGTCGACCAGCGCGTTGTCGTCGGCGACGATGTGGGCCCGAAACCCGGCCCGACGCAACTCGTCGGCCACCCGCTCCAACGCAGCTCGCAGCACGGCGTAGTAATCGTCGGTGGCGTATCGGGCCACCCGGGCCTGAAGTGAGAGGGTCCCACGTTGACCGCTGGCGGCAACGTCGCCCGCGCCGGTGACGCCGCCCGAGCGGGCAGTGTCTCCGTCGTCGGCCAGGCGCGGTTGGCGGTACGGCATCGCCCCCACCACCAGGCTGGCTGCGTTGCGCAGCAGGCGCGCCGGTTCGGTCGAACGCTCCGGGTTGCGGTAGGTGAAGGCCATCGTGCCGGCCAGGCCGGCGTCGCGACGGTCGAGGAGTTCTTGGCGCGCCTCCAGAAACGGTTCGGTATCGCAGATGCCCATCGCCACCAGGCCCGCGTCCCGCCCAACCTCGAGCACCCGGTCGGCAAGACCACCCAGGCCGTCGGACGGGGATCCCTCAGCCACCGTCGGCCAACACCGTTCGCAGATCGTCGGGTGACAACAGGTTGGCGCCGTACACAGAGGCGCCGTCGCGCACACGCCGATCGGCGCTGAGCACCGCCACCGGCTGCGACGCGTCGGTCGCCGCCACGGCGTCGATGATGTCGTCGTCGGCCTCCACCCCCGCCTTCGTGAACACCACTCGCACCGGCAGCGGTGTGGTGACCGGGGGCGCTCCGCCACTGTCACCATCGAACACCACGCGTATGTGGGTGCCGCAGGCCTTGGCCAACCGTCCGAGGGCGCGGACCAACGCCTCGCGCTGACCGCCGATATCGAGGTCACCCCAAAGCGCCATCGATGCGTTGTACCCGTCGACCCACAGCACCAGGCCGGGCGTTCGCAGCAGCTCCCGGGTGGCGTCAGGGGAGCCATCGCGCAGGCCGCGTCCCACGCGGACCGGCCGGCGGCGAACGGTCCGGCCGCGACGACCGTTCCGATGTTGCCCTGCGAGCACCGGGGCGGTGCCCGGCTCGCCGTCGCTCGCTTCCGGGCTGGTCGACCCCCGAGGGTCCGAATCGCCCTGCTCCACGCGCCCCGCCGCTTCGGGATCGAGGCGTTCGCCGAGCGCCGCGAGCTCCCGCCCCAGCCGGACCATCGCCTGGGCGGTCTCTGCGGACGCCGACTCGGCGGCCTCCGCCCTCGTCCGCAGCGCCGACAGTTCCTCGGCAACGTCAACCGGACGGGCTGGGGGCGTCGGATCGTCCGGTCCCCCGTCGTCCATGGGCACCTGGGAGCGAATGCGCTCCAGATCGGCGGACAGCGAACGCACCTGGGCGGTGCGGTCAGCCAGACGCCGGCGCTCGTCGGCCAGCTCGCGCACCGCCCGCTGGCGTTCGCCGGTCAGCCGTTCGTTGAGCGCCTCCTGCTCGCGAAGGCGTTCGGCGACCTCCTCGGCCTGGCGTTCCACCTCGCGCAACCGGGTGAACTCGGCCTCGACTCGAGGCACTTCGGCCTCCAACTCGGCCAACCGGGCGCTGAGCGTGACCACCTGTTCGGTCGCCGCCCGATCATCCGCCCTCGCCCGGTCGTCATCGGCCGCCTCTTCCAACGCTCGAACGGCATCGCCGACCGCGTCGCGCCAGCCATCGTCTCGTAGAAGAAACGCAGCGGCTCCGGGGCTCAAGCGGTCGGCATCGATGCGCTCCAGCACCAGGGCACGGAAAGCGTCGTCGCGGTCGAGAACCCGCCGGGCCGCACCCAGCGCCGCGCTTGGACGCTTATGAAACCCGAGCACCGACCGAAGTCCCCGTGGAGGCTGGCGCGGAGGCTTCTCCGCCAGGCCTGCCTCGGCCACGTCCAGCGCTGCCTCCAGGGCAGGCCGCACCACCTGTTCCTCGGCGTCGGAGCCGGCGGTCATCGCCGGCTGCCGTGGTCGGGCTCACTCGGCACGGATGCCTCAGCCGTCCGACGCGTCGACGGTGACGACTCCGGCCGGGCTGGAACACCAGCGACAGCTGACCGACTCGACTTCCTCATCGAGGGTCTCGGTTTGTTCGACGGTGAGATCGCCGCCGACCGAGTAGTGGTGGAACTCCCGGGTTCGGCGGGTGGCGACCACGTCGAAGCGGGTGAGGTTGCCGCAGGTTGTGCAGCGATAACGGGGGTGGGCCGCCGTTGTTGGACCGGTCGTTGAATCGTCACTCGGGTCGTCGTTCACAACCGGTCAGGCTACCGTCCGGCGCAGCCGGTGGCCGATGCGCCCGACGGCCGCCCGGGGTCCATTATTCCAATTGAGTGAACTGCTGTTCGACGAACCTGTGTTCGCCTATGGTGTCCCCGATGCGACGCCCGCCAGCGCCCCCGGTTCAACGGTCGTTCGACGATCTGGGTTCGCCACTCGCCGACGTCACCTTCTGCATCGTCGACCTGGAGACGACGGGCGGACAGGCCGGTGTCGACCTGATCACCGAGGTGGGGGCGGTCAAGGTGCGGGGCGGCGCCTGCCTGGGGACGCTCCAGTCGCTGGTCAACCCGGGTCGGGCCATCCCGACCAACATCACCGTGCTCACCGGCATCACCGACGCCCACGTCGTGCGGGCGCCGCGCATCGAGGCGGTGCTGCCGGCGTTCTTGGAGTTCCTTGGCGACGCGGTGCTCGTCGGCCACAACCTGCGCTTCGACCGCAGCTTCCTCGACGCCGCACTGACCGCCACCGGTCGTGAGCCGCTGACCAACCGAGGCGTCGACACGCTGGCGTTGGCACGTCGTTTGATGCGCAGCGACGTGCCCGACTGCAAGCTGGGCACCCTCGCCCGGGTGCTGCGCCTCCCCCACCAGCCGTCGCACCGGGCGCTCGATGATGCCCTGGCCACCGCCGACCTGCTGCACGTCGAACTCGAACGCGCTGCGTCGTGGGGGGTCACCGGGCTCGACGACCTGATCGCCCTACCCAAGATGGCCGGCCACCCCCAGGCGCCCAAGCTGGCCCTCACCGACCGCCTGCCCCGCTCCCCCGGCGTCTACCTGATGCGCAACGCCCAGAACCGGGTGATCTACGTGGGGAAGGCCACCAACCTGCGCTCGAGGGTGCGCAGCTACTTTTCGACCGACACCCGGCGCAAAGTCGGCCGCCTGCTCGAGGAATGCGTCCGCATCGACCACCGGCGCACCCCCTCCACCCTCGAAGCCGCAGTCTTGGAGATCCGCCTGATCCAGGCGCTCGACCCCCGCTACAACCGCCAGGGACGCCCGGGCAAAGGCGGGTGCTGGCTCACCCTGACCGACGAGCCCTACCCACGCCTCGTGTGTGCTCGAACGCCACCGGCCAACGCTGCCGCGCTGGGCCCGCTGCCGTCGCGCAAGGTGGGCCAACACATCGCCGAGGCGGTCGGCGACGCCGTCCCCCTGCGCCGCTGCACCACCCGCCTCTCGGTGCGCGGAGGTCCCCCCCGCACCACCCCCTGCACCGCCGCCCAGCTCGGGGTCACCTCCTGCCCGTGTTCCGGCCAGGTCGACGACGCCCGCTATGGCGACGCCGTTCGGGCCGCAACGCTGGCGCTCTCCGGTCAGCATCGGGTGGTGGCCACCCCGCTGACCGAGCGCATGGATCGCCTGGCCGCCGAGGAGCGCTTCGAGGAGGCTGCCGCCACCCGGGATCGCCTGGCCGCCTACACCTCGGCGTTGCGGCGCAGCCTGCGCTGCGCGACGCTTCGGGCCCCGTCGCTGATCCGATTCTCCACCCCCGACGGCACCACCGTGGAGCTGGAGTTTGGCGTGGCGGTGCGCTGGTGCGACCCCGACGGCTCGTGGCGCCTCGGCGAGGCCGGGCCAGAGCCCGAACCGCCCACCCAAGCACTCACCAAGGCGCTGGCCGACGAGCTGAGCACGGTGGCGGCGTGGATCGACCGTTACGCCGATCGGTGTCGCCTGGAACATGTCGGTGGCGTGTGGGCCTCAGCCTGGCCGCCGCCACCCGATGTTCGCCCCCGGCCGCAGGGTTGGAATAACCAAAGCCGCGAGACTGCGCGCCGTTCCACCGCCGTAGGCTGACGGGATGAAGGCCTGTAACCAGACGAGCGGACGGGACGACGCGTGAGCGCCGGGACGGTCGTGGCAATCCTGGCGGTGTTCTGGATCGTGCTCATCGTCGGGTCGATCGCAGCGGCGCTGGCCGCCGCTACCCGCCGCAACCGCCCCGTGCCGTCGCGCCGCACGACAGCGCCGGTGTGGTGGTTGGCGGCGCCAACCCCGTCGGCCCACCTGCACCGCCGCGTCGTGCGCTCCTCGCGGGGCGTCCAGCGGGCCCGCGCCATGCGTCGCCGCAAGGGCGCCCCGACCGTGCTCGACGAGATGGCCGCCCGCTTCGAGGACCACGCCGTTGAGCTCGACGACCGCATCGCCCTGGCAACCACGCTCCCCCGGCGCGACCGCCGCAGCGAGCTGATGGCGGTCCATGGCCGGGTTCGGCGCTCGGAGGACGTGGCCGCCGAACTGTGTCGGGCCTACGCCGCCGAGCCGGCCGTACCCGGCGATGGCCACGATCCGCTCGAGCAGGTGGCCGACGACCTGACCGCGCTGATCGAGGCACGTCGCGTCGTCGACGACATCTCGCGCACCGCCCATCCGGGCAGCACACCCAAGACCACCCCGACCGGCGAAGCCGGCACCCCGTCGGCTGCAGAGCAGCCCACGCAGCCCACCGTCGAGGCGCCTGCGCAGCGCGCCCGTCTCCGCCACCGACGCACGCAGCAACCCCAGCCCGGAGCCTGAGCGCGGTGCTGCCCTTGGCCTTTCCTGCAACCTGAGGTGTTGCAATTCCGAAACGTCAACGCAGACCCAGTGGTCACCGTGCACCCTCACCCGGCCCAGCGTCTACTCTCAAAGCTTGGACGAGCAGCAACACGAGCGGTTCGAAGATCCCATCGACGGGACGATTTGGGACGTCGACGCAACGTTCCTGACGTCGAACTGGACCTGCATTTGGGGCAACGGCTGCAAAGGGATTCTGCCAACAGACGCGGAGCATCTGAACCAAGGTTGCTGTTCGCACGGAACCCGGTTCCTCGATGAGGAAGAGTCGATGAACACCGGGGCGTTGGCGATGTTTCTTGAGCCGTCCATGTTCCAGTTCCACGCCGAGGCCCATGAGGGCGGCATCTACGCCGACGATGCTCGCACTCTCACGCGGGTGGTCGACGGTGCCTGCATTTTCCTCAACCGTCCCGGGTTTGAGGGTGGGGAGGGATGTGCGCTTCACCTCGCCGCCATCGCCGCTGGGGAGTCGCCAACCGTCTGGAAGCCATCGGTGTGTTGGCAGTTGCCACTCCGCGCCGAAACCCGCCCCGACGGCACCAAGGTCCTCCGACCGTGGGACCGCAGCGACTGGGACACCGAACACTCCACCATCGCATGGTGCTGCACCGAGGAACCCGAGCCCTTCGTCGGCGAAACAACGGTGATCCATTCACTCGCCGAAGAATTGACCGCGTTGGTGGGACCAGAGGTCTACGTCCAGATAAGGGACAGGCTCGGTCAGTAACCGTCAGGCTTGGTGACGCCCCTCGGCGGGGAATTACGGCGGCAGCAGCGGCAACCCGGAGCCTGAGCGCAACTCAGACTACAACCATGTGAGATGGGTCACTTGGCTTTGCTCTTGGCGTCCTGGCTTCCTACCTTCGAGGGCGTCGCCTCATGTACGACCCCCCGCACCGAGGCACACGACCCCCAGGTGGTGAGCAGGTATCTCTTCCCCAAGTCCAACACCCGCCGACTCGATCACGATTCGGCATCCCGTGCGATCCGATGCGCAGGACATGTGGGCTCTGGCCGAGATCAGCGTTGACCCCAACTCGCCGTACGCCTACCTCATGCTGGGCGAGTTTTTCTCCGACACCTGCGCCGTCGCGGTCTTCGATGACCAGCTGATCGGTTTCGTCACGGGCTTCAGGCTTCCGACTGACCCCGAGACGCTCTTCATCTGGCAGATCGCAGTAGCCGACTCCGCCCGCGGCAGCGGCCTTGGTGGACGCCTGCTCGACGAGGTGGCCAATCGCCCCTCCCCTCCCCGGATCCGGCACCTGGCCGCCACCGTCACCCCGGACAACGAGGCTTCCGACCGACTGTTCCGGGCCTCCGCCGACCGCTGGGGCGCCGCGTGCGAGGTCGAAGAGCTCTTCGAAGACGGCGACTTTCCGCCCGGCGATCACGCGCCGGAACTCCGCTACCGCATCGGGCCGCTCTAACCAGGCCCGCCCGGGGTGGGCGCACGCCAGCGCCTCCCCGTGGTGTGCATGCGACGGGGTTCATCGTCGCATCCGATGTTCGGGCTTCTGCGGGCCCTGGACATCGACGAAGTATCCGGCCCGCTCCCAACAACTCCCCAAGCAGGTGATTCCAATCATGAGTATCTCCGAACCCACAATTCAACCGACCAACGGTTCCGATTCCGCCACGGCGATGACCAACGGTGCCGCTTCCGGCGCTGCGACGCCCGGCATCTACGACCGGCGCGAGTCTGAGGTGCGTTCCTATTGCCGTTCCTGGCCGACCGAGTTCGTCTCCGCAACGGGATCCACGCAGACCGACACCGCAGGTCGCACCTACATCGACTTCTTCGCCGGCGCCGGTGCCCTCAGCTACGGCCACAACCACCCGGTGATCAAGGAGGCACTGATCGAGTTCCTGGCGGGAGACGGGGTGATGCACAGCCTCGATACGCACACGACGACCAAACGCACGTTCCTCGAGACCTTCGAGCGGCTGGTCCTTGAGCCCCGCGGTCTCGACTACAAGGTGATGTTCCCCGGCCCGACCGGAACCAACGCCGTCGAGTCGGCGCTGAAGCTGGCCCGAAAGGCCACCGGCCGCGACTCGATCATCAGCTTCACCAACGCCTTCCACGGCATGACGCTGGGGTCGCTGGCCATCACGGGCAACGCAGTCAAGCGAAGCGGTGCAGGCGTGCCGCTGACCAACACGGTCGCCATGCCGTTCGACTCCTACGTCACCGACGACTCGGTCGACACGATTGCGTTTCTCGACCAGTACCTGACCGACGGCGGCAGCGGCGTCGGCCTTCCGGCCGCCTGCATCCTCGAGACCGTTCAGGCCGAGGGCGGCATCAACCCCGCATCGGTCCGCTGGATCCAGCGCCTGGCCGAGCTGTGCCGCGAGCACGGCATCCTGTTGATCATCGACGACATCCAGGTGGGCTGCGGCCGCACCGGCCCCTTCTTCTCCTGGGAGGAGATGGGCATCGAGCCCGACATCGTCTGCTTGTCCAAGTCGATCAGCGGCTCGGGCCTGCCCCTGGCCCTCGTGCTCATCAAGCCCCGCTACGACGTGTGGGAGCCGGGCGAGCACAACGGCACGTTCCGGGGCAACAACTCCGCCTTCGTCACCGGCACCGCCGCCCTCGAACACTTCTGGGCCGACGACGAGCTGACCAAGCAGGTCGACGCCAAGGCAGCATTGGTCACCAAACACCTCGAGGCGCTGGCCGAGGCTCACCCCGGCGTGTTCGAGGACGTGCGTGGCCGTGGCCTGATCCAGGGCATCGAGTGCCTCGACCCCGAGATGGCCGGCCGCATCGCCGCAGAGGCCTTCGACCGGGGCCTGCTGATCGAGACCGCCGGCTTCAACAGCCAGGTCGTCAAGATCCTGCCCCCGCTCGTCATTGCGACCGAACTACTCGAAGCGGGCCTGCACATCCTCGAGGCGTCGGTCGAGGCTGTCGTCGACGCCGAGAGTGCCGAGCTGCTCACCCGCGACCCACAGACGATTGGAGACCGCTCATGATCGTTCGCAACCTCGCCGACCTGGAGAACACCGAACGCGACGTGCGGGCCGACACCTGGAAGTCGCGCCGCCTGTTGCTCGCCGACGACAAGATGGGCTTCTCGCTGCACGACACTGTGCTGTACGCCGGCACCGAGACCGAGATGGAGTACCAGAATCACTTCGAGGCCGTGTACTGCATCGAGGGCAAGGCGACGATCGAGAACTGCGCCACGGGCGAGGTTCACGAGATCACCCCCGGTGTGATGTACGCCCTCGATCAGCACGACCGCCACATCGTGCGGGTGATCGAGGACTTTCGGGTGGTGTGCGCCTTCAACCCTCCGTGCACCGGCGCCGAGACCCACGACGAGAACGGCGTCTACCCGCTGCTCACCGTCGACTGAGAAGTCGACAAGGACCCCGTGCTGTGGGGCGAGCCGACCCACGGCCTCGGCCCGCTGAGCGCCGAGCAGCTGCAGCGCTTCGACGCCGACGGGTTCGTCGTCATCGAGGATGTCATCGGCCCGGCAACGATCACCGCCTGCCTGGCCGAGCTGGCCGATTCTGAGGCCGACCCTCGCCGGACGACAACCACCGCACGTCGCTGAAACGTCAGACGTACGGGGTCCCGCAGAACGACGACCTGGCATGGCTCACCGAACGCGGCCGCCTGGACGTGTTCGAGGGCGACCCGGGGTCGGTCGTGTTCTTCGACTGCAACGTGATGCACGGCTCACCGGACAACATCACCCCGGCGCCGCGCACCAACGCGTTCTTCTGTTACAACGCCGTCGACAACGCGCTTGTCGAGCCCTTCGGCGGCACCGCGCCCCGCCCGAACCACATCGCCTCGAGAGCGTTCGCTACGGCGTAGCGAGCGACCGCTACCCTGACCTCCGCTGATCGCTCAGGCGGGGAGAACACCACATGAACGTGTTCCGCTGGGATCGGGCGCAGCGCGACGTGATCCGAGGTGGCATCGCTTGGAACTGGCGATTCGCTGGGTTCGGCGCGGCGATGGGACTGGTTGCAGTCGTCATGGTCTTCGCCGGAGAGGTCCTCACCGGCACGTACCTACTGATCGGATCCGTTCCTGCGGCGGTTGTCGGGCTTGCGCCGCAACGCGACGCCAGAAGGCCGGTACTCATCGTTGGGGTCCTCTTCGGAGTCTCCATACTGCTCGGCTCGATCCTGGCGGTGTGGGTACCGCTCGCTGTCGTCGGCATGTTCGTCGTTGGGTACCTGGCAGCCCAGGTTGCGGCGTGGAAGCCGGCGGGGGTTGTGGCCCTCAGCGTGATCCTGCCGCTGACGGCGATTGGGCTGACCTATCAGGGGATCGCAGACTCGGCGAAGGTCGCCGGTCTCATGATTCTGGGAGCGATCGGTTCATACATCTGGGCCCTGGTTCTGCCCGAATACGAAGGCGACGTCCCTCAACAGCCACAGATGACACCGGCTGAGGCCAAGCGCTACGGCCTGGTCCTCGGGGTTGCGGGAGCTGTGTCGACGCTGGTCGCCTTCGCTCTCGATGTCGACTTCGTCGGCTGGCTGGTGGGGTCGACCCTGCTGGTGATCAGGCCAACCTGGGACCTGCTGAGCGCCCGAGGCATCGGTCGTGTCATCTCGGTGATCGTGGGCGGGGTGGCGGCGGCGCTCCTCCTTCTTGCAGACCTGCCCACTCCGGCGATCGCCATCGTGCTCTGGTTGGTGCTCGTGACGATGGCGGCGACGTCGGCAAGCCGCTGGTACGTCACGCCGGCATTCACGTCGTTCTTGATCCTGTGGGCGCTCCTCTATGGCCAAGCCGAACGCAACGGCGTGAAGGTCAAGCTCGACGAGCGGGTCGTGGACACGGTGATCGGAGTGGCGGTGGCGTATCTCGTGTCCGGGGCGTTCTGGCTGTGGGGCCGCGGCGCTGCGAACCGACGGCACGACGTGTCATAGAAGGCCCGACGCACCACGGGCCTGCGGCTCGAAGCCCGGCTCACACAAACCCAGCACCGCCAGTAGGGTCCCCGTCTTGATCAAGGAGGATGCCTCATGAGCGAGCCCGGGTTGGACCCGTCCGAGTTTCTGAACCCAGATGTGATCCCCCCGGACGTGGAACTCGCCGAGCTGGGCAAGGACGTCGGTGCTGCCGCCGACACCGCGTTGGAGGACATCAACCCGGCGAACCCCCACCTGTTCACGTCTGAGTTGTGGCGCGATCACTTTGCGCGGCTGCGGGCCGAAGACCCGGTTCACTTCAACGAGATCGAATCTGCGGGTCGCTACTGGTCGATCATGAACTACGACGACGTCCGGGCCATCGATGGCGACTGGGAGAACTTCTCGTCGGCGAAGGGCATGACGCTGGGGCTTCGCCCGACCCCCGAGAACAATTCGATGTTCCAACGGATCACGCCGTTTATCTCGATGGACCCCCCAGAGCACACCGCACAACGCAAGACGGTGCGATCGATTGGGGCACCGGGCAGCGTCCGCAATCGTGAATCGCTGGTACGCGAGCGCACCGTGAAGGTGTTGGAGTCGCTTCCCGACGGCGAGACGTTTGATTGGGTCGAGACGGTGTCGGTCGAGCTAACGACGCTGCTGTTGGCCACGCTCTTCGACTTCCCCATGGAGGATCGACGCAAGCTCACCCGTTGGTCCGACGTCGTCTTTGCGGTCCCCCGACCGGGCGGCGTGGTCGAGACCCGCCTACAGAAGATGGAAGAGCTGCTCGAGTGCCTGGCCTACTTCGAGCGTTTGTGGGTCGAACGGCTTGAGAACCCCGGCTCGGACCTGGTGTCGATGCTCGCCCACGGCGAGGCCACCAAAAACATGGAACCGCTGGATCACCTGGGCAACCTGCTGCTCCTCATCGTCGGCGGCAACGACACGACCCGCAACACGATGACGTCCAGCGTGTACGGCCTCAACAAGTATCCCGATCAGTACGACAAGCTGATCGCCGATCCGGGCCTCATCTCCAACCTGGTGCCCGAGATTATTCGCTGGCAGACCCCGTTGTCCTACATGCGTCGCACCGCCAACAACGACTGCGAGATCGGCGGCAAGCAGATCCGCAAGAACGACCAGATCCTGATGTGGTACCTGTCGGCGAACCGCGACGAGACCGTGTTCGACAATGCGGATGCGATCGATCTCGAGCGACACAATGCGGATCGGCACCTTTCATTCGGCTACGGCATCCACTTCTGCATGGGCAGCCGGCTCGCCGAGATGCAGCTTCGGGTGCTGTGGGAGGAGGTGCTCCAGCGATTCGAGCGCATCGAGGTTCAGGCTGAGCCGGAGCGGACCTTTTCGGCCTTTGTCCACGGCTACACCAACCTGCCGGTGAAGGTCACCCGCCGCTGAGCTCCGCAGCGGCGGCCATCATTTCGGACTCGTCCATAACGCTTGCCGACCAGGGGGGGGGGGGTGTGGCTCCTCCCTTTCCGCCGGCCCCCCCCGGCCACGGCGCCCGGCGGGGGGGGCGGCGGCGGCCGGCCGGCCGCCCCCCCCCCCCCCCCCCCCGCCCCCCCCCCCCGCCGCCCCCCCCCCCCCCCCCGCCGGGGGGGGGGGGGGGGGCCCCCGGCCCCCCCGCCCCCCCCCGGCGGCCCCAGGGCGGCCGGCCCCCCCCCCCCCGCCCCCCCCCCCAGGGCCCGGGGCGTTTCGGCTTCCGATGGACGACCGCCGGACCCGAAGACGTCGAGATCGTGGACTACCACTGAAAGGACACGACATGACCACATCCGCTCTTGAGCCGATCCACCCAGGCGAAGTCCTGATGTTCGAGTATCTCAAGCCGCTTGGGATCACCCAGCACCACGTCGCAGTCGCGATTGGAGTGCCACCGCGCCGGATCAACGAGATCGTTCACGCCAAGCGTGGCATCACCGCTGACACGGCCCTGCGCCTCGCCCGGTACTTTCGCACCAGCGAACGGTTCTGGCTGAACCTCCAGAGCCGTTACGAACTCGAGGTCGAACGGGACCGACTTGCGGAAACCCTCGAGCAGATCGAACCGCTCGCCATCGCATAGAGCCCTCTCCACCTCCAGCAGGGCTGACTACCGGTGGTCCGAGATCATGGTGCCGCCTCGAACGTGTCGGGCGAACGCTTCGAGCCACACGGCGAAGAGCAGGCCCGACAGGATCAGGGCGAGCAGCCACGGCGCAGGTCGGGCGGCGCCTGCGATGAGCGACGCGCCCGCGGCGACGGCAAGCGTCAGCGGCACCAGCCGGCGGCCAGGGTGCGCGTCGATGGTTTTCGTCAGCACTGCGATGGAGAGCGCCACCGTCGCTGTCGACGCCGAGATGAGCCAGGCGGTCGCGGTTGGGGTTCGGCCGTTGCCGGCGTGTTCGACGAGCCCGATCATGCCTGCCCCCGTTGCGGAGATGCCGATCGCAAGCGGCAGGTGTCCATACATCCACGCGACCCGCGCCCGTCCAACCCCGGGCACCCGCCCGCCGACGAAGTCGAAGTAGTTCCACCAGAACCCGAAACCGATGGACAGTGCGATCAGCCCGGTCGCAATCGTCCGAAAATCGTGCTCGGAGGCGGCGAGCCCGTTGGCGACGCCAACGACCACCTCGCCAAGCACGATGATCGTAAACAGGCCGAACCGCTCGGCGAGCGACTCGGTGACCCGTGTGGCCTGGACCATCTGATCGCTGCGTGGGCGCAGGGTCATGACCAAGTTGCCTGCGAGCGACAGTCCGACGGCTATGCCCCACAGCGCCAACCGGACGTCCTGGTTGTCGAGTGCTGCGCTGATGGCAACGATGACGGCGATGATCACGATGCCCTGCACGTAGCGGCCGGCAACGGGGCGCCACTCCGGGGTATCGAATCGGCGCACCTCGAACCATTGCCAGGCGATCAGCATCACCAGCAGCGTGAAGACGATGGCGAAGCCGCGGCCGTCGCTTGGATCTTCGGCTGCCTGGACGGTGAACACCGACAGCAGTACGAGCAGCGACACCTGAGCGAAGATGTAGGTGCGGCTCCGGCCATCCTCCCTGCCGTGCAGGTCGTGGTAGAGGGTGCCGTTGACCCACGCAATCCAGATCAGGGCAAACACGATGAGGAAGTCGCGGACGCCGACCCAGGTGACGTCGCCCGCAAGCGAGCGAGAGATCTGTGCGATCAGCACGACGAAGACCAGGTCGTAGAAGAGCTCGAGGTAGCTCACCGTGCGGTGGGCGAGCACCTCGCCGTGTCGGCGCGGCGGTCGAAACCACCACCTCGAATCACCGCGTGGCCGTGTTGTGGGTGGTTCGCTCATGCGGCCCGATCAGAGGTCGAATGTCTGGCCGGTCAACCCTTCGCTCAGGGTCCACAGCTGGCGTGCCCGTTCCGGGTCGACGGCATAGGAGCGAACGCCGGACACCTGCGAGTCGTCGTCGATGGCCGCGATGCCGCAGTCCTCGAGGTAGATGCCGCCCATGCCGTCCAGCTCAGGTGCGGTTGCGGCGTACACCGTCGTTGCGGCGCCGGCTGCGACCGACTTCAGCCCCATCGATCCGGCCGGCCGGCGCGATTGCAGGGCTTCGAAGTCCTGTTGCTGCATGTGCCGTGACAGGTCGGTCATGATCGTTCCCGGATGCACCGCAAACGCTCGGACCTTGCGGTCCCGTAGCCGACGGTCCAGTTCGACCGCGTGCAGCACGTTGGCGGTCTTGGCCTGCCCGTAGGCCGCCCACTTGTCGTAGTCGCGATGCTCGAAGTTCACATCATCAAGGTGCACGTCGTCGCGTTGATGACCACGGGAGCTGAGGTTCACGATCCGGCCCGATCCGTTGGCAACCAGGGTTGGGGCGACCAGGCCCGTGAGCAGAAAATGGCCAAGGTGGTTGGTGCCGAACTGCCGCTCGAACCCGTCGTCGGTCGTGCCCTGCGGGCAGGCCATCACACCAGCGTTGTTGATCAGAATGTCCAGTGTGTCGTGGCCGTCCACCCACCGCTCTCCAAACCCCCTGATGCTGGCCAACGACCCGAGCTCCAACTGTTCAATCTCGATGTCGTCGTTGCCGGTCGACGCCTTGATGGCATCGACGGCGGCGGAGGCCTTGGTGAGATCGCGTGCGGTGATCACCACGCTCGCACCCTTGGATGCCAGCGCACGAGCGGTCTCTGCGCCGAGCCCTCCCGACGCGCCGGTGATCAGCACCGACAGGTCGGAGAGGTCGAGCCCGTCGACCACCTCGTCGGTGGTCGTGTCGGGCCCAAAGGCGCTGCGATCGATGTCCATCATCCGATTGTGGCCGCTGCGCTCGCCCGCCGTGCGGTATTTCTGGACCGAAGGCTGCGTTGGAGTCCTCGACAGATTTTGAGCTCAACCTGTCTCAGCTGACCCAGGAGGCGATCCAACGGGTCGCGGCTGAGCGCGAGGGCGAGACCCTTGCGGTGCGGGTGACAGCAGCCAGTGATCGGATCAGGCGCCTCGATATCGACTGGCCCACGCAATCTCTCGATGGGGAGCGCGCGCAGGCCGGCGAGCGATGACCATCGTCGTCGACGCAAACGTTGCGATCGCCGTGCTCAATCCCCATCACCTGTCTCATGAAGCGGCGCTCAAGAGGTGCCCGCGCGACGGCAAGCTCCTCATCCTGGGGATCACACGCGCAGAGGCTCTGATCCATGCCACGCGGTCGAGTCAGTTCGAGAATGCCGATGCCGAACTGCGGCGACTCGGGTTCGTCACGGAGCCGCTCGACAACGCCGTGGCCGATCGGGCGCGCCAACTCCAGGCCGACCACGGCAACAAGAACTTTCCCATGGTTGATGCCGTCGTGGCTGCCTTTAGAGCGGAACGCAGGCTGCCCGTGATCACCTGCGACACAAAGTGGCCTGCCATGGACGAGGTCGAAGTCGAGACGCTCTCTCCCGCCAGTGCGGGCGGGTAACGCCAGGCCAACCCCACGCTGCGGGGTAGCCCCTCTGGAGGAGACAGGCTTGAAGGGCCGCAAAGAATCGGATCGACACTCTCGCTCGCGTTGCGACTGCGCTCGATCGGCCCTTGATGCTGTCGTTCCCCGTGAGATCCCGGATCAGATGACCGACGCTATTCAGGTTGCCTGATCACGTGGGGCGCCGCCTTGTCTCTGTACCTCGTCGGGCCCATAAACCGAAGGTCGCAAATTCAAATTCTGCCAGTATTACCAACGACATCGGCTGAAAGCGTGGAATCTAAACGGTTCAAGACTATCTCTATCTTCATAAGCATTCGGTGCCTAGCTGGCCGATTCACCATATGTCAAACCTGTGTCAAGCCATCCTGGGGGCGCAGAAACTTCCGGCCTTTAGATAGATCGATGTGCTGTCGTTGGGTGGACCTCTAACGACAGACCTAGCGATGCTCCCATAGCCCCGGATGCCCCGGCTTGCATGGAGGAGCTTCTGCCACACCCGTGCCGGTTCCGTGACGCCCTGGCTGTCCTGCGCCCCACCTCCGTGGCCCGAGGAGAGGTCGCCGCATGCCCAAAGGTTGCGAGACCGGCAACCCCGCTCGCCATGTAGCGTCTGAACATGACAGAGCAGTCTCCTGCCGGCTGGCACCCCGACCCATTGGGGCGCCACGAACTTCGATACTGGAATGGCGGTCAGTGGTCGGAGCACGTGTCAACCAGTGGGCGGCAGGCGATCGACCCTCCGGTCCAACCACAACCCCGGGCGGCGGGTAAGCATGGCCGAAAGGTTACGAAGCAACTACGCAAATTGGGCGTCTCGGCAAGTGCGCAACCTGGGGGCGGCACGTTGTTCACGGAGCGGGTGCTGGTCTTCAACCAAAACGCCAAGCTCCTCGAGGTCAACGCTGAGTACACCATCTACAGCCAAGGCGGCACGGTAGTCGGCGCTGTTCGCGAGGTTGGACGGACGTTCATGAGCAGGACATCAGGACCCTCTCGTAACCGGCAATCGCACAACTTCGAGGTCGTCGACACGCACGGCAAGGTGCTCCTTCGTCTGAACCGTCCGGCGAAGGTTCTCAGGTCAAAGATGTCCGTGTTCAGTGAAGACGGCGAGGCCATCGGCGAGATCGCTCAAAAGACGCTCGACTTCGCTGGATTCTGGAGCTTCGGCACGAAATTCACCCTTGAGTCCCACGGCCACCCGGTGGGTTCGATGATCTCGGACGGCCAGGAGGGCTGGGAATGTGTCATCGAAGACCCAGCCGGCAACCAGGTCGCGCAGATTACACGGTCCTGGGCGGGCATGACGAAGGAGATGTTCACCAAGGCCGACAATTACGTACTGCAATTCCGTCGGCCGCTCGAGGAACCCCTGCGCTCCCTCGTGATCGCCGGCGCCGTTGCTCTCGACACAGCGTTCAGGCAGAAATAGAGCTCTCCTGCTCGTGGGTGCCGAGCGAGGCGAGCAGTGACCACGGTACGGGGGCCGCACCCATTTCGAGTGCCCTAGTTGTTCGGGTCCTTCGCGACAAGGATGGTGCTGTCTTTTGGTGGGCGCCGGTGACGACGGCTCCCTCGTCGGGCTCATAACCCGAAGGTCATAGGTTCGAAGATTGCCCCCGCCGCTGACGAGAAGGCCCGGAGCTCGTTGGGATCTCGCCCGTTCTGGTTCCCCACCTCGACGACTTCCTCGTGCATCAACTCGCGCTCAGTTCCGAGGTCTTGGGCGACCAAAACGTCTAGGGACGACTCAATGCGACAACCTGATCTGGTGACAGGCTGACCTCGAGGGGCGTGTCCACCCACGGGTTGGGAATGTTTGGCAATACATGTTGATCAAGCTGTTCGACAAGGGCCTTGATTACCGAGTGTGCATGTTCAGTTCGGTTTCCCATAAGTGGAACTTTGTCCCGAAAGCTCTTTACGGGTTCATGGATCGCCAACGGTTTCAGTCGATTGTGGAGATCGAAGAACTCCGAGCGGAGTTCCTTCGCGCTACTGTCCAGCATCCGCATTGCGACTTCAGAGCTGCCCTCTTCCGCTAGGCATATCGCAGCAAGAGCATCAAACTTCGTTTGGGATAGAAGGGCCCGAACGAAGAGCACAAGCTCTTCTTCGAGCTTGCCTTCGCGGGCCAACCTTTCGACTTCGTCAGCCCAAGGCTGACTCTCTCCGTGCTTCTTCTCGTACTCGATCTGTTCCCGCTCAAGTTGCTCTTTGAAGCGCCGGACCCACCTACGGCGAGACGCGTAAAGCGCTTCGATCCGCGCCCGCTGCGCGGCGAGCTCCAACCGAAGGTACGGAGGCAGCGGACCGTACTGGACGGCATGGCCGGTGGTGACGAGGAAGGCCTCTGCGGCGTCACAGATGCCGTGGTCAGTGTCCTCGAGGCGCGCTTCGATCCGGTCGACGGCGGCTTGAATTGACGCAAGCGCTCTCTCGAGTCGCGCTTGCTGTGCGACCGCCGCCGCAGCAGCGATCGCTACGGGGATGAGTATCGGAGCCATCGCCACCAAAGTGGTTCCGCTCGCTGCGGCACCGGCGACCCCTCCGGCTACGGCACCTGCGCCCCCTCCCACAGCGGCAGCCGAATCCGATACCACCCTGCCGTGCTTGACTATCTGGCCTGTTGTGCTGCTCACCGCTATTGCGGCGTCGCCTGTTGCCGTCTCCATGAGCTTTAGCGAGCCATTCGAAAGGCCCTTCATCACCGTCGGTGGGAAAACTACCGACAGCCCTACCCCAAGTTCCGCCGACTTTCGAAACAGCGCAGCGGCGGCGGGTGAGGCCTCTGCGACTGCCTTTAGAGCAGGGAACATTGTTGCTGACAGGACAGGAGCGACGGACTCCAGCGGCTTGTAGCTAGCTAGGGGTTCGAGTCGAAGTAGAGGCCCTGCAAGTGCCTCCACGTCCTCACCCGACGTCGTTGCGACAAGGTCATCGATGGAGACTTCAACAACTTCGAGTTCCTGCGTTGGCATCCGCCGACAATAGGGACCGGAAGGTACGAGAAGCGAGGGCGGCGAAGACAGGATTCCGGATCAGGTCGAATGGATAGGTCGCTGAGCAATGGACTCGAGCGGGCAGTTACGGAGTGACGAGTTCGGCGCGGACCACCACGCACGTCGTAACCCGTACCATGTGGTGGGCTGAACCGGAGGTGAGCAACGTGACAACAGCTATCCAAGTAGACCTCAGCGTCGACCTGAACACCATGGATGAGACGGGGCTGCCCTGGGCCTTTCTCGATGAGGCGCCAGATCCGTCGCTCATTGTGGCGGGCCACCACATCGTGGTCGGCTCTGGCGCTGCGACGGCTGTTGCCATCGTGGTCGATATCACCGGTGAAGGTATCGTCCACGTGCAGCCAATGCGCGGCTCGGTGGCCTCGAACGCTCATCTACTCGACGTCGACCGTGCATCGAGCGTCTAATTGGCTGCTCGGCGATGCTGGCTTCGTGTGGATGAGTTTGACGGACGATCTCGGTTGCTCGTCGGGCTCATCCACCCGAAGGTCGCAGGATTCCAGACTGACCCGATATGGACGGAGCGTTTCTAGGCCGTGTGATCGTGGATGGATTGGCCCGACATTTCGAACGTTCGGCGATCGACTGGGACCAGTTCACGCTGTCGAGCCCGTCTCAGCTTCGTTTTTGCCCCCGTTGACGTTGCGCCCTCACCAGCAGACAGCCGTCACCGACGTCATGGAGGGGTTCAAGAGTTCGGCAAGTAGGACGGACTGCCCCCTGGGGAACGCCAATTCACAACATCGCACACGCAACGCCGGTTCGCTGTAAGAATCCGAACCTGATGTCCACAGGATCTCAACCGGCGGCCGAGCCGGTTTCGCTGCCACGGGCGTTGGCTATAGCGGCGATGATGGGTGCTGCAGGTGCGGTGGTGGCGCTGGCGTTTGTGGCGGTCGTCTCGGCCGGCCAAAGCGTGTTGTGGCCGGACCCACTCGATCCGAGTGCGTTCTCCGGATCGATCAAGATCGTGATCGCCCTGACACTCGGCGGACTTGTGGTCGGGATCATCCACACATTGGTGCCCAGCGCGCAGGAGGACAACGTCTTCGTTGCTCTTGCGACGGGTCGGATCCAAAGCGACGCGATCCCGGGCGGTGTAGCGATCGCCGTGGTGTCGCTCATCGCTGGGTTCAGCCTCGGACCGGAGGTTCCAACCGGCATGGCCGCTGCGGGTATCGCCGCGTTTGCCGTCTCGCGACGGCTCGTGCGGCGAGCAGACTCGGATCTTGTGATGAGTGCGGCGATTTCCGGTGCATGGGGTGGGCTGTTCACCGCCCCGTTCACGGCGCTCTTGTTGAGCATCGAGTTGGGTGTGGGACGCAACGTGATGCGATGGGCGCGCCTTGCGGCCGATGCCACTGCCGCGATCGTGGGATTCGCGATCTTCTTCGCCGTCAACGCCGGCTGGGCGAATCTGATCCGGTCGCTGGATCTCCCTACGTTCGAGTTTGGGCTTCCCGAACTCGCCATCGCAGTGGGTTTCGGGGTCTTCGGAGCGATCATCGGCACGGTCTTCAAACTGTCGACCGTGGGGACGCAGAAGCTGGCAGCACCCCTCGCGGGGCGGCCGGTGTTGCGTTGCACCGGCGTCGGGCTGATCCTCGGCCTTGTCGGGATGGCGCTCCCGCTCACGTTGTTTCTTGGCACCGAAGGCCTCGTCGATGTCACCAGCCACCCGGCCGAACTTGGCATCGGTCTCATCCTGGTGAGCGCGCTCGTGAAGATTCTGGCGACGACGGGCGCGTTGTCGTTCGGCTTCGTCGGAGGACCGATTTTCCCGTTGCTGTTCGTCGGGGGCAGTCTCGGTTCGGTCGCCCACCTGGCGATCCCGGGTATCCCCCTAGGTGGCTGGTGTCTTTCGGGGTGGCCTGAGGGCTGGGCCGGTGGTGGCTGGCTGTGACAGCCTTTTGGGTTTCGGCGTCTTGCTGTGTGGGGCTGGGTGGTTTCTCTTGGTCTTTTGTTGTGCGGTCCTCCGGTGTCCTCCAGTCGCCACTTTCGTTTGCTCGACTCTGGCCGCCGCCCCGAACATCAGCCTACTTTGGTCTGCCCGTAGTCCGCACGCGTGGTTGTCGTTGCCGGGCAGCCAACGTGCTTTGTCCGCGCTGTCGTCCGCCCGTTTCGTGGTGCCGCCTCACGAAGCGGACTGCCACAACGTGGGGGTGACACCTCGACTCGACCCCCCAACAACCGCCTCAGCCTCTCCCCGCGCGCGGGGCGCGCCGCGCCGTCGCCGGCTGTCGGTCCCCGCACCCGCCCCTCTCCAAGCGATCACAAACCCACTGCACCGTCGCCAACAACCCTCTACCCCCAACCATCACCCGCAAACTCACGACGACTCCCAACGTCACCTAAATCCCAAACAGGTTTCGCGCTACGCCAAAACAACACCATCACCACCAACAATCCTCCCCAAGCACCCAACAACACTCCCCCCCCCCCCACCCAAACATCGCCCCGCACCCCAACACCGCCACCCACACAGCCACCTAGGGCTCGCAGTGGCGCGATGATGGCGGCCGTTCCATCGGCGGTGATTCCGGTGCCGCTGAGCATCGCCACCCTCACCGTGCTGATTGCAGGCATCCCAGCCACCGAGAGCACCGTGGTGTTCGCTGCGGCGATCGTGGCGTTGGTCTGCAGCCAGGCGATCGCACCGATCCTGGAGAAGTCGAAGCCGAAGCCGACCGCTGCATAGCGGGGGTGAGTTGCGACGCCAGACTTGGGTGCGGATCCCGCCACCTCCCACGGTGGGGTCGATACTTGTTGCAGTGCTCGATGTACTCGCCGAGCCGGGCTCGAAGTTGGTTTTGATGGGTGGTTCATGCCCTGCCCTTGGGCGAGAACGGGCGCTGGCAGCCTAGGCAGTGCGGTTCAGCTCCATCGGTGCAGGTCCTCGATGGTGTCGATGTCGTCGCGGTGGCCGGCACGCTGGACTACGGTCACCTCGTCCGGAGAGCGGGCAAGAAGCATGCGGGCGCCGATGTCTCCCGACGTTGGGCGAATCACCCAGGCCGAACACCACCGCTCCGCAGGCGCAAGTCGGCAAGCAACGGCCTAGAATCCCAAGGGATTCTGGGCCTGTTTCGTTCTCGTCACGTTGGAAGAGTCGTAGTCACTGGGCGCTGGACTCTCCCCCTGCATGGTGAATTGGGGTAGCAGGTAGGCCAAGCCGGGGCTGCAGGGTCGAAACATAGCGCTTGTGCGATCATCGCAAATGTGCGATGGTGTTTCTCGTGGCTGAGGTAGAGGCACATGACGAAGTAATCGAGTGGCTCGATGGCCTCAACCAGTCCGACTGGCACCGGACATCGGTGGTGATCGACCGTCTCGCCTCCGTCGGGTCGCAGGCTCGGATGCCGTTCTCCAGGAGTTTGGGGGAAGGGCTATTCGAGGTCCGGTTTACCCTCGGCTCAACCGCTCGACGCATCAGCTACCGCTTCACGAGGGACGGACGCATCATCTTGCTGACGACGTTCCGCAAGCAACGCAATAACGAACGGGCCGAGGTTGACCGGGCCCGCAAGGTCGCTCGGAACTGCGCCGAGAAGAATCCGTAGAAGGAGACCACGATGGCGAACAACTCCCGATGGGAAGACATCAAGAATGCAAAGGGCAAGCCCTCAGCTGAGGTGCGTGCGGAGGTCGAGCAGGACCTTGACCTTGGCCAACTCATGTACGACCTGCGTACCGAGGCTGGGTTGAGCCAGCGTGAGTTGGCTGATCGGATGGGCACGACCCAGTCGGTTATCTCCCGGCTTGAAGAGGGCGGCGGCGCAAAGAATCGGATCGACACTCTCGCTCGCGTTGCGACTGCCCTCGATCGGCACTTGGTGCTGTCCTTCCCCGCCGAGATCCCGGATCAGATGATCGACGCCGTACGGGTTGCCTGAACGGCTGGGGCGCAGCCTTGTCTCTGTAGCTCATCGGGCTCATAACCCGAAGGTCGCAGCTCAAGTCCTGTTCCCGCCACCAAATCGGTACGCAAGAGGCCCCGCTTCGGCGGGGTCTCGTCGCATCCGGGTTTGACCGGGTGCGAGGCGGTCCCGAAGGCGCTCAGCTGGCGGTCAGCGTCGCCGACCGGCGGGCTCTTAGCTCGGGGCTCGGGGACGGCGCGCTCGCCGGTGCACTCGGCACCGCTCTTACGGCAGTCTCCCCCAATTGCTCAGCGGCTTGCTGCCCACGGCATCAGCTTGATCACGATCGAGCGAGAGGAACGTCAGAGTCGGATCTTCTTCTTCTCGCCCATTCCGAAGATCCCGTCGAGGCTGGTGGTGCGCCCGGCGGCGGTGATCTGTCCCTGGAACCGCCCGTAGGGTGCGTGGTATTCGGCCAGCGAGTGGCGCGGGCCGACGTGCAGGGTACTGGGAACCTCCGGGGTGAAGGTCACCTCCACCAGACCGTCGCGATCAGAGATGTGCCAGGGACCCTCAACGCCATCGGGCCGGTCGAAGGTGACTGCTGGCAGTCGGTGGAGCCCGCCGTCGCGCCACAGCACGTTCTCGTTGTTCACGTCGGGGTTCAGCGCCTGGTTGCGGGTGAGGTTGAACCCGAGCAGGGAACCGCCCTCATGGCGGGCACCGGTGACCCAGTCGTAGATCTGCGGGGACGGGTACTCCCCGTGGTGGTCATCGAGGATCAGAAACGACCGATCCTCGTCGAACGTGATGGTCTCCTCGCCGATGCTCAAAACGCCGGTGAACGGCACCAGAACCTTGTTCGTGTACAGGATCCGGTCTGAGGGGAACGGATGGCAGACGGCGAGATGGCGGGTGTCTTCGTCGATCAGGCCGGTGCCGGTCAGCGACATCAAGGGCAGGCTGTTCCTCCCAGCGTGGTGACCGTCGAGGTCAATCCTGCCATCGGCAAGCGCGTTCGTGATCGTGAGCGCGCTGCGACGGCTCCCGCCCCGGGACACCGACCGTTCCAGCCCCCGAGCCACCTCAACGCTCCGGGCTGGCACCTTGTTGATCCATCGCAGGCGGCGTCCGCTCGCCTGGTGCACGGCGATCACCATGACGATCCCGACGACCTTGGCGTTGTAGACCGCGCCCAGCACGAACCACTCGTCGTTGCCGAGCTGGAACGCCTCCCACTCCTTCGTTCGGAAGTCTCGCCCCCAGTTCGCCATGCGGCCTCGCCACCCCGGCGTCTGCACGATGTCGCCCAAGTTGAGCTGAGGGACGGGGCCATCGAACGAACCGAGCTGGTGCCGGCCATCGATGACCAGGGCAGCCGGTGGGGGCAGCAGCGCAGGCGGAAGGGGGGTCGTCACGTCATACCGCCATCATCAACCAGAGCCGCTCGACAACAGCGTTCACGGAGCGACGAGTTCGGCGGTCACCTTCCGCAGGTCGGTCAGCGTCCGCTCGGCGGCGCCCGAGGCGATCGAGGTACGTGCCGCTTCCAACGCCTCGCCCAAATCGTCGTGCAATCCGGACACCACGAGCCCGGCGGCAGCGTTCAACAGGATCAGATCGGCGTCGGGCCCCGGCTTGCCGGCCAACACCTCGGTGATGATGCGGGCGTTGTCGACCGGGTCTCCCCCACCGATCTCGTCGCCTGAAACCTCGGTGATCCCGACCTCGGACGCATGCAGCGTGCGCCGCTCGACCCGGTCGGCGCTGACGTCGACGATCTGGGACGGGGCCGAGGTGCTCAGCTCGTCCAGCCCATCCTGGCCGTGCACCAGCCACACCCGGTCCACGCCACGGCGGCGCATCACGTCGGCGAGCAGCTCCAACCGGGACGGGTCGCTCACCCCGATCACGGCCCGCTTCAGCCGTGCCGGGTGGGCGATCGGGCCCAACATGTTGAACACGGTCGGGATGCCCAGCTCGGCCCTCACGGTGGCGGCGTGGCGCATCGCCGGGTGAAACATCCGTGCAAAGGCGAAAGCGATGCCCACCTGGGAGACGCATGCCGCCACCTGGGGACCGTCGAGCTCGACGGCGATGCCCAGCTCGTCGAGCACGTCGGACGATCCGCTGGTCGAGCTGGCCCGGCGGTTGCCGTGCTTGCACACCTTGGCGCCCGCACCCGCCGCCACGAAGCTGGCGGCGGTCGACACGTTGAGCGCCCTGGTGCGGCGGCGGGGCGAACCGCCGGTGCCGACGATGTCGATCACGTTGTGCTGGGACAGCTCGAGCGGCGCTGCGGCATCCAACATCGCGTCGACCATGCCCGACATCTCGGCCGCCGCCTCACCCTTGCCCCGCAAGCCGAGCAGAAAGCCGGCCAGCTGGGCGTCGGTGGCCTCGCCGGCCAGCACAACCGCCATCGCATCGCGGCCCTCGTCGGTGGTCAGGTCGGAGCCGTCAACCAGCCGACTCAGGAGGGTCGGCCAGCCGCCGTGAATGAAGAGGTTGCTCACAGCTCGATCCTACGGGAAGCGCTGTTGCGGCCGGTTGAGGCGCTCGTGGCTGGTGATCATCAGCTTTCGTAGTCCTCGACCGTGGCTTCCGAACGCTCGCTGGCGAAGTCGGGGTCCAGGTCGAACTCGCGCCGAGCGCGGCGCTGACGGAGCAGGTCCCAGCACTGGTCCAGCTCCACCTCGATCTGGGCGACCCGCCGACGGTCGGCGTCGGAGGCGGTGCCGTCAGACTCCTTGTGGCGGAGCTTCTGCTCCTCCTCGGTGAGCGCATTGATCGCTGCAAGCTGCGAGTTCTCGGCCATGGCCATCCCCCTGATCGATCGAAGTGGGTGAAGCGATTTTAACGAGGCACCGGGTCGACTTCGCGGGCGGGGCGTCCCCTGCCATGATCGGGCGATGGCGAAGCGACCCAATGTGCTGGTGGTGCTGTCCGATCAACAGCGACCCGACTCCTGCGGCGTGTTTGGACAGCGCCTGGACGTGACCCCCAACCTGGACGCCTTGGCGGCCGACGGCGTCGCCTTCGACAACTCATTCACCGTGCAGCCGCTGTGCGGACCGTCCCGGGCGGCGTTGCAGACCGGGCTGATGCCCACCACCACCGGGTGCTGGCGCAACGGCAGGTCGCTCCCCCAAGATGCGACAACGCTGGCGACTGAGCTGGCATCGGCCGACTACTGGACCGGCTATCTGGGCAAGTGGCACCTGGCCTCCGACGGCGGTTACCTGCCCAAGCCGGGCACTGGCGCCACCCGGTTTGGCAACCGCCCGGTGCCCCCCGAACGTCGGGGCGGCTACAAGGACCTGTGGCTCGCAGCCGACTCGCTGGAGGCGACCTCGCTCCCCTACCGGGGCCACCTCTTCGACGGCGACGGCAACCGGGTGGAGCTGACCGGGTTTCGGGTCGACGCCATCACCGACCTGGCCCTCAAGGCCCTCGAGGACCAGGCGGACGACGAGCGGCCGTTCTTCATGTTTGTGTCGTTTCTCGAACCGCATCATCAGAACAACCGGGGCCGCACGATCGGACCCAAGGGGTGGGCCAAGCGGTTTAGGGACTACGACGTGCCCGCCGACCTTCAGGGCACCCTCGGCGACTGGCGCTGGAACTACTCGGAGTACCTGGCCTGCTGCGCGTCGATCGACGCCAACCTGGGTCGCCTCACCGGCGCCCTCAAGGCGCTGGGCGAGCTGGACGACACGATCGTCGTCTACTCCTCCGACCACGGCAGCCACTTTCGCACCCGCAACGCCGAGTACAAGCGCTCGCCCCACGATGCCTCGATCCGGGTGCCGCTGGTGGTGCGTGGACCCGGCTTCCGCAGCGGGCAACGCAGCGATGCGATGGTCAGCAGCCTCGACCTGTTACCCACCCTGGTGTCGGCCGCCGGCGGCGAGCCGGTACCCGGCGACGGGCACCCGTTACAGGAGTTTCTCGACGGGCGGGCCACCCGCACGTCGGCGCTGGTGCAGATCAGCGAGTCGCAGGTGGGGCGGGCGCTGCGCACCGAGCGCTACACGTACGCGGTGACGGGAACCGGCTTGGGACGCCTCGCCCGCTACCGGGACTCGGCCGCCGACGCGTACGAGGAGCACGTGGTGTACGACAACGTCGACGACCCGGCCCAGAGGCACAACCTGGCCGGCACCGCTGCGACCGCCGAGCTGCGACGGTCGCTGGCCACCCAGCTCGAAGATGAGATCGAGCGCCTGGAGGGCACCCGCCCACGCATCCTCGTCGGATCGAGCTAGAGGGAGCAACGCCATGTACCGCCCCAACACGATGCCGGCGCACGGCGAGAAACTCCTACCCGAGGACGTCGCCACGTTGGGGCCCGATGGGGCCGACCTGGCGATGGCCTACCTGGCCCACCGCGAGCACAACGAGACGACGCCGCTGCACGAGCTCAGCGGCCTCGCAGCCGAGCTGGGCGTCGGGGCGGTGTACGTCAAGGACGAGGGATACCGGCTGGGGCTCGGCAGCTTCAAGGCGCTGGGCGGCTCCTACGTGGTCGTCCGCCTGGTGCTGGCTGAGGCCTCGCGTCGGCTGGGCCGAAAGGTCGATGTCGGGGAACTCGAGAGCGAGGCGGTCCGTGCGGTCGCCGCCACGATGACGTTCGCCTGCGCCACCGACGGCAACCACGGACGGTCGGTGGCCCAGGGCGCCGAGCTGGTCGGCGCCGAGGCGGCGATCTTCATGCACACAGGCGTCAGCGACCAACGGGTGGCGGCGATCGCGCGTTTCGGCGCAACGATCATTCGAGTGGACGGTAGCTACGACGACTCGATCGTCGAGGCGGCCCGGGTGGCCGACGCCGAAGGCTGGACCGTACTGTCCGATACCTCGTGGCCCGGCTACGAGGAGATTCCGGCGATGGTGGCCCAGGGCTACACAGTTCTGGCGCGCGAGTCGCTTGACGAGATGGCGGCGCCGCCCACCCACGTGTTCGTCCAGGCCGGGGTCGGCGGCTTTGCTGCTGCCGTCGCCGGGCACCTCGCCGCAGTGCTCGGGGCGGACCGTCCCCGCGTGATCGTCGTCGAGCCCGAGCGGGCGGCCTGCCTGTTCGCATCCAACGAGGAGGGCAGCATCGTCACCGTGCCCGGCGCCGAGCCGACCGTGATGGCGATGCTCGAGTGCTACGAGCCGTCGCCGCTGGCCTGGCGGGTGCTCGATCGGGTGGCCGACGGCTTTCTGACGCTGGACGAGGCGGAGTCACCGGCGGCGATGAAGCGCCTGGCCCGGCCGGCGGAGGGCGACCCGCCGATCGTCGGGGGCGAGAGCGGCGTGGCGGGCCTGGCCGGGCTGCTGCAGGTGGCCGATGACCCGGAGCTGCGAGAAAGCGTGGGGATCGACGCCACATCCAGGGTGCTGGTGATCAACACCGAGGGGGCGACCGACCCCGGGCTGTACACGGCGCTGGTGGGAATCACCCCGGAGCAGGTGCTCGCTTAGGCGTCGTTACCCACTGTCGGCTGTCGGCCGACCACCCAGACCGCCGATGCGGCCAGGAAACAGAGCGCCCCGACGAACGTGCCGGTGTCGGCCCATGACGGGTTAATGACGTTGCCGCTGGTGGTCAGCACCGAACCGACCGCCGAAATGCCAAACGCAACACAACCGGCGGCGTTGATCCAGGTGCTCCACCAGTCTCGGGAGCGCGGTTCGAAATAGTGTTTGTTGCGCAGCAGCACAAAGCACAACAGTCCGCCGCTGATCAGGAAGGCCAGCGAGCCCTCGGCGTTGGGCGCCCAGACGAAGTCCCGCTCGGCCGAGAGTTGCCGGGTGTGAAGCGCAGCACCGGTGCTGACATTGAACAACACGGTGCCAAAGGACTGGGCGGCGGCTGCCAGCCACACGGCCCGGACGCCGCCACGGGGTCCGATGCGGGGCTCGCTCAGCAGCAACTGCATGAAGCCGGCCGCTGTGAAGAACCATGCGCCGATGAAGAAGCTGGTGTTGGCGCCCGTCGTGCCGAGCCACTTACCCAACCCGGGGGCGGAACCCAGGGCGAACAGCGAGGATCCGATGATGAACGTCCACGACTGCATGCGCAGGGTGGGACGGAATACCAGCGGGGCAGTCGCCGACTCACTGAGTGTGGTTGTGGCGACGTCGTCGTGGGAGCCCGAGCTCATGGAGATCTCCGTTGGTAGGGGGGCCAGGTGGGCAGAATGACGAAGGGGGTGCCGACGGCATCGCTGCCGACGACACCCCCATCGCTCAGCTCGTCAACCTCAGTGGGCGAAACCGGCCTTGGTGGCCTGGGGCCGGGCGCCGGCCTTGAGGTGCTCGACCACCTGCTCGATGGCCAGGCCCAGCTTGTAGGCCATGTCGCGGCTAAAGCCCTCACGAACGACGACCCGCAGCACGGCGACGTTCTCGGCGTCGGCGGGCATCGTGTACGCCGGCACCTGGAACCCGAGGGCCCGCAGCTCGTGGGAGATGTCGAACACGGTGAAGCCGAGATCGTCGTCGCAGTTGAACGACAGCACCGGGATGGCGCTGCCGTCGGTGATGACGTTCAACCCGTCGATCGTGGCGATGTGCGCCGAGATCATCATGGCGGTGTCGCGTAGCGCCTCCATGATGCGGGTGTAGCCCGTGCGACCCAGCCGGATGAAGTTGTAGTACTGGGCGACCACCTGGTTGCCGGGACGGGAGAAGTTGAGGGTAAACGTGGGCATGTCGCCGCCCAGGTAGTTGACGTGGAACACCAGGTCCTCGGGCAGGTACTCCTTGGAGCGCCACACGACGAAGCCGATACCCGGGTACGTCAGGCCGTACTTGTGGCCGCTGACGTTGATCGAGACCACCCGCGGGTTGCGGAAGTCCCACTCCAGGTCCGGCTGGAGGAACGGCACGACGAAGCCGCCGCTGGCGCCGTCGACGTGCATGGGCACATCGGGGCCGCCGGACTTGGCCAGGTCGTCGAGCACCGCCGAGATCTCGGCGACCGGCTCGAGCTCGCCGGTGAAGGTCGTCCCCAGGATGGCGAGCACACCGATGGTGTTCTCATCGACGGCGTCGCGGATCTGCTCGGGGGTCACCACGTAGCGGCCCGGCTCCATCGGCAGGTACTTGGGCTCCACGTCGAAGTACTTGCAGAACTTCTCCCACACCACCTGGACGTTGGTGCCCAGGATGAAGTTGGGCTTGGAGGTGTCCTTGCCCTCGGCCTCGCGCTTGGCGCGCCAGCGCCACTTCATCGCCAGTCCAGCCAGCATGACCGCCTCGGAGGAGCCGATCGTCGACACGCCGGTGGCGGACGTGGCATCGGTCTCGGACAGGTCCTCGGCGTGGAACAGGTCCGCCACCATGTTGACGCAGCGGGTCTCGATCTCGGCGGTCGAGGGGTACTCGTCCTTGTCGATCATGTTCTTGTCGAACGTCTCCGACATCAGCCGCTCGGCCTCGTCGTCCATCCACGTCGTCACAAACGTGGCCAGGTTCAGCCGCGAGTTGCCGTCAAGCATCAGCTCGTCGTGGATGAAGCGGTAGGCAACCTCCGGGTCGTTCTCCTCCGCTGGCATCCGCAGGCTGGGGATGGGCTGGACGCTCAACCGTTCGGTGAACGCCGGCTGGACGAGGCTCGGGTCGGCTGCTGGTTCTCGGCTCTTCACTGTTACTTCTCCCTTTGTTGTGAGTACTTGACGATCAAACGGTTGGAGCGGGGCTCCTAGACGACCACCAGCGGATACAGGCGGTCCATCGTGTACACCCGGTTTCGCCAGGCGGACAGGGTCGATGCTGCCAGGCTGACGAGCAGGATGCCGATCAGCACGGCGATGGCGATCCACAGCCGCGAGTCGACCGAGACCGCCACGCTGAGCTGGCGGTACCCGTTGACCGTGTAGGTCATCGGGTCGAAGATGTGCAGGGCCTGGATGGGCCCGGCGGTGGTCTGCACCGGATAGATGCCGCCGGAGGACACCAGCTGCAGCATCAGGAACGCCAGCGTGACGACCCGCCCGACCGCCTCCCCGAAGATGGCGTTGAACGCCTGGATCATGGCGATGAAGGTGGCGGACGCGAGTACGGCGAAGAGCCACATGCCCACCACGTGCGTCGGTCTGAGCCCGATGACGAGGACAACCCCGTACAGGATCGTTGCCTGGATGAAGCCGACCACCAACGCCGGCCAGTACGAGGTGAACACCGCACGGGCCAGGCCGACGCCCGCCTCGACGGGCCGTGCCCGCAGCGGGGTCAGGATCATCCAGACGATGATGCCGCCGACGAACAGCGACAGCGACATGAAGAACGGGGCGAAGCCGGTGCCGAAGGTGTCCGCCTCGTTGAGGGTCTTCTCCTTCAGCAGCACGGGCGAGCTGAGGGCGGTGGCCACCCCGTCGCGCTGGGCCTCGGTCCAGTTGGGCACCTTGCCCAGGACGGTGGTGAAGCCCTTGTCCAGCTTCTCGGCACCGGCCGACAGCTCCTCGATGATCGCCGCAAACTCGGCGGCGCCGTCGACCAACTCCTCGCTTCCACCGGCCAGCTGGTTGACGCCCTCGTCCAAGGTGGCGATGTCCTGGCGGAGCGCATCCGCTTGGGCGCGCACCTCACCGATCGCAGCGATCGCATCGGCATCACCCTGATCGACCAGGCCGGACAGCGAGGCGTTCACCTCGTTCAGACGTCCCGAGGCCGCTTGAAGCTCGGCCGCCACGTCCTGGGCAGCGGGAAGATCAATCGCCTGCAGCTTGGCCACGGCGTCGTTGAGCTGTGCGGTGACCTCGGCGTTGATCCCGGTGATCTGGCCGGGAACCGGGTTGGCGCCCACCTTGGCCTGAAGCTTGGTGGTGACGTCATCGACCTTGGCGACCAGGTCGTTCACCTTGGCGTCGAGCGCAGCGGTATTGGCAGCCGCCGTCTTCAGCGGCTCGGTCAGCTCTTTGGAGCCGGTCGACAGCTTGCCGGCGGCGACCTTGGCATCATCGAGGCCCTTGGCCAAGTCATCGGCGCCGCTGTCGACCTCATCGAGCACCGGTTCGCTGCCCTTGACCGCGGTCAGCACCTCGCCCAACGACTGCTTGGCGATGGCGGCGTTCACCTGGTTGATCACCTGGGCGGCCGCATCCTGCCCGATGATCGTCGACAGGTAGCTGTTGGCGTCGTTGAAGTAGAAGGTCATCTTCGCCTGGCGGGGTTGCTCGCCCGTCGGTGATGCCACCGCTGCGCTGAAGTCCTCGGGGATGACGATGACGAAGTAGTACTTGCCGCTCTCGAGGTCGGCCATGGCCGCCTTCTCGGTCTTCACCTGCGTCAGGTCCAGCTGTCCCGACGAGATCAGCTGCTTGGACACCTGCGCGCCGGCATCGAGCGACTCGCCGGCCAGGGTGATGCCCTTGTCGACGTTGACAATCGCCACCGGAATCTTGTCGACCTCCCCGAACGGGTTCCAGAAGGTCCACAGATAGAGGGCGCCGTAGAGCAGCGGCATCAAGATGACGGTGACGATTGCCAAGCGGGGCAGGGAGAAGTGAAAGTAGCGACGAGCGTCGCTTCCGATGGAGAGACCGGCAATCATGCGTTGGCCTCCTGGCCGCTGGTGCTGTAGGCGGGAACGGCCGACATGTTGTGTAAATCGACCACCTTGATGTTCCAATCGGCCGGGGGACGGTTGGTCCCTCCGACGATGATCGACTGGTGCTCGCCCAGCTCCACCAGGCGACGCAGAACCTGGGACTGGTCGTCATCGCTCGTCACATCGTCGAGGCGCCCGACGACGAGCAGGGGCGGCTTACCGATGTTGGCGAGGGCGATTTTCAGCAGCAGCTGTTGAACCACCGGAAGGTTCTCGACGAAGTCGCCCAGTTGCGGAAGCGGCACGTCGCCGAACGTCTCGGCGCACAGAGCCTCGAGGGCGGCGTCGTCGGCATTGGGCACCCACTTGAAGAAGGGTGAGTTCCAACGGAGGTACTCGGTCACGATGCTTCGCACCGTGACCGCCGGGGCGATCTCGTCGATCTCGTCCAAACAGCAGACCGCCGAGTCCTTAAACGTGGCTCGCGGGTCGTTGGTATGACCCATGATCGTCAGGGTGCCGGCGGACAGGTGCATGCGGCCGCTCAGGGCCAACAGCAGCGCGGTGCGCGGAACGCTGGCCGGGGCCAGCAGCATGGTCACCCCGCCGGCCTCCAGGTCGAGGTCGAGGGGGCCGAAGATGTGGCCCCGCTCCTCGGTCAGCGTGATCTGTATGGCGGTGACCAGCGGAGTGGGCCCCGTGGCCGGGCTCTCGTCCTCGGCCGCTTTTTCGGCGTCCACGATCGGTCCCTTCTCTCGTCCGGATGGCGTCATGCTCGGCGTGCGCTCGACAGGGCTCAGACGGCCATACCGGCGAGCAGCGCCTGGGTTCCGTCGCCGCCCATCGTGTCCAGCTGGCTGGCGAGCATCGCCCGGGGCTCGTTCGCCTCGGACAGCGCCTCGAGGTCGAACGACGTCCAGTTGAACGCGCTGTAGGAGCGGAAGAAGAACTTGCCCCGGTTCAGGTCGGCCATGTTGGTCCACACCGTGTACTCGGTGGGGGGAGCGGAATCGTTGCCCCCGATGCCCTGGAACTTCATGCCCTCGCCACCCTCGGTGGAGGGGTTGGTGGTGGCGCCGCGGGGCCGATCGAAGTTGTCCATGATGCGCGACAGTGTGAGCATCGCCTTGTCCGGATCGCTGACCTTCTCGGCGAAGTTGGCGTAGAAGGTGGCGCGGATGAACCGGCCGACCGAGGTGTTCGACCCGGGCAGCGAGGCGGTGGCGATGCCGGAGTCCGGCTGGTGCACGTCGAGCGAGCCGAACTTGGCCGAGCTCTGGTCGACGTTGGTGAGGTGCGTCCAGTTGCCAAGGTTGGTCAGGTGCCAGGGGAAGGTTGGCCCGTTGGTCATCACGCCCACCGGGTTGTCGTAGACCTCGATCTCGCCGTCGAGCCACTCGATGACGATCGCCGCGCCCGTCTTGTCGTGCACGACCAGGTGGAAGGGAAACACCGCGTTGCCGACCAGGGCGATGCGGGTGAGGTAGACGTGCTCCTTCGCCAGCTGCTCCTTGGCGTCCGCCACGGTGGAGCACTGGCTGAGGATGAAGGTGCCGAGATCCCAAGCCTGGATGGCCTCGACCGTGTTGGCGACCGCCTCGCCCGGCGCGCCGGAGGTGGGGTAGGCCAGCAGGCTGAAGGTGACGCCCTCGGTGTTCATCCCCTCGCAGACCTTGAGGTCGTTCTGGGTGAGCGGCTCCTCCTTGGTGGGCATGCGCGCCGGTGCGGTCACCCCGAGGAAGCCGTACTTGGACGTGTACTTGAAGGGTTCCAAGTCTGGAGCGTCGCTCACGAAGTCCATGCCGACCGGCACGTAGGCCAAAACCCAGGGCTCATCGACGTCGAGCTCCAAGGTGCGCCCAAAGTAGGTCGCGCCCTTGCTATCGGTGTACTGAAGGGAGGTGCACATGAGGGGGGGGGTGGCCCTTCTCGACGACTGAAGCCCGGAGGAAGCGTCCTCCAGCGCATTGTCAGGCTAACACGTTACGAACGTCACAAACGTACTCTGTACGAACCGCGCCAACGGGGGAGTTCACTTCCGGGAACTTTACATGAGCACCTCAGGCGTGAGCTTCGAAAAAGTCCCACATCACTGCCGTGGCGTCGATCTCGGTCGACACCGGGCCGAGCAGGCCCTCGTAGGCAGCCATGCCGACGCTGCCGGGCCAGGTGTGTTCGCCGCCGTCGATTTCGAACAGCTCGACGTCCAGGCCGTCGTCGCACCCAGGCCACACCCGCCGGGTGACGCCGGGCCCGGCCCCATCCCCCGCAGGCTTTTCGACCGGTTTGGCCTCGCACCCGTCCCGTTCGGCCCATGCGGTCGAGGAGTCGAGGGCGCCGGGGCGGTCGAGCATGAACGTCAGCCCGGCGGTGGTCTCGGCGCTCAGGCCAAGGTTGGCCGGGCCCGACCCGATGCCGCCGTCGAACGGAATGAACCGGTCGCCCGTGCCATGGAAGGACACCACCGCCTTGGCGGCATCGGCACCGCAGCCCTGGGGGTTGTACAGCCCCGACACCGTCGCCAGCACCGCAATGCGGTCCGGCAGTTCGCAGGTGACGATCGAGGCGAACACGCCGCCGACGGCAAAGCCGGTGGCCAGCACCCGGTCGGTGTCGATACACGCGGCCGCCTCCACGTCGTCGAGCATGTCGGCGACAAACCGAACGTCGTCGGTCCAGCCGTCGGTGTCGACGTAGTTCCAGGTGAGCAGCGTGCCGGCGCCGTTGACCGGCTCGGGGGTGACGACCACTGCGCCGAACTCGTCCGCTGGGACCTTGCCGTCGGCGTCGGGCTTGGTCAACCCGCTGAACTCGGTCTCCATCTCGGCCGGCGAATAGGCGGGGAAGTCCAGCACCAACGGTGCCGCCGTCTCGTCGCCGCCGCTGGAAGAACCGGCGTCGGGGACAAGGCGGAGGTAGGTGCGCTCCTCTCCCCCGCTGGTGATCGTCACGGTCGACTCGCCGGGTTTAGGCCGTGGCGACTCACAGCCCGCGGATCGAGTGCCCTCGTCCTGGGGATCGGCCGAAGTGCTCGTCGATGAGGCGGTCGATGCGGTTGCCGCAGCCGGATTGGAATCGCCGTTGGCGGCCGAGTCGTCGCCGCCACCACCACATCCCGCTGCGACCAGCATCATGGCCGCCACCGCAGCGAGAGGTCGTCCGCTGCAGAAGAGGCTCATGGATCGCGACCGTACTCCCGGCCGGCACCGGTCCCGCAGGCCGCCCGGCACCATCTCTGGGGAGGGTTGAGGTCACCTGTTGGTCACTATCCAACCCAGAAGGCCCAACGCCACCACGGCCGAGCGCTTAGCGCTGTGCGACTACCTGGACGGGCTCGATGAGGCCGCGTGGAGCGCGCAGTCGTGGTGCGAGGCCTGGACCGCGCACCAGGTCGTCGCCCACCTGTCCACCTCCACCACCACCGGGCTGTGGGACATGATCCGCGGGGCGAGCAGAGCGCGAGGGGACTTCGACCGGATGGAGCGCGAGCAGGCGGTGCACCTGGCCGCCGACGTTGCCGCGTCCGAGCTGATCGCGCAGATCCGGGCGACGGCGTCTTCAATGAAGCGGACGCCGATGAGCAGCCCGTTGGACCCGCTGACCGACATCATCGTGCACGGCCAGGACACTGCCGGGTACCCAACGGCGAACTGGTGCTACAGGCGGGGCGGATCAAAGCCGACCATCCCATGGCCTACGCGGATGTCTTTGTGGCGGCTACCGCCCTGTCGCTCGATGCGACGTTGTGGACCGGCGACCCCGAGCTGCTGATCGACGGCGCCGGCTGGCGATGGCGTGATCTCCGCGTAGGTTCTGCTTAGCGGGTCGGTGAGGGACGCTCCGTGAACACGCCGACCAGGCCGCGCAGCACGAGCGCAGCACCGGGCACCAGCAGCCACAGGCCGAGAACAAACCCGTTGGCGACCAGCAAAAGCCCCAGGCCGAGGGTCAACGGCCACAGCGACGACTCCACCGCGTGGCTGGGTTCGGCAACCGTCTTGGCGTCGACCTCGACGTCGCCAGGGCGGTTGCGCCGAGACACCCACATGCCCAGCGCGCCCAGCCCGGCACACGAAAACAGCATCGTGGTTCCGGCGGGTTCGAAGGACGTGAACACGTAGATCGTGCCGAGCACCACGAAGAAGGCGCTGATGCCGGCAAACGTCCGGAACTCGAATGGCACCACACGGTCGGCGCGAGCCTCGCTCATGTTCCGTCCCCGCTGGTCGCATCGCCGGGCGCCTCGACGTCGTCGACCAGGCCGACCGCCCCGAGGGCGCCGGGGATGACCGACCGGTGCTCGGCCGCCTTGGCCAGCTCGCGATGGCGCTGGTCGAACACGGGCCGCTCGCTGGTGATCGGCGGAAGTGGTCCGTCGAAGTTGTGCGGCGGGGGCGGCGACGTGGTCGCCCACTCCAGCGTGTAGCCCTCCCACGGGTCGTCGCCGGCGACGTCGCCGTGGCGCCAGGACCGCCAGACGTTCCACAGCAAAAAGCTGATCGACGCGAATTGAAAGAGATAGCCCACCGATGAGATGACGTTCAGCGTCGTAAACCCGTCGGTTGCCTCGTAGCTGGCCACCCGCCGGGGCATGCCGGCCAGGCCGAGCATGTGCTGGACCAGGAAGGTCATGTGGAAGCCGATGAAGAACAGCCAGAAGTGCCACTTGCCCAGTGTCTCGCTGAGCATCCGGCCGGTCCACTTGGGAAACCAGTAGTAGATGGCGGCGAACACCCCGAACACCGACCCGCCGATCAGCACGTAGTGGAAGTGGGCGACGACGAAGTAGCTGTCGGTGACGTGGAAGTCGATCGCCGGCGAGGCCAGCATCACGCCGGTGACGCCACCCATCAGAAACGACACCAGAAACCCGACGGAAAACAGCATGGGCGTCTTGAAGCTGATCTGCCCGCCCCACATCGTGCCGATCCAGTTGAACATCTTCACGCCGGTGGGCACGGCGATCAGCAGGCTGACCGCGCTGAAGAACGGCAGCAGCACCGCCCCGGTGGCAAACATGTGGTGCGCCCACACGCCGACCGACAACCCGGCGATCGCCAGCGTGGCGAACACCAACCCGATGTACCCGAACAAGGGTCGTCGGGAGAACACCGGAATCGTCTCGGTGATCACGCCGAAGTACGGCAGGACCACGATGTAGACCTCGGGGTGGCCGAAGAACCAGAACAGGTGCTGCCACAACAGCGGCACTCCTCCTGCGGTTGGGTCGAACACGTGGGCACCGAAGTGGCGCTCGGCGAACAGCATGACCACCGCTGCGGTCAGCACCGGGAAGGCCAACAGCACCGCCACGCTGGTGACCACCATGTTCCAGGTGAAGATCGGCATTTGAAACATGCCCATGTCCGGATGTCGCATGGCGATCACGGTGGCGAGCACGTTGACCGCGGTCAGAATGCCGGAGAAGCCGACCAGCGCCACCCCGGCCAGCCAGACGTCACCGCCAAGTCCCGGCGAGTAGATGCCGCTGCTCAGCGGGGTGTAGCCGAACCAGCCGAACGCCGCTGCGCCGCCGGCGGTAAGAAAGCCCGACATCATCGTCAGGCCGCCGCCGAGAAACAGCCAGTAGCTGAACAGGTTGAGTCGCGGAAAAGCCATGTCGTCGGCGCCGATCTGCAGAGGCACCATGTAGTTGGCCAGACCAAAGGCAAACGGTCCGATGAAAAGGAACAGCATCAGGCTGCCGTGCATGGTGAAGATCTGGTTGTACGCGTCGTTGGACACCAGCGTGAGCTCCGGCTGGGCCAACTGGCCGCGCATGACGCCGGCGAGCAGGCCGGCGATAAGGAAGAACGCAAACGAGGTGACGATGTAGCTGAGGCCGATCACCTTGTGATCGGTCGACGTCAGCCACTTCAGCCACCCCGACGGCTGAGGTTGCGGCCGCTCGCCAGAGCGGGCCACCTGCGAGGGCGGTTCGGGCGGCGGGACGATCGCATCTTCGAGCAGTGTCATGTCAGCCACCCTGTTCGCTGTTGGTCGATCCGCCGTTCGATCCGTCGCTGAGCGCAGGATCGTCCACCTGGTGTTGGGCGATCCAGGCCTCGTAGTCGTCCCGGGACACCACCTTCATGACGAACGACATGCGCCAGTGATCGAGCCCACAGAACTCGGCGCAACGTCCCTTGAACTCGCCCTTCCGGTTGAGGTTGACCTCGATGGAGTTGTCGACCCGCTGGATCAGGTCGCGCTTCTCCAACAGCTCGGGCAGCCAGAACGAGTGGTTGACGTCGCGGGTGGTGAGGTTGAAGCGAACCGTCGAGTCGACCGGCAACACCAGGACCGCTGGATCCTGGCCGGCGGCGGTGGAGCGGGCGCCCTCCTCCGGGTAGCGAAACTCCCACTGCCACTGGTAGCCGATGACGTCGACGACGACGTCGGGGTCGTCGCTCAATGCGTTGACGTCCACCTGGGTCACGACGGAGACGGCGAACAGCCCGATGACCACCAGCACCGGGATGGCGGTGTAGATCACCTCGAGCGGCACGTGGTATTGCTGCTGGGAGGGCAACTCGTCGGACCGGCGACGAAACTTGAGGGACGCGAACAGGATGAGGAACATCGTCAGCCCGCCAATGATGGCGGCGGCGACGATGAACACCCACCACAGCGTGAGGGTCGAATCGCCCTGGGTGCTGACCGGTTCGGGCATGCCGGCGTTGCCACACCCGGCAGCGAGCGCGGCGACACCGAACGCCAGCGCGCCGACCGGGACGACTCGCCGCCATCGCCGAACGGCCGGTCGCGGCGAGCTCACGTCGCCGCTCCGCCGCGCAGCGCTGGGATGCGGCCCTCGTTCGCCGACGCCGAGCCGAACGGGCCGCGTCGAAGTCGGGCACGGGTGGCCGAACGATCGGCGACGAACCATCGCCGGGCGGCCAGGCCGACGGCGGTGATGCCGACCACCTCGCCCAGCACCCACATCAGGCTGGCGCCCATCCGCTGGTCGGCCAGCGCATCGAACCCACCGATCCCGGCGGCGCGCTGGGCCGCCGCCCCGCCCACCAGCGTGCTGGCGCTCAGCAGCGCCATGATGCCGACGCTGTGCAGCGGCAACGACAGGAACACCAGGCCCATGCGGGCCGGGTAGGCGATGCGATGCGGGCTGGGGTCGGCGCCAACCAGCGGCCAGGCGAACATCGTGCCCGCCACCAACAGATGGGCGTTGAACGCCTGGTGGGCGACGTGGGAGTTCATCATCGCCGGGAACACCGGGGTAAAGAACACGGCGACCATCGTCGCCAGGTAGATCGGCAGCGTCACCGCCGGGTGCGACACGATCCGCACCGGCGCCGATCCGGATATGTTGCGCAGGCGGCGCCGGGTCGATGGCTTGGACGTCCGCAGGGCCAGCGTGAGCGGCGCGGCGGCAACGATGCACAGCGGGACGAACATGCCCAGCGCCACGTGCTGAACGGAATGAAAGCTGAAGCGCTGCATCGCCAGGCCTTCGACCGGTCCCTGGGTGACCGCAACGGCAACCGCAACGCCAATACCCGCCCAGATCGCCCTGCCCAACGGCCAGGAGCCACCCCGCCGATGCAGCAACAGCGCCGAGGCGCCATACCACGCGGCGGCAGCAATCACCGCCAGCGCGGGCAGCCAGCCGAAGCCACCGGAGCCGGAGATCGAACCGCACCAGTACCGCATTGCTGCCATTGAACCACAAGCGACGGCAAAATCTGACCGATTCGACACATTTGAATTTGATTTTCATCGACGCCGATTCAGCATCGCACTATGTTGCTTGCCATGGCGGATCTCGCCCCGGACTTCACAACGGCATCGGCTGACATCGGCGTTAAACCGACCATTCGCCGACCCACCCCGGCTGCCGTGGGCATGGCCGTGTGGCTGGGCTCGGAGGTGATGTTCTTCTCCGGCCTCTTCGCCGCCTGGTTCACCCTTCGCTCCGCCAACGACCCGTGGCCGCCGGCCGGAATCGGGCTGGAGGTGTGGCGTACCGCCATCTTCACGGTGTTGCTCGTTGCATCGTCGGGCACGATGATCCTCAGCCACCGCGCCGCCGAGCGTCGCCAGATGAGGGCGGCCATCGGCTGGGGCGGACTCACGCTGGCCCTCGGCATTGCCTTCATGGCCAACCAGACCGTCGAGTACCTGGGCAACGGCTTCACGATGGACAGCGGCGGCGCGTACGGCAGCATCTACTACCTGCTCACCGGCTTCCACGGCCTGCACGTCGTGTTGGGCCTGGGACTGCTGGTGTTCTACCTGACGGCGCTCCGCACCGAAACCGACACGCCCGGCTTTCGCCTGGCCACCGACTGGTACTGGCACTTCGTCGACGTGGTGTGGGTGGCCGTCTTTCTCACCGTCTACGTGATCGGCTGACGACGGTGCCACGGCGTGTCTGGGCCCAGCTCGCGCTCGGGGCAACGATGGTGGCGGCGGTGTTCGCGCTGACCGGCGGGGTCGGTGCCGTCGCACCGCCGAATGCCCCACTCCCTGCCTCAGCCCTTCCGACGGCAGGGACTGCCGACGATGCGCTGGTGAAGGCCGGCCGCGACCTGTTCGTCACCGGCTGCGCCACCTGCCACGGGGTTGACGCCAAGGGGCGCACGCTCGAGGGCGGGGTGAAGGCGCCAAGCCTGTACGGGGTCGGTGAGGCGTCGGCCGACTTCCAGATCCGCACGGGCCGCATGCCCCTCGCCAGCCCGAACGCCCAGGCGGTTCGCAAGCCCACCGCCTATCCCGACGACGAGATCGAGGCGCTGGTCGCCTACGTCGGCACGCTCGTCGGTCCCGGCGGCCCCGGGCCGGCGATCCCCGAGGTCGACGTCAGCAACCCGGACCTGGCCCTGGGCGGCGAGTTGTTCCGGGCCAACTGTGCGGCCTGCCACAACGCCGCTGGTTCGGGCGGTGCGCTCAGCCAGGGCCGGGCCGCTCCGACGCTGTGGGACGCATCGGCGACCGAACTGGTCGAGGCGATGCGCACCGGCCCCGGGCAGATGCCCGTGTTCGGCCCCGACACCCTCTCCCGCTCGGAGGCCGACAACATCGCCGCCTATGCCCTCACGCTGAACGACCGCGAGGGCCGGGGCGGCTTCGATCTGGGAGCGGTCGGGCCGGTGCCCGAGGGGTTCGTCGCCTGGGTGGCGCTGACCACCGTGCTGTTCGGCGCCATGCGCTGGATTACCCGTAAACCAAGGCACGCCAAGTCCGGCGATGATCGGGGCGAGCAGTGAGCGATCACCCGGACCACAGCTCCACGGGCAGCACCGCCAACGGCGACATGCCCACCGACGGCGACGCGGCGGTCGATGGCGACGAGGCGGTCGATCCGACGCTCGTTCCCCGGGCCGAGGACGCCCACCTGATCATCGGAGGCCGGGTCACGGTGCCGGTCATGGCCTTCTCGATGGCGATCGTCGCCTCGATTGCGCTGGCCTGGGTGTACGCCATCGGGGGGCAACCGCAGGCGGAGGGGATCTTTTTGGCGCTGGCGCTGGCCGGCATCGGCATCGGCCTGGTGTCGTGGGCGCACCGCTTTCTGCCCGCCGAGGAGGTCGAGGAGTACCGCGAGCCGCTCGCCTCACCGCCCGAGGAGCTCGAAGCCCTGGAGGACGACCTGGAGCTCGCCGAGGAGGACGTGGGCCGACGCAAGATCCTGGTGCGCATGCTCGGCGGGGTGGCCGCTGCGTTCGGCGTCGCCGTGCTGTTTCCCTTGCGGTCGCTGGGCCCGCGTCCGGGTCAGGGGCTGACCACCACTCCGATGGCCAAGGGCGTGCGGCTGGTCACTCCCGAGGGCCAGCCGGTGAAGCCCGGCGACATCGCCACGTCCGGTGTGCTGACCGTCATGCCCGAGGGCCACCTCGACGATGCCAACTCGCCCACCCTGTTGATCCGCCTGACCGCCGAACAGCTCGGCCCCCAGACCAGTCGGGAGGGCTACGGGCTGGGCACCCTGGTGGCGTTCTCCAAGATCTGCACCCACGCTGGTTGCCCGGTCGGCCTGTACGAGTCCAACCAGGGCTTGTTGTTCTGCCCATGCCACCAGAGCACGTTCGATGTCACCAAGGGCTGCAAAGTGATCTTCGGCCCGGCCCCCCGGGACCTGCCCCAGCTGCCGATCGGCATGGACGACGAGGGATATCTCGTGGCCGAGGGCGACTTTGAACGGCCGGTCGGGCCCGGCTTCTGGACCCAGGACCGCGACTCGTGAGCGCCCCAAAGCCCGTGCTCACCGTGCGGCTGCTCACCTGGTTCGACGAGCGGCTCGGCGGGGCGAAGTACACCAAAAAGCTGCTTGACAAGGTGTTCCCCGACCACTGGTCGTTCCTGTTCGGCGAGGTGGCGCTGTACAGCTTCGTCGTGCTGTTGCTCACCGGCACGTGGCTGTCGTTCTTCTACGAGCCGTCGTTTCAGAGCGTCGTGTACAACGGCAGCTTCGAGAAGCTGCAGGGCGTCGAGATGTCGGCGGCGTACAGGTCGGCGATCTCGCTCAGCTTCGACGTGCGTGCCGGCCTGGTGATGCGCCAGATCCATCACTGGGCGGCGCTGATCTTCGTGGCGGCGATCGTCGTACACATGGCCCGTATCTTCTTCACCGGCGCATTTCGCAAGCCCCGGGAGATCAACTGGGTGGTCGGCGTCACCATGCTGCTGCTGGGCATGGTCAACGGTTTCGCCGGCTATTCGCTGCTCGACGACCAGCTGTCGGCGGTCGGGCTGCGCATCGCCAACTCGATGATCCTCTCCATCCCGGTCGGCGGCACCTGGCTGTCGTCGCTGGCGTTCGGGGGCCCCTACCCGGGACCCGACACCCTCCAGCGCCTGTTCGTCGCCCACGTGCTGTTGATACCGGCCCTGCTCGCCGGCCTGATCGGCGTGCACCTGGCGTTACTGATCCGGTCCAAGCACACCCACTTCCCGGGCAAGCGGGAGCGCGAGGACAACGTGGTCGGCCAGCGCCTCTGGCCCACCTACGCCGCCAAGGCGGTCGGGCTGTTCTTCCTCACCGCCGCCCTCCTCGCACTGCTGGGCGGCGTCGCACAGATCAACGCCATCTGGAACTACGGGCCCTTCCGGGTGGCCAACGTGTCGTCGGCCTCCCAGCCCGACTGGTACATGGGCTGGCCGGACGGGGCGCTCAGGCTGTTCCCCAACTGGGAGATCCGCCTCGGCGGCTTCACCGTGGCCAACGTGTTCTTCCCTGGCGTGCTGCTGATCGGGGCGGTGTTCACGCTGATCTACCTGTGGCCGTGGATCGAGGCCCGCAAGTTCGGCGACGGCGAGGCGCACCACGTGCTCGAGCGGCCCCGCGACAATCCCCGCCGCACCGGGATCGGCGTGGGCGGGCTGACCTTCCTCGGCGTCCTGCTGGTCGCCGGAAGCTCCGACGTGATCTCGATCACCTTTGGCCTGTCGGTCAACGCCGTGATCTGGAGCCTGCGGATCCTGCTGTTTGTGCTGCCGCCGATCACTGGGCGCATCACGGTCCAGCTGTGCCGGGAACTGCAGGCCCGGGATCGTGCGACGGCGGTGGTCGAGACCGGGGCAGCCGGGGATCGCCCCCAGGTGGACTCGACCGGCTGAGGCGGGCTTCCCCGGTAGCGCAGGGCTCAGCCTGTTGAGGCGAGGGCCGCACGGCGCTCGCGCCGCCTGCGGCGCACCAAGCGCTGACGTTCCACAGCGGTGGCACCGCCCCACACGCCCTCTTTCTCGCGGACGGTGATGGCGAACTCAAGGCAGTCCTGACGCACCGGGCACTCCGCGCACACCGCCTTGGCCCGTCCCGCTTCCTCGTCGGAGGGAGGGTAGAAGATGCTCGATTCGAGGCCTGCACACGAGGCGCTGCGTTGCCAACTCTGCATGGTCAGAACATTACGGTCCCGTAACGACCAGCTCAAAATTTCTTACGAAATAAGGTCGACCGGTCGGCAATTTGATGACAGAAACGCACCAGACACTCGGGGCCCACCCTGGGTTCTGCCCCAACCGGACCGCCCCGGACCGGCGGTGCCGGCCGCTCAGTCCTGCCGCAGGTCGGCGATCAGCTCAGCCGCGGTGCCCTCGCCCAGGTTCACCGACGCCTGGTACTCGGGGTGGTTGACCGCCAACTCCACCGGGCCGGAGGCAAACGTCTCGACCTGGGCGGGGGTCAGCTCGAAGCCGATGTAGTGGACCGAGGCGGTGATCTCCTCGCGGGTCAGCTGGGCCTCGTGTTCGGCCTCGGGCGTGTCGACGATGACCGACCCGTCGGACAGGCGCAGCTCGATCGAGCGCTCGATGCCGACCAGCTTGGGCAGCCAGGTGCGCAGGTCCTCATCGTTGGTCAACTCGACGAACAGGGTGGCCGACAGGTTGCCCGGCTGGGGGATGAGCGGGTTATAGGTCTCCAGTTCCTCGATGATCTGCGCGTCGGTCTCCATGCGCTCCACCCGGGCCATTTCCTGGATCTGAAAGCGCATCGTGTCGCGGTTTTCAAACATCAGCGTGATGAACTCGCCGACACCAACGCGCCGCAGCTTCTTGAGGGCGATGATCCTGGTGCGGAACTCGTCGCGCTCGTCCTCGTAGGCGGCGTTGTCGACGATGTCGTCCAATGAGAGGGACCTGCTCATGTGATGCTCCTATCGGGAGTTGGTGTTGGAGTGGGTTGGCTTTGGTCGAATGGGAGGGAAGGCAGAACCGACCGTGAAACACCAGACCGCGACCGACTGAGTCGATCGCGGTCCGCGTGAATCATGTGTTCGAGAGGGACCCGTGCGGCGTCCCGGTTGTGAGGGGCGAGGCCCCAAACGTCAGCTGACGTTCTCGAGGCCCTTGCCAAAGCGGCCGGCGTGGCTCTTCTCGGCGCGTGCCAAGGTCTCGAGCCACTCGGCAACCTCTTCGAAGCCCTCGTCGCGGGCGGTTTTGGCGAAGCCGGGGTACATCTCGGTGTACTCATAGGTCTCGCCGGCGATCGCCGAGCGCAGGTTGTCCTCGGTGCTGCCGACCGGCTCGCCGGTGGCGGGGTCGCCGGTCTCGGCGAGGAAGTCGAAGTGACCGAACGCGTGACCGGTCTCACCTTCGGCAACCGAGCGGAACAGAGCGGCGACGTCGGGGTAGCCCTCGATGTCGGCCTTCTGGGCGAAGTACAGGTAGCGGCGGTTGGCCTGGGATTCCCCGGCGAACGCCTCCTTCAGGTTGGATTCGGTCTGTGATCCCTTGAGTTCTGCCATAGCTGGTCCCTCACTCTCCGGTGCGTTGTGTGGCGAGGCAGTCGCGGCACCGGCCTCGAAAGACCACCTCGGTTTCCTCGACCCGAAAGCCACCCCGCTGACGGGCTGGTACACGAATCTCGGTTGTGTTGGCAGTGACGTCCCGAATGGCACCGCAGTCGTCGCACACCAGGTGATGGTGGGCCTCGACGTTGGGATCGAAACGAGCCGACCCGGTGCCCAGGTCGATCTTGTTGATCTCCCCCAGCTCGGTCAGCTCCGCCAGTGTTTGGTACACGGTGCGCAAGGACACCGTGGGCATGTCATCGATGATGTCGGCGTAGACGCCCTCCGCTGTCGGATGACGTTCGTTGCCGTGCAGGACGTGGAAGATGCGCTGGCGTTGCGGGGTGACCTTGCGCCCCTTGCTGCGAAACAGCGTCGTCATTGCTTCCGGCGACCTCATTGTTGGCAAGTTAACACTGCATTGCTGAACAGCCAAGCATGCTGCCCAACAATGATTGTTGATTGAACTCCCCCGAGCGGACGGCGCCTACCCAACGTGCGGGCCGACCGAACGAACCCGGCGATCGAAGACCGCACGAAACACTCCCGGAACGGTTGCGACGGTCCTGGCCAGCGCGCGGCTTTGAGCATCGGCATAGATCTCGGGGCGACCTCGCTCGATACCGGCGACGATGGCGGCCGCCACCCGTTCGGGCGGCACCGGTTGGATCGATCCGGCGATCGCCGCCGTCTCGGCCGGCTTGAACTGTTCCTCCTCGGCGAGCATCGGGGTGTCGACGTCGGCCGGGTAGGCGCAGGCAACGTTCACCCCGTGGGGTGCCAACTCGGTGCGCAGCGATTCGGTCAACCCGCGCACGGCAAACTTGGCGGCGCCGTAAGCCGAGTAGCCGTAGATGCCGACGATCGCGGCCGCCGAGGAGACCGCAACGATCGACCCGCTCCCCCGCCGGATCATCGACGGCACCACCGCCCGGATCGGCCACAGGGTGCCGTAGTAGTCGACGTCGATCATCGAGGTGAACACCTCGTCGCTCAGCTCGGTGAACCGGCCGGGCCGGGTGATGCCCGCCGACGTGACCAGCACATCGACCTCTCCCCGCTCGGCGACGATTCCCCCAAATCCGTCGACGACCGCTTCCCGGTCGGCAACATCGACCGACACAGTGCCTACCGAGACGGGGCCGACCGAGGCGGCGCCGCCCAGCGCCGCCTCGATCCGGTCGGCGGCAGCCCGAAGTCGGTCGGGATCCCTGGCGAGCAGCGTGACGCGGGCGCCCCGGCGGGCCAGTTCCAGCGCCGTTGCCTCGCCGATGCCGCTCGATCCACCGGTGATCACCGCGTGCGCCCCCGTCACCGTCATTCCTGGTCGTCTCATGCCTCAGATGGTCGCACCTGCGCAGCCTCCCGCGGCTACCGTCTGCGTCGGCCCCATCGTGGCGCACCAGGAGGCATTCGATGAGCACCAATCAACCCGGACCGGGTACCGCAGGGAAGCCCAAGTCGGACGGGATGGCGCTGCTCAAGCAGTACGGCCCCCCGGCGGTCCTTCTCATTCTGTTGGTGTGGTTCATCGTGCCCAACACTGAGAAGGTCTCGGTGGACATCTTCTTTGTGACCGTCAAGGCTCCGCTGATCGTCGTGCTGATCGTCACCGCCGTAGTCGGCGCGCTGATCATGTTGCTGTTGCAGCGGCGGAACCGAAAGCGCGCCTAACCGCCGGCCGAACCCCGGCGGCTAACCGTGGCCGAGGACGATGGCCATGCTGAGGGTGACGACGACCAGCAGTGCCACGACGACGAAGCGCCAGTCGCGCTCGCGGGTCCACAGCACGACCAGGGCGAGAACCCGAAACAGCGGCGTCGCCGCGAGCACGAGCACCCCAAGGGCCATCACCAGGTCGGCGGTCGACCCCGAGGTCAGCGCAAACAGCTCGATGCCCGACGACCGGTGCGACCCGGACGCCACCTTCAACCCCAGGCCGATGGCCATCAGCGCCACCGCAAGGCCCAGCCCCACGCGCAACAGCAGCTGCACCGCCCGCTGATCGCGGTGGATCACCTCCTGGGAGGCGGCCGACATCGACAGCGGGTCAGCGGCCAACGTCCACCCCAAATGCCTTCAACGCCATCTGCACTGACACCAACACCAGCACCGCAACCAACAGCCTCCGCAGCACCGTCGGCGACACCCTCGACGAGGTCGCCGCCCCGATCAGTGCGCCGCCCACGACGCCCAGCGCCACCGGCGCCGCTGCGTAGGGCTCGACGTAGCCCCGGGCGAAGTAGATGAACAGGCTGGCTACCGCGGTGACACCGATCATGAAGTTGGACGTGGCGGCCGCCACCTTGATCGGCACACCCATGCCCTCGGTCATCGCCGGCACCTTCATGAACCCGCCACCCACGCCGAGCATGCCCGACACGGTGCCCGCCACCAGCGAGGCGGCGGCGCCGAGCGCCAGGCGGTTCGCCCCGTAGCGCACCAGCTCACCACGATGTTCGTCGTAGTAGGCACCGGCGAGCGTGCCCGGTTCCTCCCACCCGATCGGCTCGGCATCCGGTTCGGAATCGCTCGCTTCCGCGTCAACGCGCTCCGGCTTGCGTCCGCCCCGCACTACGGTCAGCGCCGTCGCCAGCATCAACACGGCGAACAGTCCGGAGAGCAGCGACGGTGAGACGAGCACTGCGATCAGGCCACCCATGATCCCGCCGATCGTCGTCGCCACCTCGAGGGTCATCCCCAGGCGCATGTTGGCCAGGCCCCGCCCCACATAACTGCTGCCCGCAGCGGTGGAGGTGGCCACGACCGCGACCAGCGAGGTGGCGACCGCCACCCGGATGTCGAAGCCAAACCCCAACACGAGCACCGGCACGATGATCAGCCCGCCGCCGATCCCAACGATCGAGCCGAGCCACCCGGCGAAGACCCCCAGCAGCGACATCGCTGTGATCGCCAGCAGCGACAGCTCCATCCCGGGTCAGCTTGCCTCGGCGGGAAACGTGCATACCGGGTGCGCCGTCGTGATGCGCACCCGATCCCCTGCTGCATAGCGGCAGCGGCCGGGGACCCGCACGGTCAGGTTGACCGGCAGTTCGTCCAGCGCGACGTGCAGCCGCAGGTCGGCCCCGTGGTAGGACAGCGCCTCGACCACCCCGATCGCGCCGGGTTCGTCAGGCGCCGCCGTCTGTTCGACGCTGAGTTCCTCCGGCCGGATCAGCACCTGGCAGGGGCCTTCGGCGCCGTGCCAGGCGTCGACGCTCAGGCGACCGAGCGCGCAGTCCACCTCGGCACCCGTCGGCGTGTTCAGGGCTTGGCCGGGAAGCACGGTGGCGTCGCCGAGAAACCGGCCGGTGTCCAGGTCGGGCGGGCGGTCGTAGACGTCGCGCGGGTCGTCGGCGGCCACGATGCGACCGTCGCGGATCACGATCAGGTGGTCGGCCATCGCCAGCGCCTCGGACTGGTCGTGGGTGACCAACATGGCGGTGGCACCGACACGCCGCAGCAGGTGATGGACCTCCTCGCGCAGCTCGACGCGCAGCTTGGCGTCGAGGGCCGAGAACGGTTCGTCGAGCAGGATCAGCTTGGGCTCGGGGGCGAGCGCCCGGGCCAGCGCCACCCGCTGCTGCTGACCACCGGACAGCTGGTGTGGCTTGCGGTCGCCCAACCCGGTCAGGCCGATGAGGTCGAGCAGCTCGTCGACCCGATCGCGACGGGCCGAGCGGGACGTGCCGGTCAGCCCGAAGGCGATGTTGCGGGCGACGCTGAGGTGCGGGAACAGCGCACCTTCCTGGGGGACGATGCCGATGCCCCGGGAGTGGGGCCGCACGGGGGCGGTCGTCGGCGAGTTGAGCGTACGACCGGCCAGGGTGATCACGCCATCGCTGGGGTTCTCAAACCCGGCGATGCAGCGCAGCAGCGTGGTCTTGCCCGACCCGGACGGGCCCAGCACGGTGGCGAAGCTGCCGGACTCGACCTCGAGGCTGGCCCGGTCGAGGGCGACGGTGGCGTCGCCCCGACGCGCCGGGAAGGTCTTGGACAGGTCGCGGACGCTCAGCACGGGTCGGTCATCGTATCGACGTCGTCGTCGACCGACCACGTGATCGCCCCCGCTTCGGCCAGGATCGGGTCGACCCGGACCGGGGCACCACGCGCCGAATCGGCCCGGGTCGGATCGGCGCTGCGAAGCGCATTGCGGACGAGCAGAGCCACCGGCACCGCGCCGAGCAACACGAGCATGGCGGCGTAGGGCGCCGCCGCGGTGAAGTCGAGCGCCTCGCCGTTGGTCGTCGCCCACAGCTGGGTCGACAGGGTCTGGCTGTTGAACGGGATCAGCATCAGCGTCGTCGTCAGTTCCTTACTGGCGTCGAGGCCGACGAGGATCGCCCCGGCGACGAACCCGGGTAGCGCCAGCGGCAGGGTGACCCGGGCGAAGGTCCTTGCCGGGCGGGACCCCAACGAGGCGGCGACGTCGTCGTAGAGCTGCCGGGACGCCTCCAGGCCCACCCGCTGGTAGCCGACGGCCAGCGGCAGAAACAGGATGACGTAGGCGGCGACGAGCACGACCGGCATCTTGTACAGCGATGGCGCTAGGCGGGTGGCCAGGTAGACGAGGGCCAGGGCCAGGATGGCGCTGGGGATGGCATGGGCCACCCACACCGCTCGCTCGGTGAGCACCGATCGCAGCGATGGACGGCGCCCTACCCACCAGCTGACCGGAAAGGCGACCGCGGTGGCGATCGCCGCCGCCGCCAGCGCGTAGCCGGCCGTGCTCCCCAGGGCGCTGCCGACCTGCCCCCAGTCGGTCGTCACCGTCCGACCGGTGTTGGTCAGCCCGCGGGCGGTCATCACCAGCGTCGGGCCGAGCGCGAGCAGGGGCACGCTCAGTGCCACCACCATGACGGGCAGGTGCCAACGCCCGAGCTGGAGTCGCGCCGGTGGGCGGTCGAGGCCTCGTGCGCCGTGCAGTGCGGTGCCGGAGCGCGAGATCAGCCGGGTGCCGAAGAGGACGAGTATCGACAGACCGGCGAGCAGCAGCGACAGCGAGCGGGCGGACTGGTAGTCGCCGTAGTCCAGCATTTCGGCCATCACCTTGGTGGTCAGCGTGCTGCGTCCCAGCTGCACCATCGCCCCGTATTCGGCGAGCACGTGCAGGGCCACGATCAAAACGCCGGCTGCCAGCGCCGGCCGCAACGCGGGCAGCGTCACGTGCCAGAACCGGCTGGTCCAGCGAGGTCTCAGGTTGGCCACCATCTCCTCTTGGGCGGGATCGACCGTGCGCAGCGCCACGACGCACGGCAGAAACACGTAGGGGTACAGGCTGAGCGCCAGCACCAGCGACGCACCGAAGAAGCTGGTCACCCAGGTCAGGCTGGGCGCATAGACCAACTCGGCGGCGAAGACAGCGTAGGAGCTGACGAAACCGGGCACCGCCAACGGGAGGGCCAACAGCACGGTCCAGGCTCGTGGAAAGGCAATGGACGTACGCGCCACCAGGAGCGCCGCCAGCACGCCGAGCACGACGGTGAGGACGGTGACGACCAGCACCAGCTGAACCGTCTGCAGCGCCGCCGACGTGGTGGCCTCGTAGCCGAGCTCGTCGGCCAGATCCCCAAAGGAGATGCCGGTGACGAACAGGTAGACGACCGGGGCGATCGACAGCGCGGCGACAGCGACCGCGCCGCACGCGATCGCCGTCGTCCCAAGCCGTGGACCCCGCAGGGTCATCCGCTCGACATTCCCAACTGCTTCAGCAGCTTCTGGGCCTGGTCGGAGTTGGCCAGCTCATCCATGTCGAAGCTGGGCGACTCAATATCGTCCAGGCTGCCGGCGATCGAGCTGTCCATCCCCTTCGCCACCGGATACTGGGCGCCGGACACGTCGATGTCGGCGTCGGCGATCAGCTTCTGGCCGCCCTCGGGAGAAGTCAGCCAGGCGAGGAACTCCTGGCCCTCGTCGATCTGGTCGCTCGCCTTGAGGATGCCTGCGCCCGAGGAGAGGATGAGGTTGCCGGGGTCCTCGGTCGGGAAGTGGTAGATCTTCGACGTCATCGTGTCCGGCCCGCCCGACTCGTCGGCCAGCACCCACCAGTAGTAGTGGTTGGACAGGCCCATGGCGTGCTTGCCCGCCTCGACCGTGTCCCGCACGTTGCCGTTCTTCTGCTCGTTGACGCCGTTGGCCTTCACCTTTTTGAGGAACTCGGTGGTCTTGGCCTCGCCCTCGGTGGCCAGCAGGTACTGGGTGGTGGCGACGAAGGCGCCGGACGGCGCCCAGGCAAACTCGCCCTTGTACTGCGGGTCGACGATGTCGGCCAGCGTCTTTGGCAGGTCGGCCTCGTCGATCTTTTCCGGGTTGTAGTACAGAACGCGGCTGCGGGCCGCGTAGGCCACCCACAGGCCGTCGCTCGAACTCAGGCCGGGCCGCACCTGGTCGAGGGTCGATTTGTCGACCGGTTCGAGCAGGTTGGCGGCGCCAAGCTGGGCGATCGGCCCAGGGTCCTCCGACAGGAACACGTCGGCCCGCGACGCCGCACCCTCCGCCTCGATCTGGCCGACGGTGGCACCGTTCTGGATGTCGAAGCGCACGCCGGTCTCGGCGGTGTAGGCGGCGGTGAGACCCTCAACCAGCTCGGCGTGCTGGTCGGTGTACATCGTCAGCGTGACGCCGGAGTCGTCGCCCGAAGCCGAGCCGGAATCGTCGCCACCACACCCGGCGGCGATCAGCGCCATCGCAGCCACGCCCACCAGCGCCGTCCGCATACGTCGACGGTTCGATCTCTCCACGGTCAACCTCGTTCCATGCTAGAAAAACGACCGCGTGCACGAGGGTGACGCGGCTTTAGGGAAGCCTAACTAGCGGCGAAAGCGTCGAACGAGTCGGCCCGGTCGCCGTAGGCGCACACGTCTAGCGTGAGGAACCCTTTACCCCGGAGGTTGCCGTGAACGTCAGAAGAGCTTCGACCGGCCGCGCATGGTCGACCGCCATCGCCGCCGCGCTCCTCATGTCGGTGTCGGCCTGCGGTGGCACGACGGCCACCGACCAGGCATCCGACAATCGGGGCTCCGACGACGACACCGCCGGATCGTCGACCACCGACGCAGCGTCCTCCGAGCCCGAGCCGCTCTTCGCCGACGAGTTCGACACCTCTGGGTCCGTCGATTGGGACGTGTGGCAGCCGATCATCGAGAAGCGCCACGACTCCCGCCAGACCGACCGCGAGAAGAACGTGCGCGTCGAGGGCGGCAACCTGGTGATCGAGGCTCACAAGGAGCAGTACAAGGACGCCGAGTACACCTCGGCGATGATCCAGACCAAGGAGTCGTTCCAGTACGGACGGTTCGAGGCTCGGATGAAGCTGCCCGATGCCGAGGGCACCTGGCCGGCGTTCTGGCTGGTCAACGACGACCAGTGGCCCGACTTTGGCGAGATCGACGTGATGGAGCATTTCGCCCGCACAACGGCAAACAAGGGCGATCCCCAATCGATGGGTTACGTCGAGTCCAACCTGCACTCCACTCCCCCGGCGGCGATCGAGGCGCTGACCGACTGGGGACGGGCGACCTCCACCCCGGTCGACGTCACCGAGTGGCACACCTACGCCGTCGAGTGGGCAGAGGGCGAAATCCGCTTCTTCATCGACGACGAACAGACCGCCGTGCACGAGCGACCTGACGGCGACGAGCCCACCTGGCCCTTCGACGACCACCCCGAGGTGATCGTGTTCGACATGTTCATGGGCGCCTATGCCGGCCCGGTCGACGCCGATGCGCTGCCGCAGAAGCTGCTCCTCGACTGGGTGCGAGCCTGGCCACTCGAAGACTCATGAAGTCGACGTAAATCCGGCCATGTACGTATGTACACTACGTACATGGCCAATAAGACGATCAGCCTTCCGGACGACGTGACCCCGATCATCGAGAGCCTCGACGTGCCGTTCTCGACGTGGGTCGCAGATCAGCTCCGCCGCCATGCCGCAGCGCAGGGTGCGCTGAGCCTCGGCCAACAGTTGCTGGCCGACGCAGCGCTGGCAGGGCCCGAGCGTCCCACCGACGAGGAATCGCGGGTGGCGATGGAACGAATGGAGCGGTCGGCGCCGTGGTAGCCCGCGGCGGCGTGTACTGGATCGAACTCGACAAGCGTCGACCATGCATCGTGGTCTCATCGGTCGACGTCCTGGCCGTTGACGTCTGGCAGACCCACGTCGTTCCGCTGACCTCGAGGGTCGGGCGGGCAGGCATCGCTGGCAACGTCTTGCTCCCGGCTGTTGCGACCGGGCTCCCCAAAGACTCGGTAGCCGTACCGCTCGGGCTGGAACTGATCGATCGGTCGTTGCTGGCTGCGCATGCGGGCCGGATACCTCAGGTTTTGCTCGACGACATCGACGACGGTCTCCGCACAATTCTGCAATTGTGACGATTCCCCATTGCCTATCAGCGATCGTTTATCTATCGTTGATAGGTAGCGGGTCGACGGGCGATCCGCATCGAATGAGGGGGCCCACCATGCACACCGCCGTCGACGAGATCGCACCGGACACGTTCCGGCTCTCCACCTACATCCCCGACGTCGGGCCCACAGGCATGACGTTCAACCAGTTCCTGATCCGCGACGAGCAGCCGATGCTGTTTCACACCGGTCACCGCCAGCTGTTTCCACTGGTGTCCGAGGCGGTCGGCACGCTGGTGCCGCTCGAGGACCTGCGCTGGATCGCCTTCGGCCACATCGAGGCCGACGAGTGCGGCTCGATGAACCAATTCCTCGCCGCTGCGCCCGGCGCCCAGATCACCCACGGCGCCCTCGGTTGCATGGTGTCGCTCAACGACATGGCCGACCGGCCGCCGGTACCCCTCGAGGACGGCCAGGTGATCGAGCTCGGCAGCCACCGGGTGCGCCACATCGACACCCCGCACGTGCCCCACGGCTGGGAGGCCCGCCTGATCTTCGACGAGACCACCGGCACCCTCTTCTGCGGCGACCTGATGACACAGCTGGGCGAGGCCGACCCACTGGTCGACAACGACGTGCTTGCTGCGGCCGCAGTGGCCGAGGACATGTTCGGCGCCACCTGCCTGACGCCTGCGACCGCCCCGACGATCCGCCGCCTCGCCGACCTGGGCGCCACCACCCTGGCCACCATGCACGGCTCGGCCTTCAACGGCGACGCCTCCGCCGCTCTGAACGCGCTGGCCGACTCCTACGACGAGCGCCTGCTCGTCGCAGGCTGACGCCGTCAAGCCCCATCCCACCCACCCCCCCCGAAAGACGCCATGACCACTCCCGCCCCACCGACCGACCGGCGCCGAGAACGCCACCTGGCCAAGCGGGCCACGATCGTCGCCGAAGCCTGGACGCTCGCGCGGCGCGACGGCCTCGCCGCCATCTCGCTGCGGGACCTCGCCGACCGGGTGGGCCTCCGTCAGCCGTCGCTGTACGCCTACTTCGATTCCAAGCTCGCCCTCTACGACGCCATGTTCGCCGACGGGAACAGGCAGCTGATCGAGACGGTCTCGGCGCTGCCCGAGCACGACGACCCCCACGAGGCGCTCGTCGATCTCGTCGAGGAGCTCACCCGATTTTCGGCGGCCGACACCGTTCGCCACCAGCTGCTCTTCCAGCGCACCATCCCCGGCTTCGAGCCGTCCGAGCAGTCCTACGCCGTCGCAAGAGAGTTCTACGCGATCGGCCAGGAACGCCTCGCCGCTGCCGGGGTCGGCGAACCCGGCGACCTCGACCTGTTCACCGCCATCGTGTCCGGCCTGACGCACCAGCAGGTTGCCAACGATCCCGGCGGCGACCGCTGGGTGCGCCTCTCGCGCCAGGCGGTCGAGATGTACCTCGCCCAGATCGAACGGAAGAGCCCAGCACAGCAGTCCAACTAGAAGAAGGCACCAAAATGACGACCGAGACCAGCGTCGACGTGACCAGGATCCCGAGGATCACCCACGACGAGGCGACGGCAATCACCGCCGTCGAGAATCGCAGGTTTGGCGAGCAGCTGCGGAGCCTCGGGCCCGACGACTGGATCGCCTCCACCGACTGCGAACGGTGGGACGTGCGGGCGATGGCCGCCCACGTCGTCGGCGGCGCCGCCGGACAGATCTCACCGCGCGAGTTTGTGCGCCAGGTCCGCACCGGTCGGCCCATCGTGAGGGAGATCGGTGCCAAGCACTGGTGGGACGGCATGAACGAGGTGCAGGTTCGGGAGCGCTCGGATGTGAGCACCGACGAGCTCATCGCTGAGTGGGACACCAACTCCGAGAAGGCCCGGATCGCTCGCAACAAGCTGCCCAAGCCGATCGGTCGCCTGCCGCTGCTCAACCTGCCCGAACCGGTCGGACGTCAGCCGCTGACGTACCTGTTCGACATGGGATTCACCCGTGACGTATGGGCGCACCGCATGGACATCGCCGCAGCGACCGGCCACCCGATGGACCTCGACGCCACGCACGACGGACGCATCGTCGCCGACATCGTCGCCGAATGGGCGGGCTACTTCGACGAACCCTTCACCCTCGAGCTGACCGGCCCCGCCGGAGGCACCTTCACCTCGGGCTCCGGTGGCGAGACCGTCCGGATCGATGCCCTCGAGTTCATGATGATCCTCGCCGAACGCACCGAGGGAACCGGCCTGCTCCAACACACCCTGCCGCTCTGACGTTGTCGGGCTGCCGAGCTGCGCGATCAGCTGGATTCAGTCGCGGCTGATGACGTCGCTGGTGAGGACGATCACGAAGTTGTGATCGTCGGTGAGCACGTTGAGGTACCCGGGGTCGACGCTCATGACATACCCGGTGATCCTGCCGTTGGTGGTCTCGATCCGCTCTCGCGGAACCCACGGTGTCTGCGTGGCCAACGCAACCCCCAGGGCGCCGATGGCGACCACCCAGCCGATGCGTTCGATGGTTGCAGCCAGGAGCCGCCGCAGCGGTGCGCCCGCTTGCCGACGGTGGATGAGCACCAGAACGCCGAACACCGCTGCGGTCGCCGGGAGCAACCACCAGGCGCGGTAGCTCAGGGTCAGCGACGTCAGGGTGGTCAGCGCCAGGCCGGCCAGCAGCACCACCGTTGGGCGACGGCCCTTGGGCGACCACAGAAAGGCTGCCATTAACAGCGGCAGGAGTGTGACGAGCAGCGGCGCAACCACCAGCCGAGCGGTCATGAACGACCCGAACAGGATTCTCAGCCCGTCCTCCAGGCCCAGCGTGGTGCTGACCAGAAAGGCCGTGTCCCAGTTGTACCCGGAGATGGCAAAGAGCCTGACGACCAGAAAGGCAAACGCCCACGCCGCCGCCGGTGCCGCCCCGCCCTCGCGAACCGCCCGCACGATCTGCGTCGAAGCGGGTGGCGCATTCTGCTCGTTGCCACGATCAATCGTCATCGCCGAAAGGTAGCCCCCGGGCTCGGGCGGTCTCACGCTGGCCCGAGGAGGCCGCTCGCCGTCACCTCCCCCCGGGCAGCACCTCAGGAATCACCGACGGTGCGGTGAAGCCACGGGGGTCACCGACTCGCCCACCTGGCGGCGCTCAAACCCGAAGGTGGCGCCGGTGGAGAACTCGGTGAGGGTGACCGAGTCGGGCTGCTCAGCGGGCTCGCCGTCGGGGTCGTCGGTGATATGCCAGGCCGCCGTCTCGCCGCCGACCCGCTCCAGCCGGGCGGTCGGCACCAGGCACACGACCGCTGCCCGCAGGATGGCGTCGCCGCCGGGCCCGGCAAGCAGCGCCGCCCAGGACAGCCCGTCCGCCTCGTCGAGCGCCGGGCACGGGCGCAAGCGAATAAGCAGCTGGTCGCCGGCCTGGGCGCAGCGTAGGTCGAGGTCGACGTAGCTGCGGGGCAGAAACAGCGGGTGGACCGCGAGCACGTCGGCCAGCCCGGCGAGGGTGGCCGGGGCGCCGAGCGTCGCGGCCAGCCGCTTGGTGGTCAGCCCGGCGATGCCGGCCGCCTGGGCGATGCCGATGGTGGTCACGTCGTCGGCGCCGACCCGTTCGGCCACCTCGACGAGGAAGGCCCGGGCCAGCAGCTGCCCCTGGAGCGCCACCTCGTCGGCGATCGCCGCCAGGGTGGCCGAGGCGAACCGCTCCATCACCAGGTCGACGTCGAGCGGCGCCGAGTAGTCGGCCCAACCGTCGTCGTCGGGCAGCGACGGGTCGGGCACGGCCAGCGGCACGTTGGCGGCCTGACTGGCGGCGAGCGCAACCGCACCGGGTGGGACGGGCAGCTCGTCGTTGGCCTCGTCGATCACGACGGTCCACTCGCAGTGCGGGGTCCGGTCGGTGGGCACCCGGGGCGGACGGTGCACCGGACGCATGCGGGCCCTGGGGTTGGTGGCGATGGCGGTGGCATCGAAGGTGGGGTCCTCGATGTCGTGACACATCGTCTGCACGTAGTCGTCCCCCATCGGCTCGACGTCCATCAGCGCGCCGCAGTGGCCCAGCTGGAAGCTGCCGTGGTGGTCGTCGTCGACCACGAAGCGAAAGTCCATGAACTCCGGCGGCGCACCGACGTCCAGCTGGATGCCCTTGAAGATCGTCTCGACCGTGTCGCCCTCGAAGCCGAGCAGCCGTTGCATGCGCTTGGTGTAGATCGGGCTGGCAGCCATCCACTCCCCGATCGCCACATCGGACATCGGCTCGCGCCCCAGGAGGGCGATCACGTGGGGCATGCCCGCCCGGTCGATCAGGTGACCGGCCAGCAGCAGCTCGCGCACCAGCTCGGCCAGCTCGCCGTGGGACCGGCCGGTCCACGGACCTGGCCTCAGCTCAGCCATCCCGGCGAGGCTCAGGGCTCGAAGTCCAGGCCGAGCAGCTTGATGGCGTTGCCCCGGGCGATCTTGTTGATCGTCCGCTGGGGCAGGTGCCCAAACAGCTCCTCGGCCACCGCCTTGCTGTTGGGAAAGGTGCCGTCCTGGTGCGGGTAGTCGGTTTCGAACAGCACGTTGTCCTCGCCGATCTGGTCGAGCATGTCGATGCCCACCGTGTCCTTGAAGAAGCAGGCCGAGATGTGCTTGGAGTAGTACTCCGACGGCGGCCGCTCGGAGCGCTCCTCGCCCTGGGCCCACTGGTGGGTCAGCCACGTGTCGTCGGCCCGCTCGACGAAGTACGGGATCCAGCCGATCTGGCTCTCGGCGTACAGCAACTGAATGTCGGGGAACCGGTCGAACACGCCGGAGAACAGCCAGTCGATCATCGATGCGACGCTGTTGCAGGCGATCAGGTTGGCGGCCACCACCGTCGGTGCGTCGGGCGACGTTGTCACCGTCTTGGTGCCCGAGCCGATGTGCATGCACAGCACGGTCTTCGTCTCGTTGCACGCCTGGAAGAACGGGTCCCAGTGCCGGGTGTGGATGCTGGGCAGGCCAAGCCACGACGGCAGCTCGGAGAACGCCACCGCCCGCACGCCCCGGGCGGCGTTGCGGCGGATCTCAGCTGCCGCCAGCTCGGGGTCCCACAGCGGCACGACGCACAGCGGGATCAGCCGCCCGCCGCTGCCGCCGGCCCACTCGTCGACCATGAAGTCGTTGTAGGCCTCGATACACAGTTGCCCCAGCGTGCGGTCCTCGATCTCGGAGAACATCTGACCGGCAAACCGGGGATAGTTGGGGAAGCACAGGCTGGCCTCCACATGGTTGAGGTCCATGTCGGCGAGGCGGGCCACCGGGTCGTAACAGCCAGGGGCGATGTCGTCGTAGGTGACCCCCTCCATCGTCACCTCCTCGGGCGGCATGCCCGGACAAGCAACCATGCGCTTGATCTGGTAGCGACGGCCCTCGAAGTGCCACCAGGCCGCCATCTCGTCGCCGTCACCCGGGGTCTCCACCCAGGCACCCTCGACCAGGGTCATCTCACCCTTCGGTGCGATGTGGATGCGCGGCGCCCGGTCGGCGTAGGCGGCGGGCAGACGGCTGGTCCACACGTCGGGCGGCTCGATGACGTGGTCATCGACGCTGATGATGCGGGGGATGACCCCCTGCTGCCGGGTGTTGTACGAGAGGCTCATGGCGTGGCTCCAGGGGTCGGACCGCTGCGATGCTCAACGCTCACGCGTCGTCCATCTTGGCGATGATCTTCTCCACCTCGGTGTTCAGCTTCGCACCACGGGGCCAGCCGGCGTAATGCGCAACGAACACCACGATGCTGCGCAGGTCCTCGGCGTCCAGTTCGCCCAGCCGGACCGCTGCGTCCAGCTGGAGCGATGCGACGTCCTCCATGCCACCGGCGACCGCCATGCCGATCAGCATCAGGCGCCGTTCCTTGATCGTCATCGTGCCCTCGGTCCACACGTCGGCGAAGAGGTGGTCGACCGTAGACTCGACAAACGCGCCCTCCACGTGGGGGATGTCCCACCCGTAGACGTCCTTCATCATCGCCAGGCCGCGCTGGCGACGATCGTCGGCGTTCGCTTGCCCATCGTCGCTCATCGGTCGTCTCCGTCATCGCTGGTGTCGCTGTGGGGCACGCCGAGGGCGGTGCCCAGTTGGTTGAGGGCCTGTTCGGCCACGGGCGTTTCGACGCCCAGCTCGGCACCGAGCCCGATCGCCAGGGCGAGATCCTTCTCGCCCAGCCCTCGGGCGTGTTCGAAGATGGGGCGCAGGCCGTCGTCCGCAGGCAGCGGCGCAGCGGTCCCGCGCAGCATAATCGCCCCGGGCCCGCCGGTCACCCGGTCGGAGTGGCGCACCACCTCGCCAAGCTTGGCCAGATCCACCCCGGCGGCCTCGGCCAGCCGTGAGGCCTCGCCGACCGCTGCGTAGGAGGCGAACGTGATCAGGTTACGGGCCAGCTTGGCCCGGGTTCCGGCGCCGATCGGGCCCAGGTGGGCCACGAGCGTGCCCAGGCGTTCCAGCGCCGGGGTGGCCAGCGCCACCGCCTCGGCGTCGCCGCCGACCATCAGCGCCAGGGTGCCCTCGTGGGCGCCCATCGCTCCCCCACTGACCGGCGCGTCGAGCACAGCCACCCCGTGGGGTGCGCACAGGGCGGCGATCTCGGCCGGGGTGTCGGCCTCGACCGTCGAGTGGATGATCACCACCGTGCCGGCCGACGCGGTCGACAGGATGCCGTCCGGTCCGGACAGCACCGAGCGCACCTGGGCGTCGTCGCGCACCATCAGCGAGATCACCGTCGCCCGCTCGGCCACCTCGGCCGGGGATGCGGCGACCGTCGCCCCCGCCTTGGCGAAGGGCGCGGTGGCGGCATTCGCGACGTCAAACACGGTGAGACCGCCCGGGTGGTCGCACCAGCGCTTCGCCATCGGCGTGCCGATCTGGCCCAGCCCGATGAACCCCAGGTGCGGGTCGCTCACGAGGGTCGGTCCCACAGGCCGACCGGCACGTCGCGGATCGGGTAGTGGCCGGGCAGCTGGCCCGGCTTCAGCGAACGGTCCAGGCGGGCCTGCATGCCGTCGGACAGCGTGCCGTCGCCCATCATCTCCATAAACAGCGATGCGGCGTTGCCGTAGTCGAACCAGTCGCGCTGGAAGGCCCACTGCCGGTCACCGCCGTAGATGAACCAGCTGCCGCCAATGCCGGGCACCTCGTAGGTCGATCCGTCCGGACGGGTGGCGTCGGCCACCTGGCGCCAGAACCCGACGACGTGGCCCTTGGTCTCGTCGATGATCAGCTCCTCGTACGGATACTGCCACCCGTCGAGGCCGCCCATCTCCTGGCCCAGCGCAATGTCGCGGATCTCGTCGCGGCCGACGGCCATGAAGTGCTCCTTGGGACCGAAGTTCCAGCCGTAGGTGGCATCCTCGGTGAAGCAGTCGGCCAGGCTGCGCCAGTCGCCCGACGCCTCAGCGTCCAGGTTGGCCTGAAGCCAATGCTCGACCATCGCGTCGAGCTCAGCACGGGGGTAGGCGGTCATTGGGGATCCTCCTGGGTCGGGTCTTCTTCGATTGGGTTCTCTTGGATGGACAGCGCATGGGTTGGGCAGTACTTCACCGCCGCATCGGCGGCGGCGCGAGCCTCGTCGGGCGGCCGCTCGTCGAGGATGGTCAGCTCGCCCCGCTTGGACACCTCGAACAGCTCGGGTGCCTCCCCCTGACAGGTGGCGTGGCCCTGGCACAGGTCGCGGTCGACCGCGATGCGCCACCCGTCGGTGCGGGTGGACCGCTGGACCGGTCCGGCGGCATCGACGTCAGCCGACGTGACATTGCCACCCGACCGCTCGGTCGCCGCTGTCGCCGTGGTGGGGCCGCGCCGCTCGTAGGTGGCCAGGCACGGCTGGGCCAGCTGCACCACCATCTTGGAGTGGTCGTTGCGGTAGGAGTCGAGGGGCTGGGCTGCCTTGAGGGTCCAGTCCTTCAATAGCACGCTGAAGATCGCCTTCAGCTGCATCATGGCGAAGTTGGCCCCCACGCAGCGGTGGCGTCCGGCGCCGAAGGGGATCCAGTTCCACGGGTTGGCCACGTCGGCGCCGGGGTCGGTCAGGTAGCGGCCGGGCCGGAACTCGTCGGGGTCCTCGAACGCCTCGGGGATCCGGTTGGAGATCGCCGGGCTGGCCGCCACCATCTTGCCGGGGGCCACGTGGCAGCCGCCCACCTCCAGGTCGATGTTGGACACCCGCAGCAGCAGGATCAGCGGCGGATGCAGGCGCAGGGCCTCCTTGATCGCACCCTCCAGGTGCGGCATCTCGCGCAGCGCCTGAAAGCTCACCTCGGTGCCGTCGGCGTACAGCTCGTCCAGTTCGGCCACCACCTTGGCCATCTCGCCGGGATGGCGCAGCAGCTCGATCAGCGTCCAGGCCGCCGTGCCCGACGTGGTGTGGTGCCCGGCGAACATCATCGAGATGAACATGCCGGTGATCATGTCGGCGGAGAAGCGGGGCGTACCGTCGTCGGTGATCGACATGAGAATGTCGAGCAGGTCTGAGTCGTCGCCGCCTTTGGCGGACCCATCGGAACGGTCGTCGTCATCAGTGGACCCGGCGGTTCGCCCGTCCATGATCTCTTGCACCAGCTCGACCAGCGCGACGCGGGCGGTGTCACGGGCACGGAAGCTGGGGATGTCGGCGTAGGGGTCGACGTAGGCCAGGGCGTCGGTGCCCCGCTCCAGGTCGTGGTACAGCTCGGCGAATCGGCCGTCGAGCTGCTGGCGAAACCGTCGCCCGATCAGGCACGACGACGACGTGTAGATCGTCAGTTCGGCGAACCAGTCGAGCAGGTCGATCTCGCCACGGTCGCCCCAGCGGGCGACCATCTCGTCCACCTCGCGCTGGATCGTCTCGGCGTGGCCGCGCATGTAGGAGTCACGCAGCGCCTGGTTGCGCAGCATCTCCCGACGCCGCTCGGGGGGCGCGTCGAACACGACGCCCTCGCCGAAGATCGGCGTCATGAAGGGGTAGGCGGCGGCCTGGTCGAGGTCCTCGTCCTTGGCCCGGAAGAAGATCTCGTTGGCCTCCGCACCGCTGAGCAGCACCACCTGCTTGTCGGCCAGCGTGAACTCGCCGACGTCGCCGCACTCGTCGCGCACCCGCTGCATCAGGCCGATCGGGTCGCGCCGCAGCTCCTCCAGGTGGCCGTTGGGCTCGTCGCCGCCCGACACCCGGGGCGGCTCGTTCAGCGTGCTCTGGCTTGTCACTTGTAGCTCCGGTTCTCGCTCACGGGCGCCTCGGGTTGAATCTCCACCAGCGTCAGGTGCGTTCCCTTGGGCACGGCCACCACGTACGTGATCACGTCGGCGATCTCCTGGGGCCTCAGCGCTCCGGCGTGGCGCAGGTGCCCCCACGCCGACCAGTGCGGCATCACCTCGTTCACCGTGTCCTCGCTCCAGGTGGTGCCCTGCTCGGTGCTCGACGGGCCGGGACGCACCATCGTCGCCCGCACACCCGTGCCCTCCAGCTCCATCTGCATGGCCCGGGCCAGTCCCTCCAGTCCGGACTTGGCCGCCACGTAGCCGGCCATGTGGGTCCGCTGGCGCACGACGACGTCGGAGGTGACAAATACCAGGTCGCCGTGACCGGCCTCCACCATCGGTCGGCCCAGCCGGTTAATCAGGCGGTGCGCCCCGGTCAGGTTGATCTGCACCGCTCGTACGAAGTCGTCCGGGTCGATGCCGAGGGCCGAAGCGGGGTACACGTCGCCGGCGTTGGAGACGACAACATCGATCGGACCGAAGGCCGCCAGGGCCTCTTTGGCAAACGCCTCGATCGAGGCATCGTCGGTGAGGTCGAGCGCCACGGCCGCCGCCTCACCACCGGCATCGGTGATCTCAGCGGCCAGGTCGTCGAGGCGCTCGGTGCGACGGGCACCCAGCACCACCGGGTGACCGGCGGCGGCCAGCGACTTGGCGGTGGCCGCACCGATGCCGGACGAGGCGCCGGTGACGACGGCGACCCGCCGCTCGGGATGGGGGGCAAATCTCGGCATTAGCGAACCTCAAAAGTGGTGGGGAGGGTGGCGAACCCGCGGACGTTCACCGAGTGCACCCGCTTGGCGTCCTCGGCATCGATCTCGTAGGACCCGATCCGCTTGGTCAGCTCCTCGAGGACCACCCGGGTCTCCAGCCGGGCCAGCGAGGCGCCCATGCAGAAGTGGCGTCCCACGCCGAAGCTGGCGATGCCGGTGGTGTCGCGGTCCAGGTCGAAGCGGTCGGGATCGGGAAACTGCCGGGGGTCCCGGTTCGCCGATCCGGCCAGCAGCAGCACCCGGTCCCCGGCGGGGATCGTCGTGCCGTGCAGCGTGACGTCGGTGGTGGTCACCCGGGCCAGCATCTGGCTGGAGGTGTCGTAGCGCAGCGTCTCCTCCACCCAGTCCGGGATCCGGGCGGGGTCGGCGAACACCTTGGCCCGCTCGTCCGGGTTGGCCCACGCCCAGTACCAGGCGTGGGCGAGCAGTTTGGTGGTGGTCTCGTTGCCGGCGACCACCATCAGGAACAGAAACGAGGTGATCTCGTCGTCGGTGAGGCGATCGCCGTCCGTCTCCACCTCACACAGCGCACTCACCAGATCGTCGCCCGGGTTGATCCGCCGGTCGGCGATCATCTCCGAGTAGTACACCGCCAGCTCGATCGCCGCCTCGACCCCTGCCTTGGGGACGTCGGTGACGCCCTCCTCGCGATGCACCAGCAGGTCCGACGCCCGGCGCAAGCGCTCCCGGTCGGCCTGGGGCACGCCGAGCATCTGGGAAATCACGTCCATCGGCACCTTGGCGGCCAGGTCGCCGACAAAGTCGAACGAGCCTGCATCCAGGCAGGACTCCAGGTGCGAAACGGTGAGCGCCCGAATGTTGTCCTCCATCGCCGCCACCCGCCGAGGGGTGAAGCCCCGGGACACCAGGCCCCGCATGCGGCCGTGCTCGGGCGGGTCCATCGCCAGGAAGGACATGGTCCGATGGGCGTTGGGGCCCGAGGCCGCCGGGTCGATCGACACACCGTGGGCGTTGGAGAACCGCTCCGAGTCGCGAAACCCTGCCATCACATCGTCGTAGCGGGACAGCGCCCAGAAGTTGCGCTCATCGTTTCGGTACACCGGCGCCTCAGAGCGCATCCGGGCGTAGGTGGGGTACGGGTCCTCGTGGATCTCGTAGGCATACGGGTCGTACACCACCGGCGTTGTGGTCAGGGTCATTGCAGGTCTCCCAGGATCACGGAGGTCGCCTCGGCGAGTTGGTTGCGAAGTTGGTCGTAGGGCAGGTGGCCGGTGCCCACCTCGATCAGCGCGCCGGACACGACGAACTCCAGGGTGCGCACCGCAGCGGGCGGCGCCGCGGCGCCGTCGTCCGGCCCTGCGAGGGCGGCGACCAGCCGCGTGTGCAACAACCGGCCGATCTTCAGGCGCAGCTCGTGCACCTCGGGGTTGTCCACCAGCAGCGCCACGGTGCAGGCGGCGGCCAGCTCGGTCTCGTTGGAGACGACCAGGGCAAAGTTGGCCAGCACCTCGGTCGCCCGCCCCGCCGCCGTGTACAACCCAGCCGCCGTGTCCAACCCAGCCGGGCCCTGCGGCGCCGCCTCGTCCTGTGCGCTGATGCGCCGCCAGAACACCTCGGCGATCAGGTGCTCCTTAGACGAGAAGTAGTTGTAGGCGGTGGCCGGGGCCACCCCGCACCGGGCGGCAACCGCACGAACGGTCAGCCCCGAGTAGCCGGTGGCGTGAAGCTCGTCCACGGCGGCATCGGTCAGCCGGTCCACCGTGAGCGAGCGCTTGGTGCTCAGGCGCCGCCGAGGCAGCTCTTGGACAGGCGTGGTGGACACGTGTCCAATCATGTAGTGTCAACCGTCACCCGTCAAGCGGGATGCTCACTTCCCCAACTCTGGAGAACACCCATATGGCCGAACGACAGCGATTCGCCGACCGCACAGCCATCGTCACCGGCGCAGGCGGAGGCATCGGCGAGGCCTACGCCCGGGCCCTGCACGCAGAAGGCGCCAACGTGGTCATCGCCGAGCTCAACGAGGCCGCCGGCCAGGCGGTGGCCGACTCGCTCGGCGAGCGGACCCTGTTCGTGCCCACCGACGTGGGCGACCCGGCCAGCACCGACGCCATGGCCGAGTCCACGCTGGAGGCCTTCGGCCGCATCGACCACCTAATCAACAACGCCGCCATCTTCGGCGACATGGAGCTGGCCGGCCTGACCAACGTCGATTACGACTACCTCAACACGTTCATGTCGGTGAACCTGATGGGGGCCCTGAACTGCACCCGGTCGGTCATGCGCCCGATGGGCAAGCCGAAGGGCCCGGACGAACGCCGGGGCGGGTCGATCGTCAACCAGTCCTCGACGGCTGCGTGGATGGGCATCAGCGGCTTCTACGGCCTGGCCAAGGCCGGCCTCAACTTCCTCACCGCATCGCTGGCCCACGAACTGGGCCACCGCAACATCCGCATCAACGCCGTCGCCCCCGGCCCCACCGACACGGCGGCGATGAACAAGCAGGTGCCCGTGGAGTTTCAGGACCCGTTGGTCAGCAGCCTGGCGATCAAGCGCCTGGGCACCCCCGCCGATCACGTCGGCCCGGTGCTGTTTCTGCTGTCCGACGAGGCGGCCTGGATGACCGGCCAGATCGTGGCGGTCGACGGCGGTCAGGTGACCCGGCTGTGAGCACCGAGCCCACCACCGAGATGTGGCACGAGGAGCGGCTGCTGATCGACGGCGAGCTGCGCAGCGCCGAGGGCGGTGCCACCTACCCGGTGGAGAATCCGACCACCGGCGGGCAGCTGGGCGAGGCCGCCGATGCCACCCCCGCCGACGTGGAGGCGGCGCTGTCCGCCGCCCGGCGGGCCTTCGACGAGAGCGGCTGGGCCACCGACGTCGACCTCCGAGTGCGCTGCCTCCGTCAGCTCCATCAGGCGCTCGTCGACCACGCCGACCAGCTCACCGAGCTGACGATCGCCGAGGTGGGTGCGCCCCGCTCGGCCTGCGCCACAGTGCAGCTCACCGCCCCCACCGAGTTTCTCCCCTACTACGCCGAGTTGGCCGAGGGCTACGAGTGGACCACGCCGCTCGGCGTTGCCGACACCCTGGGCGGCCCGGCCGAGCGCTGGACCGAGCGCAACCCCATCGGGGTGGTCGCCGCCATCACGCCGTGGAACGTGCCCCACCAGATCAACCTGGCCAAGATCGCCCCGGCGCTGGCCGCAGGCTGCACCGTCGTGTTAAAGCCGGCGCCGGAGACCCCGTGGTGCGGCCTGGCCCTGGGCCGGTTGGTCACCGAGCACACCGACATCCCGGCCGGCGTGTTCAACGTCGTCACCTCGAGCGATCCCGCCATCGGCGAGCTGCTCACCGGCGATCCCCGGGTGGACATGGTCAGCTTCACCGGCTCCACCGCCACGGGCCGCCGGGTGATGGCGGCCGCATCCACCAACGTCACCAAGGTGTTTCTCGAGCTGGGCGGCAAGTCGGCGTCGATCGTGCTCGACGACGTCGCCGACTTCGGCCTGGCCGCAGCCACCGCAGCGTTCGGCACCGCCACGGTGGCGGGCCAGGGCTGTGCGCTCACCACCCGGGTGCTGCTCCCCCGCTCCCGCTACGACGAGGGGGTGACCGCCATCGCCGAGATGATGGCTGCGATGGCCCCGGGCGATCCGGGCGACCCGGGCACGATGATGGGCCCGCTGATCAGCGACCGGCAATGGCAACGAGTCAACGAGTACGTGCGCGGCGCCGAGGCCGCCGGCGCCCGGGTGGTGTGCGGCGGCGGACGGCCGGCAGCGCTGCCCGATGGCCACTTCTTCGAGATGACCCTGCTCGCCGACGTCACGCCCGACATGGCGGTTGCATCCGAGGAGATCTTCGGACCGGTGCTGGTCGCGATTGCCTACGAGGACGACGACGATGCCGTTCGCATCGCCAACGACTCCATCTACGGGCTGTCCGGCGCCGTGTTTGGCGCCGACGAGCAGCGGGCGGTCGCTGTGGGTCGCCGAATCCGCACCGGCACCATGTCGATCAACGGCGGTGTCTGGTACGGGGCGGACGTACCCTTCGGCGGGGTAAAGCAGTCCGGCATCGGCCGGGAGATGGGCGTCGCCGGGTTCGAGGAGCACCTCGACACCACGGCGTTCGCCCGCCCCGCCGGCTGACCGGCAACAAACGCAGCGAGGGACCGATGGACCAAAACGAACCTCAGGACTTCGCCGGGCTGGACGGCGTTGCGCTGGTCACCGGCGGCTCCGGCGGGCTGGGCTCGGCCGTGGCCGTCATGTTGGCCCGGCGCGGCGCCGACGTGGCCATCACCTACCGCAACAACGCCGATCGGGCCGCCGAGGTGGTCGCCGCCATCGAGGCGACCGGCCGCCGGGGCTCGGCCCACCAGCTAGTGGCTGATGATGCCGAGGGCGCTGCAGCACTTGTCGAGGAGGTCTCGGCCGATGGCCTGCACACCCTGGTGCACGCCGCCGGACCGCTCATTCCCCAGCGCCACCTCAGCCGGATCAACCCAGGCGACCTCACACCGCAGATGACCGACGAGATCGCTGGGTTCTTCAACGTGGCCCAGCCCGCACTCCCCCACCTGCGCCGCAGCAAGGGCTCGATCGTGGCGATCACCACCGCCGCTACCCGACGCTTTCCCGTCCGCGATGGTTTGTCCGCCGCCGGGAAGGGCGCGGTCGAGCAACTGTGTTGGGGGTTGGCCGCCGAGGAGGGCCGGTTCGGCATTCGGGTCAACTGCGTGGGTCCGGGCATGACCACCGCCGGCATGGCCCAGGATCTGACCGCCTCGGGCGACCTGGCCGAGGTCGACTTCGCAGCGGCTACCGCCAACATCCCCCTGAAGCGCTTCGGTGATGCAGCCGATATCGCTGAAGCGGTATGCTTCCTGGCCTCCACCCGAGCGGGCTACATCTCCGGCCAGCACCTAGCGGTCGACGGCGGCTACGGCGTGTAGACGGATACTCGATGGCGCCCCGGCTTGTGCGCTGGCCCACGCGGCACCACACGAACCCGCTGGTGAGTCGGTCGGGTGACCGCGGCCGGGCATGGCCTTCGGGCCGGGACCCGGTCGAGGAAGGTCGGGGCTCCACAGGGCAGGATGCTGAGGCGACTCAGGCGGGGGCGACCTCGCGGACAGGGCAGCAGAGAACAGACCGCCGATGGCCCGGTTCGCCGGGCACAGGCAAGGGTGAAACGGTGCGGTAAGAGCGCACCAGTGCAGCGGGCGACCGTCGCAGCTGGCAACCCCCATCCGGTGCAAGGCCAAGCAGTAGGTGTTGGGGCTGCCCGTCCCCCGAAACTTCGGTTTCGGCACCTACGGGTCGGCCGCTCAGATGGATGATCACCCAGGGAGACGTCGGCGACGACCTCCCGGACAGAACTCCGCCTACAGACCGACTCACCAGCACCCAAGCCGGGACGGCGCCAATCCAACAGCACTGACAGCCCCGCCAGCACCTGGCCTCGTGGCTGGCACCCGGCGGGCGCCCGCCTTCCATCAGCAGAGCAACGCGTCGATCCTGGCGATCTGTTAGCCCCGCTGCATTACTGGCTTTCACAACACGCAGACGTCCACGCGCTGCGCCCGCACACGGCTGGCGCTGCCGGTGACCCACCCCCAACTTCGGGCGCTCCTGACGTCGACGACCTCGACAGCCGTTCAGCACGATCGAGTCAATCATGCAACTGATTGCGATTTCCTCAAATATCAGGACAGTCGACTGTCAAATTCTTCCAGACCGTGAACTATGCGGTCGAGATCGGACTCGCTGACACCAGCTTTAGATACATCGGCCCACTCCTGAAGCGGGAAGGTGTTGGCCATTTTGATCCGCCCGTCAGAAATGAGGAAGAAAGGAAAGCTCTTCGAATCACCATAGCTTTTCCCCGGATAGTATCCGAGCCGCCAACCACCTTTAATTTTATACTTCGTGCCAAGGAGCTTGCGATGGACCAGCACCTCCACTGGCTCAACCCCGGGGTGCCCCAGTTTGTCCATGCGCCCCAAGATTGCGGATATCAACGCTTCACCCCTGTCGAGCAGCGCTGCACGATTGCGCCGTACTTCAGACTCACGGGAGGCTCGATCTTGCCCCGCTGCTGAGTCAAGGCCTGCCTTCATTTTTCTGGCGATACGGTCTGCATCGGACATGGTTCAAGAGTATCTAACCGCGAGGCTGCACGCCCGCAGGCCCCTCATGGCTGCGTCAGAGTGTCGTCGCGGTGACCGAAGCGCGTCAGCAGGTGCGCGGTCACCGACTCGGAGTTGGGTTGTGTCGGAGGGACGACGAGCCGCTGCGGAGGAACCGGTGCCGCTATCAATGGCAGAGTCCGAGTTCTTCGTTGGGCACCGGGCGTTCGGCAGTACCGGTTTCGGCTCACCCGCCCGGCGGGGATGGTTGGCATCACGGCCTCAGATCACCTGCCGTCGATACGAGTGCGGCGTCAGGCCGAGTTCCTGCACGGTGTCGGGCCGCTGGCTGCGCTCGACTTCTTCGCTGGCGTGGGCGAGTGCCTCGCCGGGGACCAGGTGGAATGGTCGCTCTACCGGCTCGACCTGTTCGTAGACGTTCAAGGCTGGGACCTTCACGGCGATGACCACCACCAGTTCGGGTGCCGGGCGGAACGCCGAGACCTGCACGAGCACGACGGTGACTTCGGCGGGTTCGAGCCCGGACGGCTCATTCCCAAGACCGTCTGCGCCCGCATCCTGCCAGTTTGATGCGGAGCGTCTCGACTACTGACCCGCCATCTAGGGCAAACGCCGGTCCGCAACGGTCGCGAACGTCGCGGTCCCGGCTCCGTGGGCACCCACTCTCAGTCCCTCGCGGGGAAGGGACTGGGTCAGTTGCGAGCGAGCCGGTCGCTGACGAGTCGGTTCAGGCTGACGCCCTCTTGTGCGGCGGAGAGAGCCAGCTCACGGTGAAGGGACTCGGGAACGCGAACGTTGAACTTGCCTGAGAATCGCCGCTCGGCGATCGGCTCCGGGATCGGGTCACCGTTCGCCGCCAGGTCGGCGACGATGTCGGCGACGAGATCGACCAGACCCCGTAGCGCTGCGGCTTGGTCCGCATGAAGCCACGATAGTGACGGGAACTCAGCAACGGTGGCAACGAACTCGTCGTCCTCAGCAGACCACAGGACTCGATAGGCATAGTGCTTGTTGTCGGTCATTTCTGCACCTCCTGCAGCTTGTCGATGGCCTTGAGTGCTTGGCGGACTTGGTACGGCTTCGCCTTGCCGCCCTTGGATTTCTGGATGTTCAGTCGCGGGTCGCCCGACCAAGGCGTCTTGAATACGGCGTGGGATGTCCCGCTCTGGCGTGCTTCCCCGAAGAAGTGGACGCACGCCGAGTGGAGGTCGTAGTACGAGATGTTCTGCGGTGCGTTACGCATAGCGGCCACCGTTTTGTCGATCTTGACCACTCTCGGATGGTATCACTATCAGTACCATCCAGCAACGGGGAGGCAAGTCCACCCAAGCAGTTGAGGATCCGGGAGTTCCGCCGACTCCGCCGGGAACACGAACGGCTCGAAGGCGATGATGACGCCGTCGTCGCCGGGTGAACTGCGTGTACGCAGCGCCGCAGCGCCGGGTCAGGGCTCGAGGACCAGCTTGCCGACAATGTCCTTCGCTGCGAAGCGCCGCTGAGCCTCGGCGATTTCGGCCAACGGGTAGGTCTCGGCCACGACCGGCTCGACGCCTCCGGCGACGGCGATTGTGGCCAGCTCGGCGAAGCCGTCCCGCGTGTGCATCGTCGAACCGATGATCCGACGGTGGTTCAGGTAGAGGCGGCGGATGTCGAAGGGCACGACCGGACCGGCGATCGCTCCGGCGCTCACCAGACGTCCGCCGTCGCGCAACCGGTCGATCATCGCCCCAAACTCGTCGCCACCCACCACGTCTACCACGGCATCGACGGGCGCGATCTCCGAGATGTCCTGCCCCCGAACCGACACCTCCGCCACACCGAGTCCCGACACGAACTCGCGTTTGGAGGCGCTCGTGTGGGCGACCACCTCGCAGCCACGGTCGACCAGCAGCTGCACCGCCGCCATGCCCACTCCCCCGGACGATCCGGTCACAAGCACCCGCTCGCCAGCGACACACTCGGCCCGGTTGATCATGCCCAGCGCCGTGCCGTAGGCGGTGGGAAGGCATGCCAGCTGCACCGCCGACAGGGGCGAGCCGCCCACATCGTGAAGCTGCCGCTCGGCGCAGACGTGGAACTGGCTGAACCCGCCGTCCACCTAGCTGCCTGCGATGTCGGCCGGCTACTCTCCCTCGTAGCGAAACGCTGGATCGACGATCACCCGGCGGCCGATCCATCCGTCGTCGACACCGCCGCCCACCCGCACCACCTCGCCGGCGATGTCGATTCCCTGGATCCGTGGGAACGCCAGTAGCACGCCCTTCCATCCGACAACCGCCCGCGGGTCGGCTGCGGTGCCGTAGGCGCCCTCCCGAGACCAGATGTCGGTGTTGTTGACGGCCGCTGCCGCCACTCGCACCAGCACCTGACCGGCACCCACGTTGGGGATCGGCCAGTCGTGAACCACCTCGATGCACTCCGGTCCGCCGTGACACGTCGTCACCGCTGCGGTCATCGTTCGGGGATCGCTCACCCGAGGAGCCTGCCAGACGGAGGCCACACGCGTCGGTCGCCGCCAGGCGGATATGGCCCTCGGCTTGTGCGCCGGGCCAGCCGGCACCACACTGAACCCGCTGGTGAGTCGGTCGGGTGACCGCGGCCGGGCATGGCCTTCGGGCCGGGACCCGGTCGAGGAAGGTCGGGGCTCCACAGGGCAGGATGCTGAGGCGACTCAGGCGGGGGCGACCTCGCGGACAGGGCAGCAGAGAACAGACCGCCGATGGCCCGGCTCGCCGGGCACAGGCAAGGGTGAAACGGTGCGGTAAGAGCGCACCAGTGCGGCGGGCGACCGTCGCAGCTGGCAACCCCCATCCGGTGCAAGGCCAAGCAGTAGGTGTTGGGGCTGCCCGTCCCCCGAAACTTCGGTTTCGGCACCTACGGGTCGGCCGCTTAGATGGATGATCACCCAGGGAGACGTCGGCGACGACCTCCCAGACAGAACTCCGCCTACAGACCGACTCACCAGCACCCAACCGGAACGGCGCTATTCCAGCGCCAAGGGCAATGTCCGGCAGCGAGGAAAGCGGGACAACAGCCGAGGGGTCCAGGGGCCGAATGGCGTCCCTCGCCCGTCGCCCCATGAGGCGCTCCTCACCATTTCTCCGTACCGGTCGTGTCAGTTAATCCGTGAAGCGAGGTTGGCAATCGCATCGACAGCGTGCCCGAGCTGCTTCTTATTAATCGTCACACGGCGACCACGAATATCCTTCTTGCCGGGGGTGAGTTGGCCGATCGGACACCCGCGCGCGGCGGCGACGACGCCGGTCGTGCCGAAGTCTCGAACGCTAAGCATTCCGTCGGTAATATCCGTGAATTCGAAGATTCCTGGATGGGTTTTCATGAGGGACCCGACATCGTCTTCGATCGACCGGAGAACGGCGGCGTACCCGGACGCGTCTCCCATGTATTGGGTAATCCGATTTCGAACGACGAGCTTCGTGCTCGGAAGCTGTCGGCCAGCCCCTTGAAGCCGACTGGCGAAGTTGTGGTTCGCATAGATCGGTGATGGCAGCATAAGTCCATGGATCAGAGAGAACGCATTTTGGACTGCGCGACGCGAGGAGTCGTCGGCCATAACAGGTAGGACCAATGAGTCGGCGACCGAGAGTGCTACCTGCGTATAGATGGAGAAGCTCGGGTTCGCGTCAACGATGGCGATTGTGTATGTGTCGGCCAGAGGTGCGATGAGATCGCGCAGCCAATCAACGATCGCAAGCCAGGTGTCCGTTCCAGGAATCTGGTTGTTTGCCAGAGTCGACATCGCGTTCGCCTGAAGCTCGAGCAACGGATCTCCGCAAATCAGATCGAGGTTCTCCGGGATCTGACTATTCAACGTTGCAGGCGTGGTCACGAAGTCCTGTGAATTGAACACCGGCGGGGTATATGGCGATGGCAGACGAGTTTCAAAGTACCCACCGATCGTCGATCGTGGGGTCTGCCCTTGCCTTTGAAAAAGGTGGTCGGAACCGTTGTTGACGAGTCCGCCTAGGAGCAACTCGGACAGGTTTGCTTGGGGACACATGTCGATGACCAAAATGCGCTCATCCGGGTGTGACTCGGCGTAGGCGCAGGAGGTCTGAAACGCGAGACTGGTCTTTCCCGTCCCACCCTTGTTATTCCAGAATCCGATTGTCTGCATAGGTACCTCTTGGGTCTATCACGACGCTTGATACGTCCTATGAGGACCATAGCATAGTCCTCACGGGACGCATCAAGCAACCTACCCGACCGGTGAGGGGACCAGGGTCCCAGTTGTCAGTTCAGATCGGGCAGTCACCCCTTCGGCTGCCGCCTAGAAGAGTTCGCGGCCAGTTGAGCAGGAAGGGCAATCACTGCACGGCATGCGTCGATGAAGCCCCTACGGGTCATCGAGTCTGGCTCCCCCTTTTCAAAGCCTTTAACCTGAAGTTCATCAAGCCGGGGCGTATCAGCCTCCCCTTCCTCAGCCACTAGTTCTTTCACGAGCTCCGCGTCGGCTTCCTGCTGAACCTTTCGTTGCTTCTGCTCGTTGTCTATCTGAATTCCTGCAGCTTCGTACTTCGCTTTGGTGCCCTGATACCAGCCGAGGCGCACAGCTACCGACGTGACGTTGAACGTTCCGACAACCGGCAGCGACGGGTCGCCGATCAACGTAATTGCCAGCGGGCTCGACTTCCGCAATGACGCCACGCGAGGGATCTCCTCGCTTCCTAGGTTCAGTCGCGTAACCAGCCGCTCGATACGGACAAGGAGGTCCGACACGGCGACAAGATTTTCGCTATCGCCCACCAGGGGCATTGTGAGCACAAGCTCATAGGGTGCGTCATCCCCGGCAGTGGGCAGGCTGGAATGGGTATCAAACACCAAGTCCGCTCTACCAGCCGTCGGATCATGCCGGCTCACCAGGGCAGTACGTTCGATACCGGTGGAATCGAGGTGGAGCACGACAGATGTGCCTGCGGCTGGCATTACTTCGCCGGTGACTGAGGCGGCGGCCGTGCCCAACGACTCGACAGTGATCGGGTGCCAACGGGTGTCGAACAGCAATTGGCCTGCGAAAGACCGGCGGACTTCTGGGTACTGGGCGCGCATGTCGTCTGACCAAGCCGCCTCCCCGGCGACAGCGAGGTCAAGCCGGTTCTGCGTGACGTAGGACTGGTACCCGTAGCGTCGCAGCTTGTGAAAGTGGGTCATGCTCCGCGGCTGGAGCTCCCGCAATCCGAGCCCCCGAAGATGCTCGTTAATCTCATCCAACTCGACATGTCCATCGTGTTCGAGGAAGAGCCGATAACCCTCTGCCCCGTCGATCGGTCGCGCTTGTGCAGCCATGAATAGCAAATGTTAGTCGAGGCCGATTCACCTGTTGTTCCATGGAGGAGGGAAAGCCTGGCAGAACTCTGATTTGGCCGGAGTTCTTCGTCATGGAAGCTGCTGTGCAGTCGAATGGAGAGGGATCCAATTGCGAGGACGCTCGATAGTGAGCGTTGGCACGAGAAGATCGAAGTATCGAGCGGGACGACTCGCGGTGCCGGGGTAAACGAGCTAAGCGGAACGGGAACTACTCACCGAGGAGGAGGCCCTTCAGCGAGACCTCGATGCGGCGGTTCTTGGCCCGGTTGGCGGCGGTGTCGTTGGGGAAAGCCGGATCGGAGGAGCCCTTCCCAACGACGGTGACCCGTGAGGCGTCCACTCCCTTGTCGACCAGGTAGGTCTTGAACGCCTCCGCCCGCTCCTCAGACAGCTTCTGATTGGCGGCGGCGTCGCCCGAGCTGTCGGTGTGGCCGGTGATCGTCATCTGGGTCTGGTCGAAGCGGCTCATGATGGCCACGCCCAGGTCGGCCAGGCTGAAGAACGACTCGGGCAGCTCGGCCGACTCCGCCGGAAACACGAACGGCTCGGCGACGATGATGACGCCGTCGTCGCTGGGCGAGCTGGACTTTTCGACCTCGTACAGGTTGAAGACGTTGTCCGGGCCCAGGATCTCCTTGGCGGCGTTGATGCGACGGTTGCCGTCGGCGTAGCTGGGCACCTTGCCGACCAGGAAGAGCTTGCCGCCCTGGTAGACGCCCATCCGTTCGACCCCTTCGGGGAGGGGCACCTTTGGTGTGCTCTTGGGCGGCTTCGGCGTGGACACGAACTCGTCGGTCGACGACGCAGCATCCTTGGAGTCGTCGGCGGGCTTGGAGTCGGGCGTGTTGGACGCCGACTCCCCGGTCACCGCCTTCACCTCGATGTCGTCGACGCCGTCGACGCCGGCCAGCACGTCGGGAATACGCCCGGAGTCGTCCGCGTCGACGCCGGACACGGTGATGGTGCCGTTCTTGCCCGCCTGCACCTTGGCATCCGCGATGCCCGCCTTGTCGAGAGCCGCCTCGGCACGGGTGACCACCTCGCCCCCGTCACCGGAGTTGTCGTTGCCCACAGTCACGATCGTCACCCCGATCAGCACGACGAGCGCCGCGACGCCGATGCCCAGGACCGTCCATCGGCTCGGGCCGCCACCGCCAGCGCCGTCACTGCCGGACACCCCAGCTTCTGGCTCCATGCGTGCCTCTCCCCCACGTCCGACGGCGGCGCCGCTGTGCGGCTCGCCAATCCGACTTCTGGGCGAAATCGTACGGCGCAAGGAGCCGGACCGTCATGCGGGTGCCGACAACTCGCTGTGGGTGGCGGGCATCGATACCCACGGTGGCCGCTCTGGCGGTGAGCTCAGCCGTCGAGCAGGCGGCGGGCCGCCTCGATGACCACCCGCCTGGTAGTGAGCTCGACCTGCTCGGCGGCGTGCTCGTCCGGCGTCTCGGACGTGAGGCGGTTGGCGATGACGCCGGCGACGCACCCGGCCCGCAGACCCTGGGTGGCACACATGGTGAACAGGGTGGCCGACTCCATCTCGTAGTTGAGCGCCCCCATCGACCGCCATGCCTCCAGGCTGCCCTCGAAACGCCCAACCACCCGTCCGGAGAAGGTGTCGTAGCGCTCCTGGCCCGGGTAGAAGGTGTCCGACGAGACGGTCACCCCCACGTGGGGCTCGACGCCCAGGGCCCGGGCGGACTCGACGAGCGCGGTGGTGCAGGCGAAGTCGGCCACCGCCGGGAACGCAATCGGGGCGAAGTGCTCGCTGGCACCGTCGAGGCGAACCGACGCCGTGCTGACGACCAGGTCGCCGATGTTGAGATCGTCCTGGATGGCACCGGTGGTGCCCGCCCGGAGGAAGGTGCGGATGCCCAGCTGGGCCAGCTCCTCGACTGCGATCGAGGTGGACGGGCCGCCGATGCCCGTCGAACACACGACGACCGGGCGGCCGTCGAGGTGGCCGAGCCACGAGACGAACTCCCGCTGGCTGGCCAGCGCCCGGGGGCGCTCCATCATCGAGGCGATGCGCTCGACCCGTCCGGGATCGCCGGGCAGGATTGCCACCGTGGCGCCCATCAGCTGGGGCCGAGACAACCCGAGGTGAAAGACGTCGACCATCGTGGGCAAGGTAACCCCGCTGCCCTATCCGGCAGCCGCGTCGCCGACGACCGCCAGGCCGCCGTCGCGCTGGGGAACGAACAGCCGCCCCTTCCAGGCGGTGACCGGCGCCTCGACGCAGCCGCCGACGTTGACCGACCAGCGCTCCTCGGGGCCATCGCTGCTGAGGTCCCACGCACGGACCAGCCCGTCGCAGCTGCCGAGCACCATCGCATCGTCGACCATCACCGGCGTCGCACGGGCGGGTGCCTGGATCTTTCGCACCCACAGCACCTGGCCCGTGGCCCGGTCGAAGCCGACCAGCTCGCCCTGCTCGCCGGCGACGACGACCAGGCCGGCGGTGATGACCGGCGCACCGACCACCCCGTCTTCGCTGAGGCCCGGATCGGTCTTCGACCACACCAGCGGATCGTCGGGGCGCGTCGGGTCGAGCTTCATCACCCGGCCCAGCTCCTTGGTGCGGCCAGTGCCCCGGTGTCCGGCGGTGGCCAGGTAAATCGCCCCGGTCTCGTCCAAGGTGAGCGAGGTTTTGACGGTGTCGCCCGCCCAGAAGCGCAGCACCCGGGTGGGCCGGCCGCCGCGATCGAGCGGCGACAGGTCCCAGCCGGTGAGCAGCCCGCCGCCGTTGACCACCCAGGCGATGGACCCGTCCATGGCGATCGAGGCGTCCACCCCGGTCTGGCGGTCGCCGAGCACTGCGGACAGCTCGTCGTCCCAGGTGGGGATGTTGGCCTCGAGTTCGGGGCTCACCCGCACCCGGCCGCCTTTGCCCATCGAACGGTTCAACTTGATGACGTGCAGGTTGGAGTTGCCCCCTCCGACGACCAGCCGGTCGCCGATGAGGAGCGGCGAGCCGCTCCAGTCGGTGCCCCACTGCGAGGGGCTGACCGACGAGGCGCGAAGGCTCCACACCACATCGGGGGTTCCGCCCCGGTCGAGGGCCACCACCCGCAGCTCGCCGTCGTCGCCGCCGACGTACAACAGGGGTAGCCGTCGGGGTCGAGGGTGGGGGTGGCCCGGATCGGCCGCGAGGTTTCCAGCGGGCTGAGCAGCTGCTCGCCGGTGTCGGCGTCGCTGAAGCCGACCTTGCCGTCGAGGCCGGCGGTGATCGCCCAGGTGCGACCCTCGCGTTCGGCGATGAGCGTCTGCGAGCTGGGGCCGGCGCCGGAACCGGCCGGATCGTGACGGGCGGCCACCCGTGGGTTGGCCGGAAGCGGCCCGGACCCGTTGAAGCTACGGCTCGGGTTACCCAGAAAGGTCAGGACCCCGGGCACCTTGGCCGACCACTGGCGACCAAAGGAACCAGCGCCGGTGGAATCGCCGCCATCGGCAACCGGGACCGAGCCCACAGGCCCCTCCCCGGTGGCGGCACCGGCACGGTCCACCTCGGAGCCCTTCGACAGTGGCCAAGCGATCAGGGTGATGGCCAACGCACCGATGACGAAGAACACGCGGGGTGGCTTCCAGATGGGCACCTCCCACCAAGGGGCCGGCGGATCGCCCGCCGCTCGGCCGGACGGGGCGTAGGCGTCCGGCTCGTACCCGGCGTGTTCGAACTGATCAGCCGACACCACCTCGGGGACCTGGAGGATCCACTCGTAGCCGTTCCAGGCGTAGTCGCCATCCACGTGCTGCTCGTGTGCGTATCCGTCATCGACATAGGCACCGTCGGCGACCTGTCGGTCGACGACGCGGTGATCCACCACGCCATCGTCGACGAAACCGTCGTCGGGGTAGCCCTCGTTGATGTAGCCGTCGACTGAGTGGTCGTAGGGCCGCTGGCCCGTCTCGACCCACGAACCGTCCACCTGGGGATAGACGCCGCTCAGCGGATCGTCGAAGTCCTCCTCGGTGAGATCGACCCAGCGGCCCGGGCGCACAGGCGCGCCGACAACGACGGGCGACCAGGCCCGCCCTTGCGCGGGACGACCCCGTCTCGCAGCGTCGCTGGGACGCCGAGAGCCGTGGGGTTCGTCGGAAAACTGAATGGAGTCGCGTGTGTCCATGCCGCCTGCCCCGCTGCTTCGCCGACGATAGCGGTGGGGTTGGCGGGGTTCGCGGACCCTCCGCCCTCTCGGTTCGCAGCCCCGGGCTGTAATGGCGCACCCGCCTTGGCGGGCGCCGTACCCTGGCACCATCCCCCGACGGGCCTGCCCAACGCGCTGCTGCGGGCGGGGAACGTGTTTGACGACGTGGCAGGTCAGCGATGAGCCAAGAGGCATCCTTCAAGCGATCCGAGGCGTTGCAGGCGCTGCGGACCCGACACTTCGACCTGGTGGTGATCGGGGGCGGCATCACCGGTGCGGGGGTCGCCCTCGACGCCGCAGCTCGCGGCCTGCGCACCGCGCTGATCGACGGCGGCGACTTCGCATCGGGCACATCGTCGAAGAGTTCCAAGCTGGTGCACGGCGGGTTGCGCTACCTCCAGCAGGGCGACGTGGCCCTCGTGTACCAGGCGCTGCACGAGCGTCGACGGCTGCTGGCCAACGCCCCCCACCTGGTGGACATCCAACCGTTTCTGTTGCCGCTGTTCGCCAAGGACGGGCTGATCCCCAAGAAGCTGTCCCGCACGCTGGGCGCCGCAATGTGGGCCTACGACGCCACCGGCGGCTGGCGCATCGGCAAGTTTCATCAGCGGATCGACACCGCCGAAGCGATCGCCCACATGCCCACGCTGCCCGCCGACAAGATCGGCGGCGCCTACATCTACTACGACGCTGCGGCCGACGACGCCCGGCTGGTGCTGACCGTGATCCGCACCGCAGCACTCGACTACGGCGCCGTGGCCGCCAACCGGGTGAGGGCACTGGGGCTGCGCAAAACGGCCGGCCGCATCATCGACGGCGTGGAAGTGGAGGCCGACGGCGAGCGCTTCACGATCGACGCGGACACCGTCATCAACGCAGGCGGCGTGTTTGCCGACGACGTGCGGGCGCTCGACGAAGCGGCCCACCCCCGCTCGATCACCCCGGCCAAGGGCATCCACCTGACCGTGCCCTGGGACCGGGTGCGCAACGACATCGGCGTGATCCTGCCGGTGAAGGGCGACCGACGGTCGGTGTTCGTCGTGCCGTGGGGCGACCACACCTACATCGGCACCACCGACACCAACTACGACGGGCCGATCGACGACCCGCAGTGCACCCCGGAGGACGTCGCCTACCTGCTGGGCGCACTCAACGCCTGGACCGGCGCCGGCCTGACCCACGCCGACGTCACCGGCACCTGGGCCGGGCTGCGACCGCTGGTGACGAACGGCGGGTCCGGCCGCACCGCCGACCTGTCCCGTCAGCACAGCGTGCTGACCTCGCCCAGCGGGATGGTGACGGTGACCGGCGGCAAGCTGACCACCTACCGCCAGATGGCCGCAGACGCCGTCGACGAGGTGGTGACGTCGCTGCTGGGCGCCGACCGGCCCGACGTGGCCAAGCGTTCGCCGACCGCCCGGCTGGCCCTGCGTGGCGCCGACGGCTGGGACAGGATCGCCGACGCCGCCGTGGCCGCCGGGTTGGACCGGGCGACCGGCGACCACCTGGCCCGGCGCTACGGCGGCGAGGCCACCGCACTGATGGCCGACATCGCCGAGCACCCCGAGCTGGCCGAACCCATGGTGGAGGGCCTGCCCTATCTGCGGGCCGAGGCCCGCCACGCCGCCCGGGCGGAGATGGCCACCACGCTGGTCGACGTGCTCAGCCGCCGCACCCGCGCCCTGCTGCTGGACCGCAACGCCACCCGCCGGGCCGCACCTGCGGTCGCCGCCGACGTCGCCCCGCTGCTCGGCTGGGACGAGGCCGAGATCGCCCGCCAGGTGGCGGCGTTCGAAGCGGTCGTCGACGCCGAGCTGGCCGCCGAGACCGACCAGGCCCTGCCGCCGGGCGTTCCCGCCGGCACCCGCGCCTAGCGCCCCCCTCTCCCCCCTCTCGAAAGGACCCGCTTCACCATGGATGTTTCTCCACCAGCCGCTCCCCTCCCCCTCGGCGCCGGTGCGCCGACGCCCGGCATCGCCCTGGCCGGAGACCCGGCCCAGGCCCGCTCCCGCTTCGGCCTGGAGCGCCCGCTGCCCGAGGGGTTCGTCGAGCGGCTGGCCGCCACCGGCGTGGAGGTGGACGTCTCTCCCGCCACCCTGGCCGAGCACTCCCGCGACTGGTGGCCGATCGGCCTGGTGTGGGCCACCGAGGGCGAGGTGCCGGCCCTCGCCGGTGCGGTGGCCCGGCCCACCGACGTCGATGGCGTGGTGGCGGTCGTCAACGCCTGCGCCGCCGACGGCGTGCCGGTCACCGTCACCGGCGGCCGCTCCGGCGTGCTGGGCGCATCGGTTCCCCTGCTGGGCGGGGTGGCCCTGGACATGTGCGGCCTGGCCGGCATCGGCGCCGTCGATGCCACCTCCGGCATCGTGTCGGTGCTGCCGGGCACGTTTGGCGACGTGTTTGAGGCCGAGCTGCGGGCCGAGCACCAGCTGACCGTGGGGCACTGGCCCCAGTCGATGGCCCTGTCGACCGTCGGCGGCTGGGTGGCCTGCCGCGGCGCCGGCCAATTTTCAACCCGGTACGGCAAGATCGAGGACCTGGTGGTGGGCCTCGACGTCGTGTTGGCCGACGGCACGCTGATCACCACCGGCGGTGCGCCCCGCGCCGCCCAGGGACCCGACCTCACCCAGCTGTTCGTCGGCTCGGAGGGAACCCTGGGCGTCATCGTGGGCGTCCACCTGCGGGCCCGCCCGCTGCCCGCCACCGAAGGGCGGGCCGCCTATACCTTCGACACCCTGGACGCCGGCCTCGACGTGATGCGACGCACGGTGCAGCGGGGTGCCACCCCCGCCGTGCTGCGCCTGTACGACGCGGTGGAGGCCGACCGCGGCTTTGGCACCGGCGACGTGGCACTGCTGCTGGCGCTGGACGAGGGCGACCCCGCCATCATCGAGGCCACCCTGGGCGTGCTCGACGACGAGGCCACCGCACAGGGCACCACCGCCGACGTGGCGCTGGTCGAGAAGTGGATGCAGCGGCGCAACAACGTCGCCGAGCTGGAGGACCTGGTGGGCAAGGGCTTCGTCGTCGACACGATGGAGATCAGCGGGCCGTGGAGCGTGATGGCACCTCTGGCCCGCGACGTCGTGGCAGCGCTGGCCGCCGTGCCCGGCACGCTCGCCGCCTCGACGCACCAGTCCCACAGCTACCTTGACGGGGGCTGTTTGTACTTCACCTTCGCCGGCGGGGTGGAGCCCGAGCAGCGCACCGCCTACCACCAGCAGGCGTGGGCGGCGGCCACCCGTGCCGTGCTCGACGGCGGCGGGTCGCTGTCGCACCACCACGGCATCGGCATCGGCCGGGCGTCGTTCATGGCCGACGCGCTCGGCGGCGGCTTCGACGTGCTGCGGGCCGTCAAGGACGCGCTCGACCCCGAGAACCTGTTGAACCCGGGAGGGCTCGGCCTGGGGCCGGTGCCAGCCGAGGTCGACAGGGCAGGCGGTGCCGCATGAGCGAGCAGTACGAACCCATCGAGCCTGCCGAACCCGCCCCCGGGGCGTTTGCTGCCCTGCGCATGGACGCCATCGTGCGCGGCGGTGCCGTCACCGCCCTGCTGTGCGGCCCGCTGGCGATCGTCAACTCGTTGGCCCAGTCCGGCCGAGACAACCCGTCGTCGGGGATCGGCGCGCTGTTCTCGCTGCTGATCCTGATGTCGGCCGGCGTCGGCGGCTGGGTTGCCGGCGGCCGCGCACCCGGACGGGCCGTGCCCAACGGGGCCGCTGCGGCCGCCGCCGGGTACCTGGTGGTGCAGGCGATCGGCCTGTTGGTCGCCACCGTTTCCGGTGGGGTCGACGGCCTGGCCCTGATCGGCATCGTCTATCTGTCGCTGCTAATGGCGACGTGCGGCATGATCGGGGCTGCGATCGCCAACCGCCAGCACCGAGCCGGGCAGGCAGAGGAACAAGGGGAGCCAACGTGAGCGTGTTGATCATCGACGTGGGGACCAGCTCGATCCGGGTGGCGCGGGCCGCCCCCGACGGTTCACTGAGCGGCGAACGGCGGGTCCCGGCGCTGCCGATCACGCCGGTCCCGGGACTGGTCGAGTTTGACGCCGAGGAACTCGGACGCTCGGCGCTGCGTCTTGCCACCGAGTCGATCGAGGCCGACGGCGCCCCCGACGGCGTGGCGATCACCAACCAGCGGGCCTCCACCGTGGTCTGGGATCCGTCGACGGGCCGCCCGGTGGCGCCCGGCCAGGGCTGGCAGGACCTGCGCACGGTGGGCGACTGCCTGGTGCTGGCCGCCGAGGGGCTGCGGCTGGCGCCGAACCACAGCGCGACCAAGATGGCCAACCTGCTCAACGAGTTTGACCTCGACCGCTCCCGCGGGCTGCTGTGCGGCACGATCGACACGTTCCTGGCCTGGATCCTGTCCGGCGGCGCCACGTTTGTCACCGACGCCTCCAACGCCTCGATGACCGGCCTGACCACCACCGCAGCCGACGCCTGGAACTCGGCGGTGATCGACAAGCTGAACATCCCGCTGGCGTCGCTGCCGACCATCGGCGACTCGCTCGGCCACCTCGGCAGCCTCGATCGCCTGGCCGGCGCTCCCCCGCTGCTCGCCGTGCTGGGCGACCAGCAGGCGTCGATGATCGGCCAGGGCGCCGTCGTGCCCGACGCGGCCAAGGCCACCTTCGGCACCGGGGCGATGCTCGACGTTTGCACCCCGGGCGACCGCCCGACCGAGCCCCGCACCGCCGCCGGGTGCTTCCCGATCGCCGGCTGGTCGGTAGGCGGCACCCGCACCTGGGCGCTCGAAGCGATCATGTTGTCGGCGGGCACCAACGTCGAGTGGCTGCGCGACGACCTTGAGCTGTTCGGCGACGCAGCCGACTCCGACGCGCTGGCCGCCTCGGTGGACGACGCCGACGGCGTCGTGTTTGTGCCGGCCCCCCTTGGGCTGGGCACGCCTCACTGGGACTACGGCGCCCGCAGCGGCCTGTTTGGGCTGACCCGGGGCACGACCAAGGCCCACGTCACGCGGGCGGTGCTCGAAGGGGTCGCCCAACGGGGCGCCGAGCTGCTCGCCGCGGCCGAGGCCGACTCTGGGGCCGACATCGACGCATTGCGCATCGACGGTGGCATGTCACTCAACGCCACGTTCGTGCAGGCGCTGGCCAACGCGATTGCCCGGCCGGTCGAGGTGTCGCCCGTGCTCGAGGCCACCGCCCGCGGCGGCGGCCTGGCCGCCGGCGTTGCGCTGGGATGGTTCGATTCGGTGCCCGCGCTGGCCGAGCTGTGGAAGCCCGCCGACGTGGTTGAACCCACCGGCGAATTCAACGGCGAGCGCTGGGCCGAGGCGGTCCGCCGGGCCGGCCACTGGCACCCCGACCTGTCCGCCATCGAGTTCTAGAAAGCTTCAGGCGCCGCCTTCTCCAGCGTCCACCAATTGGCAGGATGTCCGAGACGCTGTCACACACGCGAACAGCCCACCGTCGCCGTCGGCCACCACAAGAAAAACCTCGAGCGGGGGTTGGTCGCGTACCTCGTCGAACCGAACTGCCGTCGTGGTCATGTCCAAACTGTTTGCGGATCGCCTCAGCACGTCCCCCGTCCCGATGTCGAGCGCATAGCGGTTTCCGCTTCCGATTGCGGATGCCTCGACCTCCTTCGAAGCATCCGAGGCTGTTGATCCAACCTTGAGTTGGTTCCAGCGTTGGCCGGAATCATCCCAACGGAGCGTCGGCTGGTGTGTGACCACATCCCCTTCAATCTCGGCGGAGCCGTTGCTACAGCCCCCAAAAGGGGCTGATCCCGAGACCTTCGTCGAGCCGCCGGGAAGGTCCACCCATTGATCACCCTGGGGTTGCAACAGCTGGAATTCCACCTCGCTCGGCTTGCCATTGGCGACCGCCGTCACGGGGGTGCCAGCAACCGGAGCCTGACCGGCGCCCGACGTTCTCAGTGCCACCGGTCCGTCGTTCAGGACGCAGACCGGAGCGCTGGGGCTAGGCAGCGTGCGCTCGATTGTGCCGTCCGGGCCAATCCAATCAACCGAGTCGTCGGTCTCCACCACCATCTGGTTTCCGACCACCCCAGCGAGCCGTGCACCACCGATGGAGTCGGATTCCGTTGCTCCCAGCTCGACGGTCCAGCTCTCGTTCCCCTCGGCATTGAACGAGCGGAGCACGCTCGTTCCTCCGTTCGGACAGCGCGCGTCGACCATCGTGTCGCAGAGCACCCCGGACAGGACGATGTCGTCGTTGAAGCCAAGCATGGTCCTCACCACCAAGCCCCCCAGACCCGTCGTTCGACTGAACTCACGGCCATCAACCGTGTGCCACAGAGCCGGGTCCTCCCCGGCGCTGGCCACCCATCCGTTCCCTCCCGCCAAGCCGACCGCAGATGGAGCACCTTCGGAAAACGGAGTAGTCCCCTCGGTCGGGGTCGAGGCACCCTCACCGCCGCCGCAGCCAGCCAGCAGTGCGCACGCCCCGATCAGCAGGGGTACCCCCGCTCTCGACCCGCACCGTTTCGAGACGAACCTCATCGACCGAACCTACACACGGGGTGAGGAAGCGTGGCGTCGTTTAGCAGCCGGCGTCGGGCTCCTCGCCGGCGATCGTCCGGTCGAGCTGGCCGGTGTGCAGAAAGCGCCGGCGACGGTCGGCGTCGTCCAGCCCGAAGCGGCCGACCGCCCAGAGCAGGGCGCCCAGGCCGATCAGCTCGCCGACCAGCAGCCAGATGCCGGCGCTCAGCTCGGGCAGCGACTGGCCAAACGCGCCGGCGCCGCCGAGTGGCCACCAGAACAGCTCGGGGCGGGCGATCGACCCGTCGAGCACCAGGTGCACGAACATGCCGATCGGGAGGCCCAACCAGCGGCGCCGCACCAGGCGCTTGCGCTGGGTGACCGCCATGACGACGATGAGCGCCACCACCGGCGCCAGCAGCGTGTGCAGCGGGCCGGTGCCCAAGGGCAGCTCGACGACGGGCAGAACCGCGCCCAACATCACCAGGCGGTAGTCGAGCGCCGGGCTGCGGAAGATCGTCCACACCGCCACCCAGGCGACCCCGGCGTAGAACAAGACCATGGTGGTGCCGGGCCGCTCAGCGGGCCAGGAGCCGTCCGCACTCCGGGCAGCTGACCTGCTGATCGGCGGGGGCACGCTTGATCGTGTCCAGGTCGACGGCGGGCAGGCTGAGGTGGCAGCCCGAGCAGCGCCCGCCGGACAGCTGGGCAATCGCCACCCCGCCGAAGCGTGTGCGCAGCTGGTCGTACGAGGTGAGCAGGGCGTCGTCGAGCGGCTCGGCCAGCTCGGCACGACGAGCTGCGAGGGAGTCGAGGTCGGAGTTGATCACCTCGGAGGCGGCGTCGAGGCGGGCGGTGGCCGCCTCGCGCTGTTCGGCGGCCTTCGACGCGACGTCGAGCAGCTTGGCCCGTTCGGCGTCGACCGGTTCGAGCTGCTCCATCACGTCGAGCTGCTGGTCCTCGACATCGCGCCGGTGTCGCTTCAACGAGTTCAGCTCGCTCTGCAGGTCGGTCAGTTCCTTGGGCGCCCGCACGGTGCCGCCGTACAGGGTGGCCTCCACCTCCTCGACGTGGGAGGTGATCGACGAGATCTCATCGTCGAAGCGCTTCTGTTGGCGCCCCAGCTCGTGGCGCTGCTCGTCCAGCGTGGCCAGGGACTCGGCCGCTTCGTCCTCCGCCCGCTTCGCTGCGTCCACCTCGATCCGTTCGGGGAGGTTGGCCATCCGGTGACGGAGCTGATCCGCCTCGGTGTCGAGCGCCTGCAGGGCGAGAAGATCGTGCACGCCCTAATCCAACCCGATGACGGCCGCCGTGACAATTGCGGCGCAACGGGTATGGGTCACCCCAGGCTCCCACCGAAGCGGGCGGCGGGGGCCGGCGGGAAGCTCACCTCGGGCAGATCGGCGTGCAGCTTGGTCATGAACGCCTGCCAGATCTCGGTTGGATAGGTACCGCCGGTCACTCGAATGCCGCCGACGCTGCGCATCTTGTCCTGGCTGGTCTTGGGGTTGCCCATCCACACCGCAGTGGCCATGTAGGGCGAATAGCCGACGAACCAGGCGTCGGCGTAGTCCTGGGTGGTACCGGTTTTGCCGGCCACCGGCTGTCCCCAGAGGCGAGCCTTGGTGCCGGTGCCCCGCTCGACGTTGGCCTCGAGCACCTGGGTGACGAACCGGGCCACCTCCGGCGCCATGGCGGTCGACGGCGACGGCTGATGCTGAAGGATCACCTGCCCCTGAGCGTTCTCCACCTTCTCGACCAGGTACGGGGCGCTGTATTGGCCGTCGGCTGCGAACGCCGCGTAGGCGGCCGCCATCTTCATCGGGGTGACTTCCTCGGTGCCCAGCGGCATCGAGATGTTGGTGTCGATGCCGGTGATCCCGAGCTTGCCGACAAAATCGACCACCTTGCCCAGACCCACCCTCCGCCCCAACCGCACGAACGCGCAGTTGCTCGACTTCACCGTCTGTTCCTGCAGGCTGGTGGTTGCACCCGACGAGCCGTCGTAGTTGCTCACCGTGTAGGGGTTGGGAACCCCGCCCGGGTTGGGGAACGAGCAGGGTCCCGTGCCGTCGATGATGTCGTTGGGCACCTGCCCCTGGCTGAAGGCGGTCGCCAGCACGAACGGCTTGAACGACGACCCCGGCTGACGCCCCGGTTCCTGGGTGGCGGCATTGAACTGGTTCTCCCCACCGAGCGGACCGCCGACGAGCGCCTTCACCCGGCCACTGCCGGGTTCGACGGCCGCCAACGCCGACACGAACCGGCCACCGGTGTCGGGCGTCTTCGCCCGCACCGCCTCCTCAGCGTCGCCCTGCGCCTTGGGATCGAAGGTGGTGTAGACCTTCAGCCCACCCTTGTACAGCAGGTCCTCACCGATCTGCGGGTCGGCGATCAGCGTGCGCTTCACCTCTTCGACGAAATAGTTGGTGCCGATCGTCTGATTCTCGGTCACCCCGACCGGCACCGGGGTGAGAGTGGTGGGCAACGGTGCGGCGTTGATCGTTTCCTCGATATCGGGGGTGATCACGTCCAGCTGACGGAGCCGCTTGGCCACCAACGCCCGGCGGGACTTGGACGTGTCGGGGTTCTTGATCGGGTCGTACCTCGTCGGGTTGGGGATGATCGAGACCAGCAGGGCGATCTCGGGCCACTGCAGCTGATCGACCTCCTTGTTGAAGTACGTCTGGGAGGCGGCCTGCACGCCGTACGCCCGGTTGCCCAGGTAGACGATGTTGAGATAGCGCTCGAGGATCTGGTCCTTGGGCATCTGCTTCTCGAGACGAATGGCCAGCGCCGCCTCCTTCACCTTGCGCTCCACCGTCTGCTGGGTGCCGAGCAACGACTGCTTCACCAACTGCTGGGTGATCGTGGAGCCACCCTGGGAAATGTCGCCCGACTGGGTGTTGGCCACCAGCGCTCGCAGGGTGCCGCGAATGTTGACACCGTTGTGCTGGTAGAAGTTGCGATCCTCGATGCCAACGACCGCTTCCTGAAGCTGTTTGGGCATCTTGGACAGCGGCACCAGCTCGCGGTCCTCGGCCCGACGCAGGATGGCCAGCTCGTTACCGTCGGCGTCGTAGACGACCGAGCGGGAGTTCAGCTGCTCCAGGATGATGTCGGGCTGTTCGGGAACGCTGGCCAGATGGGCGGTCGAGCCGACCTGCTGGGCGAGCATGCGGGTAGCAACCACGGTGCCCGCCACGCCGACCGCCATGGTCACCAGGATACGGAGGATCGTGCCCGATTTGGAAAGAAAGGTGCGCCACACAGTCTTCCCATGGTACTTGCGGCGTCGACGACCCCCACAGCGGGCGGGCTGTGGGGCCCTCAGCTAGAAGTCGTCGTCGAAGCCGACCGTACCCTCGACGCCCACCTGATAGGAGGCAACGGTGCGTTCGAAGAAGTTGGTCAGCTCCTGCACGTCCTGGAGGTCGAGGAACCCAAACGGGTTCTGCGAGCCCCACTTGGGCGCGTAGCCCAGGGCGCCGAGGCGCTGGTCGGCGACGAACTGCAGGTACTCGCGGGTGTCGGCCAGGCTCAGCCCGGTGACGCCCTGGCTGAGCAGGTCCTCGGCGAAGGCGTACTCGCACTCGACCGCTTCGGTCATCATCTGGCGCACCTCGGCCTCGAGCTCGTCGTCGAAGAGGTCGGGCTCCTCCTCGCGCACCTGCTCGACGACCGCCAGGGCGAAGTTCATGTGCATCGACTCGTCACGAAACACCCAGTTGGTGCCGCTGGCCAGGCCGTTGAGCAGCCCCTTGGAGCGCAGGAAGTACACGTACGCAAATGCGGCGAAGAAGAACAGCCCCTCGATGCAGCTACCGAAGCAGATCAGGTTGAGCAGAAACGCCCGGCGCTCCTCACGGGTGTTCAGCTCGTCGAGCTCGGAGATCGAGCCGATCCATTTGAAGCAGAAGTCGCCCTTGGCCTTGATCGACGGGATGTTGTCGATGGCGGCGAACGCCTGGTTGCGCTCCTCGGGGTTGGGCAGATAGGTGTCGAGCAGCGTCAAATAGAACTGGACGTGCAGCGCCTCTTCGTAGAGCTGACGCGAGAGGTACATGCGGGCTTCGGGGCTGTTGATGTGCTGGTACAGGTTGAGCACCAGGTTGTTGGACACGATCGAGTCGCCGGTGGCGAAGAACGCCACCAGGCGGCTGATCAGGTGCTGTTCGGCCGGGGTGAGGCGGGTGTTGAGGTCGGTGACGTCGTCGGCGAAGTCGACCTCGTCCACCGTCCAGGTGTTGCGGATGGCGTTCTGGTACATGTCGTAGAACTCGGGGTAGCGCATGGGGCGCAGCGTCAGGTTGAACCCCGGGTCCAACAGAGCGGCCCCGCCGGTGGCGCGCTGCTCTGCGGTCGCCGGTGCGGTCGGCTCCAGCGCCGGCGCCGCAGCGCCGTCGATGTAGGGGGTCTGGCTTGCAATGGGCGTTTCAGACAGTGCGGTACTGGTCATGGACATGGGCGCGGTTGCTCCTTCGAGGGTGATGGTGTGGTTGGCGTTCGGCGCTACTGGCAGGAGTCGCAGGACTCGGGGTTCTCCAGCGAGCAACTGACCGCGTCGCCGTCGGTGCTGGTCGACTGCGAGGCCGCCTTGGTGGTGTTGGTCTGGTTGATGCGGGTCGCCGGACGTGACCGCAGGTAGTAGGTGGTCTTCAGCCCCTGCTTCCAGGCGTACAGGTACATCGACGACAACTTGCCGATGTTGGGGGACTCCATGAACAGGTTGAGCGACTGGCTCTGGTCGATGAAGGCGCCGCGGTCGGCGGCCATGTCGATCAGGCTGCGCATCGGCAGCTCCCACGTGGTGCGGAAGCGCTCCCGGATATCGGCCGGGATCTCCTCGATGTGGGCGATCGAGCCCTCGGAGCGCTTGATGGCGCCGGTGACGTCCTCGTTCCACAGCCCCCGGCTTTGCAGCTCCCGCACCAGATAGGTGTTGACCTGAAGGAACTCGCCCGAGAGGGTCTCCCGCTTGAACAGGTTGGACACCTGGGGCTCGATGCACTCGTAGCACCCGGCGATCGAGGCGATCGTCGCCGTGGGGGCGATGGCGATCATCAACGAGTTGCGCAGGCCGACCTGGGCGATGCGGGCCTTGAGGGCATCCCAGCGGTCGGGGTCGGTCGGGGTCACGCCCCACAGGTCGAACTGCAGGTCGCCCTTGGCGGCCCGGGTTTCGGCGAATGCGCTGTGGGCACCGGAGGCCTCGGCCAGCGTCGCCGAAGCGGTCAGGGCATGGAAGTAGATCTCCTCGGAGATGCGAGCGGACAACACCCGGGCCTCGGGCGAGTCGAAGGCCATCTTCAGCTTGAAGAACACGTCCTGGAGGCCCATCAGGCCCAACCCGACCGGGCGCCACTTGTCGTTGGAGTTGCCGGCCGCGTCGGTGGGATAGAAGTTGATGTCGACCACCCGGTCGAGGAAGGGCAGCGCCAGGGCCACCACGTCGCCCAACCGCTCAAAGTCGAAGGCGAGTTCGCCGGCGCTGTTGGGCCGCACCATCGCCGACAGGTTGACAGAGCCCAGGTTGCACACCGCTGTCTCGGCCTGGTTGGTCACCTCGAGGATCTCGGTGCACAGGTTGGACAGGTGCACCACGTTGCCGGGGGTGCCGGTCTGGTTGCACTTGGTGTTGGAGGCGTCCTTGAAGGTCATCCAGCCGTTGCCGGTCTGGGCCAGGCTGCGCATCATCTTGGCGTACAGCTCACGGGCCGGAACCTGGCGGACATAACGCCCCGCCGACTCGGCCTCGGCATAGGCGGCGCGGAACTCGTCGCCGTAGAGGTCGACCAGCTCGGGCACCTCCTTGGGGTCGAACAGCGACCACTGCCAGTCCTTCTCCACCCGCTCCATGAACAGGTCGGGCACCCAGTTGGCGACGTTGAGGTTGTGGGCCCGCCGGGCGGCGTCGCCGGTGTTGTCCTTGAGGTCGAGGAACTCCTCGACGTCCGCGTGCCAGCTTTCGAGGTAGACGCACGCGGCGCCCTTGCGGCGACCGCCCTGGTTGACCGCCGCCACCGAGCTGTCGAGGGTCTTGAGGAACGGCACGATCCCGTTGGACAGGCCATTGGTGCCCTTGATCAGCGAGCCACGCGCACGGATGCGGGAGAACGACAGGCCGATGCCGCCGGCGTGCTTGGACAGGCGGGCCACGTCCTTGTATCGGTCATAGATGGCGTCGAGTGAGTCCTCCGGGCTGTCGAGCAGATAGCAGCTCGACATCTGCGGGTGGGAGGTGCCCGAGTTGAACAGCGTGGGGCTGGACGGCAGGTACTCGAGCGCCGAGATCAGGTTGTAAAACTCGATCGCCTCGCTGGTGCTCGTCGCCAGGCCGCAGGCGACGCGCATGAGGAAGTACTGCGGGTTCTCGGTGACCTTGCGCTCGGTCGGGTGGCGCAACAGGTAGCGGTCGTACACGGTGCGTAGGCCGAAGAACTCGTAGTTCCAGTTGCGCTCCGGCGCGATGGCGGCGTCCAGCTCGGCTGCGTTGGCGGCGACGAACTTCGACGTTGTTGCGCCGATCAGGCCCTCGGCGGTGCCGAGGGCAACCGACTCGGAGAACGATCCGACGCCCAGGCGGGCGACCTCCTCGTCGATGATCACGCCCAGCAGGCGGGCGGCCAGACGGCTGTAGTTGGGCTCCTCGGAGATCAACGCCGCCGCGGTGCGCACCGCCAGGTGGTCGAGCTCCTCGGTGGTCGAACCATCGACCAGCCCGGAGATGGTGCGCAGCGCCACACGCATCGGGTCGACGGCGTCCAGGCCGTCGGCGCAGCGCTCGACGCGGGCAACGATCTTGTTGAGGTCGATCGCATCGAGGCTGCCGTCCCGCTTGCGTACCCGCATTCGCGGCATCTCGCCCAGAGTGGCGTCGCCAAGCCCGGACGGGTCGTCCAGGGCGATCGAACGAAGGTCTTCCTGGATGGCCATGTGCTCCCCTACCCCTACATCTTGTGGTGAACTGCCGTCCTGAGGTCTGTTGACCCCACATCTTGGGTGGCAGGCATGTAATTACAGCCATGGAACTACGGACGTGTCAACGGTAACGGTGGAGAATCTCCAAGACCCTTGCGCTGTCGCTGAATATGAGATGGGACCCGGCCGGGCATCTCCGCCAGACTGGAACCCATGGCCCCCCTCAACTCCGACTCCACTCCCCAGGACGGGCACTACCCGACCGTGCCGTCGAGGGCCGACTACCCCGAACTCGAACGGGGGATCCTGGCCCGCTGGGCCGCCGACGGCACCTTCCAGGCATCGATCGACGCCCGCAGCCCCGACGATGAGTTCGTCTTCTACGACGGCCCGCCCTTCGCCAACGGACTCCCCCACTACGGCCACCTGCTCACCGGCTACGTGAAGGATGTCGTGCCCCGCTACCAGACGATGCGGGGCAAGCGGGTGGAGCGCCGCTTCGGCTGGGACTGCCACGGCCTACCCGCCGAGATGGAGACCGAGCGCCAGCTGGGCGTGGCCGGCCACGCGGCGATCAACGAGTACGGCGTGGACCGCTTCAACGACGCCTGCCGCACGTCGGTGTTGCGCTACACCGGCGAATGGGAGCGCTACGTCACCCGGCAGGCCCGCTGGGTCGACTTCGACAACGATTACAAGACGATGGACCTCACCTACATGGAGTCGGTGATCTGGGCCTTCAACCAGCTGTACGAGAAGGGCCTGATCTACGAGGCCAAGAAGGTGATGCCCTACTCCTGGGGCGCCGAGACCCCCCTGAGCAACTTCGAGATCCGCCTCGACGACGCCATGCGCCCCCGCCAGGACCCGGCACTCACCGTGGCGTTCGCGCTGACCGCGCCCGACGCCGCCGTCCTCAGCCAGGCCGCCGGCCTGGCCGGGCCCGACACCCCGGTCGTGCTGCTCGCCTGGACGACCACCCCCTGGACCCTCCCGGCCAACCAGGCCCTCGCCGTCGGCGAGGACATCGCCTACGACCTGGTCGAGCTGAACGGCGTCGTCCACGTCATCGGCAGCGACGTGCGGGACAACTACGAGCGCGAGCTGGGCGAGGGCACGCTGGTGGGCGCCGTCACCGGCGAGGCGTTGGTCGGCCTTCGCTACGTGCCGCTGTTCGACTACTTCGCCAGCGAAGCGGACGAGCGGGGCGCCTTCCGGGTGCTGACCGCCGATTTCGTCGACACCACCGACGGCACGGGCATCGTGCACATCGCCCCCGGCCACGGCGAGGACGACCAGCGCCTCGGCACCGAGGCCGGGCTGGAGATGATCTCACCGGTCGACGAGAAGGGCCGCTACACGGCCGAGGTGACCGACTGGGCCGGCACCAACGTGCTCGACGCCAACCCGCTGATCATCGCCGCCCTCAAGGAGCGCGGCGTCGTTCTGCGCCAGGAGACCTACGACCACAACTATCCCCACTGCTGGCGCACCGACACCCCGATCATCTACCGGGCGGTGTCGTCGTGGTTCGTCGAGGTCACCGCCATCCGCGACCGCCTGGTCGACCTGAACCAACAGATCAGCTGGATCCCCGACCATGTGCGCGACGGCCAGTTCGGCCAGTGGCTGGAGGGCGCCCGCGACTGGTCGATCTCCCGCAACCGGTTCTGGGGCACGCCGATTCCCGTGTGGCGCAGCGACGACCCCGCCTACCCGCGCATCGACGTCTACGGCTCGCTCGACGAGCTCGAAGCCGACTTCGGGGTGCGTCCGGACGAGCTGCACCGCCCCACCATCGATGAGTTGGTGCGTCCCAACCCGGACGATCCAACCGGCAAGTCGATGATGCGTCGGGTCGCCGAGGTGTTCGACTGCTGGTTCGAGTCCGGGTCGATGCCCTTCGCCCAGGTGCACTACCCCTTCGAAAACGCCGAGTGGTTCGACGAGCACAGCCCGGCCGACTTCATTGTCGAGTACATCGCCCAGACCCGCGGCTGGTTCTACACCCTGCACGTTCTGGCCGGTGCGCTGTTCGACCGTCCTGCGTTCTCCAACGTGATCTGCCACGGCGTCGTGTTGGACCACGAGGGCCGCAAGCTGTCCAAGCGACACCGCAACTACGCCGACCCCGAAGAGGTGATGGAGTCGATCGGTTCGGACGCGCTGCGCTGGCACCTGATGAGTTCGCCGGTGATCCGTGGCGGCGACCTGAAGGTGTCCGAGGACGGCGCCGAGTTCAACGAGGTGGTGCGGCTGGTCCTCAACCCGATCTGGAATACCTTCAGCTTCTTCACCACCTACGCCAACATCGACGGCTATCGGGCCCGGTTCCGCGCCGACGCCACCGGTGCGCTCGACCGCTACCTGTTGGCCAAGACCGCCCAGTTGCGCGACGCAATGACCGAGGCGCTGGACACCTACGACATCCCCGGCGCCTGCAACCAGGTCACCAGCTACCTCGATGCGCTCACCAACTGGTACGTCCGACGCTCCCGCGACCGGTTCTGGGCGCCGGCATCGGGTCCCGATGCATCGGGCGCCGACAAAGCCGACGCCTACGACACGCTGTACACGGCGCTGAGCACGCTGTGCCGCCTGGTGGCACCGCTACTGCCCATGGTGGCCGAAGAGGTGTTCACCGGCCTGACCGGGGAGCGGTCCGTGCATCTGACCGATTGGCCCGAACCGGACGAGCTGCCGGCCGACCCCGAGCTGGTCGACGCCATGGACCGGGTGAGGGCGGTCGCCTCCGCCGTGCTCTCCCAGCGTGAGGACCGGCGCCTGCGCACCCGCCTGCCGCTGGCCGAGCTGGTCGTTGCCGGTGCAAGCGCCCACTCCTTGGAGCCCTTCACCGGCCTGATCGCCGACGAGCTCAACGTCAAGACGGTGCGCCTCGAGGACGACGCATCCGCCTTTGCCCAGGCCGTGCTGCGCCCCAACGCCCGCCTGCTCGGGCCCCGCCTGGGCAAGTCGGTGCAGCAGGTGCTGGCCGCTGCGCGTGCCGGCGACTGGGCCACCGGCCCCGACGGCACGGTCGAGGCTGCCGGCGAAGTGCTCGCACCCGAGGAGTACGAGCTGGCGATGGTATCGACCGGCGACGACGACGCACGGGCGACCACCGCCGTGCGCATGGTCGATCCCGAGGGGCACGCCGTCGACCTGGGGCTGGTCGTCAGCCTGGACCTGACGCTGACCGACGAACTGATCGCCGAGGGACGCTCCCGCGATGTGGTGCGCGCCATCCAGCAGGCCCGCAAGGACGCCGGGTTCCGGTTGACCGATCGTATTCGCGTGTCGGTGGCCAGCGACTCGCCCGAGCTTGCGGCGGCGATCGAAGCTCATCGCGGTCACATCGCTGCGGCGACCTTGGCCGACGAGTTCGAATTCGTCGAGGGCGACCGGGTCAAACGCCTGAGCCGGAAGGTGGACGTCGACGGGGCGCATCTGGCCTTCGAGGTAGCTCAGCTGGGGTGAACCACCCAGGGTGGCTGGCCGCTGACGGACCGTCGAAACTTCCTCCTGCACGACCAAATCTCGCTGTCAAAGTGCTTGTAGGTGCCGTTCCAACCTACGTACGATGAGCGCGACACCGCGACGATCGACTGTCATCCCACCTCCAACCGTGTAGCAGCCCGTCGTCGTGGTTGATGGCTCACTCAAACGAGCCGCGACAGGGGAGGCACACCGGTGCCTCCCCTGCCTCGCGCCGAGGTCCCCACCCGACGGTTCGATTTTTGGCGGTCTGGGTACTGATCACCCGTGGGACTACGCCGGACATCATCGAACGCCGCCCGTCGGGGCGGCCTGGCCATCGGCGGGGGCTTTATGGCCGTGCTCGTCGCCTTGGCCTGCGCCGTCGTCCTCATGCTGAGCGGCATCATCCCGGTGTTCGGGCGGTCCACGACCGTCGACCGCACACAGACGCCGGTGTTGCAACGGATCGCCAAGCTCAATCAGTTCACGGCTGCGACCGGCACGTTTCAGGTGATCGTCGACATCGAGGACGACGTGGGAGGCCTGCCATCCATTCTCGCCGGCGAACGCACCCTGATGGTGGCCTCCGGCGAGGTCGAGGCCGAGGTTGACTTCACCGGCCTCAAGTCCGACGCCATCGTGGTCGACGATGCCGACGGCTCCGTCGTGGTCACCATCCCTCCCCCCACGCTGACCTCGGCCCGCATCGACAACTCAAAAACGCGCGTCTACAGCCGGGAGCGCGGGCTGCTCAACCGGGTCGAGGACTTCGTCTCCGACCAGCCGGTCGACGACCAGGCGCTGTACGTCGAGGCCGAGAACCGGATGGAGGATGCAGCCGCTGCCAGCGACCTGTCCGGCCTCGCCCGACGCAACACCGAGGACATGTTGGTGGCGATGTTGGGCTCGGTCGGCTACGACGACGTGACCGTCGTGTTTGACTCAAACGACGCACCCCGGCGGTCGGAAGAGGCGGTCGACCCTGGCGCCAACGGCTGACGGTCTCTCGACCGACATTGATCTAGACGGGCAGCGCCTCAAGCTGGTCGTTGAGCACCCCGACCGGGCGGCCGGCCGACAGCACCATCGCCACCTGGGAGGCAGCGGCGTGACGGCGGGCCTCGACCTCGCCGATACCCTCGTCGGGCGTGGAATAGGCGAGCTGGTCGAGCGACCAGCCCACGGCGCTGACCGGCGTACCCGGAGCGGTCGACGCGGCGGCGCCCCGAACCTGGGACTCGGAGACCAGCCCGACCAACTGGCCCGATTCGTTGGCCAACGGAAAGTACTCATACGCCGGGTTGGGGTCGACCACGTTGGCGAGAAACCACCCCGACGGTGCCCAAGCCGCCTGGGCGGGGGCCACCGGCCCCATCCGATCGCCAACACACCCCAGCACCGGCGCGCGCTTGGACCACACGTCCGAGGCGATCACCAGGAAACCGCCGACGACCAGCGCCCACCAGGCGGACAGCCCAAGAAGCGGACGGCCCCACCACAAGAACAGCGCGCTCACGCTCATCAGCGACAGCCCGAGGGACAACCCCGAATAGCTGACCGCCCGCTGGGCCAGCGACCGGTTGCCCGAACCCCACCAGACCAGCGCCATCATCACCCGGCCGCCATCGAGCGGGAAGCCGGGCAGCAGGTTGATCACCACCATCGCCACGTTGGCCCAGGCCAGGGCCCCCAGGATGTCGGCGCTCAGCCAGGCCTCGGCGCCGATGGCAAACCGGTGACCCGCCACAGCGGCGACCGCACAACCGGCGGAGGCCAACGGCCCAGCCAGCGCCACCCAGAATTCCGACACCGGATCGGGCGGGGCGGATTCAAGCTCGGCGGCGCCACCGTAGAACAGCAGCGAGATCCGCCGAACACCGATCCCAAAATGCCGGGCAGCGATCGTGTGGCCGATTTCGTGGAGAAGTACCGAGGCCAGATACCCGACCACGAAGCTGAGCCCCATCGACACGGCGGTCGAGGTTTCAACGCCGGCTCGGCTCACCAGCGAGGTGGCGGTGATCCAGGCGATCAGCCCGCCGACGAGCAGCACTGACCATTGGATGTACAGCGGCACCCCAAAGAGGCGCCCGATTCGCAGGCTGGCTCGCACGGGCACATTCTACGGGCAGCGCGCTACCACCGGGCGTTCGCCCTGTGAGGAAGCTTGGTCGGCTCAGTGCACTTGGGCTGCGGGTTCGGGGGCGCTGATTTCGCCGACCGCTCGCACATCGGCCGGCGACAGGCGATCATGTCGCCATGAGCTTCTATACCGACCGCATCCTGCCGCCGATCATCGATCGCGTGCTCAGCACCGGACACGTGAAGAAGCACCGTTCCCACGTCATCCCCGGCGCGGTCGGCACCGTCGTCGAGCTGGGCTTCGGCACCGGCACCAACCTGGAGTTCTACGACGTCGACGCTGTCGACGAGGTGCTGGCGATCGACCCGGCCAGCGGTGCCCGCAACCGGGCGGCCGCCCGCATCAGCAACTGGCCCAAGCCGGTCCGTTGGGTCGCCCTCGACGGCGAGCACCTCCCCATGGAAGACGCCTCGGTCGACACCGTGGTGGCCGCCTTCACCCTGTGCACGATCCCCGACGTTGCGTCGGCGCTGGCCGAGGCGCGCCGGGTACTCAAGCCGAACGGTCAGCTGCGCTACCTGGAGCACGGTCTGCACGACGACTCCCGGGTGGCCGCCCGCCAGCGGCTCATCGAGCCGGTGTGGAAGGTGTTCTCCGGAGGATGCCACCTCACCCGCGACCCCGATGAGCTCGTGCGGGAGGCGGGTTTTGAGCTGATCGAGTCGACCCGTCACACCATGCCCGGACCACCCATCACCAACGCGCTCTATGAGGGCGTCGCCGTGCCGGCCGGGCACTCCTGACTGTGTGGGCCTTGTGGCACGGCTCTCAAACTCAGCTCCTCTGAATCAGACGACCGTTGTCGGTTGGCCGACTCACACCCAAGACCTTCCGCAGCCAACACCTTGAGGGCTCCGCAGTCACCAAGTCGCCTTGCCGAGAAGGAGACCACGGCAGTGCATGATCAGGAACAGCGTCCCGACATTGGCGACAATGAAGGCCTTCCGTCATGCCACCCGTCATGTTGTGTCACTAGTGCTCGCCGCGAACCAACAATGACCCGTGTGACCAAAGCGCCGGTGTGACAAAACGACAGCCCTGAGGACTTGGTCCGCCAAACGGGGAACGACCGGGGTGGAGGTGGAGGCTGGCTACGAGCGAGCACGCCGAGCTCCCGGATCAACGCCAAATGAGCAGCCGACTACGGATGGAACACCGACTGCCGAAAGGAGCGACGACCTTCTGGGGTGAAGGAGTCGGGACGATAGACCGAATCGTGTAGCGTCCACCGTGTTGAGGAGTCCGCCCAAAGGGTAGGTGATGAGGTTGTCAGCAACAGCATCGGCTCTGACTATTACGGACCGCATGACCGAGCGGGCACGCTCGGTTGACGCGCGCGCCGCCACGCGCCCGGATATTCTCCCGCAATATGACGGCTACGCCCAGTACCCGCGCTATTTGCAGCGCGCCAAAGGCGCGTATGTCTGGGATGTCGATGGAAATCGGTACATCGACTTCTGCCTTGGCTACGGTCCGGTCATTTTGGGTCACGGCGACGAACGAGTAAATGGCCGAGCCGCCGCCGCGACGGCGAATGGTGGGTGCTTCGCGCCGCTATGGAGCCCGCTACAAATCGAGCTAGCCGAGCTACTGACGAGCGTGATACCCGGTGCTGAGATGTGCCTTATGCTCAAGACCGGCTCTGACGCTACATCAGCCGCTGTTCGACTCGCCCGTATATACACTGGCCGAAGTGCCGTTTTGCGATGGGGATACAATGGTTGGCACGATTGGTCGGTCGAGCAGGCGGCAGGAGTGCCGACATCAGTCAGGGAGAATAGCAGGGCGTTCGACTTCAACGACCTCGACGTCCTGGAATCGTTGCTTAGCCACGGCAACGACAAGGTTGCGTGTGTAATCACAATGCCGTTTTGGGACGATCAAGTTGAGGCATCGCACCTGTCGAGTATAGGAGAGGTAGCGAGGCGCAATGGTGCCCTGTTCGTTCTTGATGAGATGAGGTCGGGCTTCCGGGTTGCGCTCGGTGGTGCGCAGCAGTACCTCCACGTCCAAGCTGACCTAGCTGCGTACGGCAAGGCGATGGGGAATGGACACCCGATCTCGGCGTTGGTCGGACGTAGGGATATTCTATCAAAACTGAGCGACACAAAAGTTTCGTCAACCTACTTTGCTGAGCCCGGATCCATGGCAGCAGCTATCGCGACGATCGAGATCCTTCGTGATACGGATGCTCTAGACCACGTATGGCGACTTGGCGAAGTGTTTCAGAACGGACTCAAGACTCTGACGTCACGGTTCGGATCGGCTATCGAAGTGGTCGGCTACCCACCGATGCCGTTCATGCGTTTCCAGTCTGAGGACGCGACGACACGCTTCGCGGTCGAGCAACATTTCTATTCCAAGACCACCGCCGCTGGCCTCTTGTTGCATCCAAATCACCAATGGTTCTTGTCAGCCGCACACACGACAGGTGATATCTATCAGGCGCTGGAAGTAATCGAGCTGGCTCTTGAAACGCTCTAGCCGCAGGCTGGGCCATGGGCCTGACCTGATGTCCGTCATCGTTCTCGCTCACTTCGATGCGCTGACTGGAGCCGAGTAGGTGGAGTGTCAGGAGCTATTGGAGTTGCTGTTGGCGGCCGCTAGAAGAGTAGACGAGGCGATCAAACCGCTTGCGTGCCAGTACGCGGCGGTCCCAGACCCATCGCAACAAGCAGCGAACGCGGCAGACGCTTTGGCAGAGTCGGCCGCGCTCAATGTGCTCCTGAGCGCGGACGTGCGCGTACTCTCGGAAGAGGCGGGCTGGCTAGGTCAAGGTTCGGCCCTAGTTGTTCTCGATCCAATTGATGGCACCGACAACCTGACTCGGGGGATCCCGTTCTCGGGCCCTTCGATCTGGGCCAGAACCAAGCAAGGGGCCTGCGCGGCAGTGGTTACCAACGTATTCACGGGGCACACATTCTGGGCTACCTCAGGATCCGGTGCCTTTCGAGACGACCAGCGTCTAAGCGTAGCGAAGTCTCGCGTCCCCGACGTCATGATCGTGGGTGGCGAGTACCAGCCCCTCCATGGCCTGTTTGGACGCGATCTCGGCGCTACTGCGCACTCGTTGTGTGCAGTAGCTGAAGGTAGGCTGGCTGGATACCGAACCCCCGCCCACTGCCCTGATCGTTCCTGGGATCTCATGGCTGGCCTAGTTATTGCAGGCGAGGCGGGCTGCATCTTGGGTGGTATTGAAGGCGACAGAAATCCTATGGACGATCCCCTCAGTGAAAATTGGGTTGTGGTCGCCCCGGAGATGGCGTTCGCCCGTTTGTCGAGTCGGCCACTTTGACAGCCGGTCAGCCGAGTGTGGGACACGTATCTCAGGCCACTCACCACTCTATGAGCCACCAATTGCGACCGCGGTCAGAGTCGAGTGGAGGGGATCAGCTCAAGTCCCCTGAGCGGACAGGGTCACGACAGTGGTAACCTTCGCGAATGAACAGCGAGACTGCCGATATCGACATGAACGACCCGCCTCGCCTTGTCACCATAGAGACGACGAGTCGCTGTAACGCCCGATGCGTCTTCTGCCCCAACAATGCTCTCAGTCGTGATAAGGGCTCTATGTCGACTGAGTTGTTTGAAAAAATTATCGAGGATTGCAAACAGTTTCCCCTCTACGAGATCGAGCCATTCTTGCAAGGAGACCCTTTTTCAGACCCACAGATTTTGGACCGCTTGGAGTACATTCGAGGACATCTCCCCGATACTAGGCTGCGTCTCTATACAAATGCCTATGGACTGAACGAAAGGAAGGCAGACCGACTTGCGTCTATTGGACTCGATGACCTAACGATAAGTATCAACACGCTCGATTCGGCGCGTTACGAGGCAATGATGGGCATTCCGCTCGCTCGAACTCTCGCAAACGTAGAGTACTTGTTGTCCGATAGGATTCGCGGGCAACTTGGGGCACAAATTACGCTACGAATGACCTGCTTCGATGACACAAGCCTGCATGAGCAAGACGAGTTCTTGCGATTTTGCGAATCCCGCGGAGTAGAATCAAGTATCAGTGGCCTATACAATTATAAGGGTCATATCTACAGCGACCTGCCGGTGCCGAGTTACGGGTGTGAGCATGTCACAAGGCTCGACATTCTCGTAGACGGTTCAGTCACTCTCTGTTGCATGGATCACAATGGCGAATACGGCTGGGGGACCGCGCGAGATCTTTCAGTCCTGGAACTCTACAATCACCAAGTAGCGCGGCGGTATCGCGATTTGCACCGCACAGGTAGGCGCGAAGAAGCGGACCCCTGCGGCACCTGCAACATGTTCTGGCCGCTCCTGGACGGCCTAAGCCCAGAACAAGAGGCGCTGACTCGGGCTGAGTTTGAAGCGTACGTGGTGAAGAACGTGCCGATTGGTCGTCGCCGCCCAAGCGGCTCAGCCACACTCGGCAACCTTCACTCACAGCAGGTGTCAATCGGTCGACGAACGGGTGACTCTTGAACACGACTCAGGGCGCTGGTGAGGTCGTAGAGTCCACAAAATGGGGCGATACCACTATGAGGACTCGCTCCCTGTGACTGATCGATGGCGCGAAATCTGGGGATTAAGGAGCGGGTACGAAAATTTAGCTGCCCTCGAACGCGCCATTCAGTTAGATGGTTTCGACAACGTCGGCGACGCCATCTCGGTTGACGATTGGCGCAGATACGTGCTTTCAATGGCTGAGCGAATGAAAATTCAGTCAGGTGCATCCGTGTTCGAAGTCGGATGCGGAGCTGGCGCATTTCTGATCCCCCTAGATGAGTTGGGAACGAGCATCGGAGGGATCGACTACTCACCAAGTCTTATCGATGTCGGGCGTTCACTGCTTCCCTCTGCTCGGCTCGAAACGAGCGATGCGATCGATCTCGATGTGGATGAGGCGTATGATCACGTGTTTTGCCATAGTGTCTTTCAATATCTGGAGACCCATGATGTAGCTCTTCGGGTCTTGAGTCGGATGACTCGAAAGGCGCGCAAGTCAGTAGGGATCCTCGATGTCTCGGATGCATCCCTTCAAGAGCAGTCCGTTTCGGCGCGTCGCGCTTCCGGCAGCACTGACTACGATACGAGGTACGCTGGACTAAGCCATCTCTACATCGATAGATTATGGTTCACGGACGCAGCGGCTGAGTTCGGGTACACCGCCGAGTTTTACGATTCAGACCTGCAGGGGCATCGGAACTCGCCCTATCGATACAGTGTCGTTTTGGTGCCAGCCTCTGAGTCGCTCCAGCCTCCGAATTGGCACCGGACGGGAAAAGGGTAGATCGTTGGTGAAGCGTGGAGTGTTGGTAGGTTACGGCGTTATCGCTGAAGGGCATGCAGATGGGTACGACTTCAATCCCGGCCTCCAGATTGCCTCGATCGTGGACAAGACGCCCAGTCGCAGGATAGCTGGCTTGCGTAGGTTCCCTTATGCATCAGCGTATGGGACTATCGAGGAAGCCCTGGATGCAGAAGGTCTTGATTTCGTTGACATCTGTACTCCACCAGCTTCTCACTCAGATATTCTCGCCGCCTGCCTCGAACGCGACCTATTCGTGATATGCGAGAAGCCTCTTGTGTGCAGCGGTGAAGAGGCAATGCGACTGATGGAACAAATGGGCACCAGCTCCGGAACGGTCTACCCGGCCCACAATTACGCATTTGCACCAGGTATACGCAGACTTAACGAAGTTTGCACTTCAACAGTCGGCGAGGTACAGAGCGCCACCTTTGAGATCCGTCGTGTCGGTCACGCTCGTGGAGTATCCGAATGGAGGCCCAACTGGCGGCGAGAGTTGGAAGTTTCTGGTGGGGGCATAGTCCTCGATCACGGTCCTCACAGCATCTACCTCGCGAGTCGGCTCCTAGGTAGAAGCCCGTCAGCCGTGAGGTGCGTGCTGTCGTGTCCCACACTCGGCGCATTCACCGACACGGAAGATGAAGCGAGGCTTCTACTCGAGTTCGGAGCAGTGACCGTTGAGATTCTCCTCACCTGGAGGGCTGACCGACGTTCGACTTCCTACAAACTGTGTGGTGCTCACGGTGAAGTGGCGCTCGATGGCGATACCATCAAGTCTGTACAAGGTAGCCACCTTGTCAGCGAGTCCATCCCATCCGAGTTTGACGACCCGCGCCACGGCAATTGGTTCGCTGCCCTCCTAAACGAGGCCAGTGGCTACATGGAAAGACGCGAACGCCCCGAGCGACTTCTTTCAGAAGCCTTCTCCATCATGGCCGTGCTCGACGCCGCCTACCTTTCTGCTTCGGAGAATGGCCGACGTGTTGAATTCTGAGAAGCCATCCAGGTCAGGAGTCGAGCACAGAAATCACAGGGCTCGTTGTGGCGGGCCTTCGACGTTCAGCATCCGCCGCTACAACTCGCCCGACGACACCGAAGTGCTTAGGGACCTGATCAACCGGTCCCTGCGAGGACTTTCCGGTCATCTACACAGTAAAGTTGCGTTCGATCGCCACGAACGGCACTTGCGCTCCGATGCCTTCGCACTTGAATTAGACGCCATGTCGTTCTGGGTCGTCGTGGACGTCGGTAACAGCGTCAGGGGTTGCGGCGGATGGGCGGCCGACCCATCCTGCACCGCAGCACGGATCCGCGAAGTATTCGTCGATCCAGACGCAAGCCGCTGCGGCGCAGGGTCACTCTTAGTGTCCGAAGCAATCATCGACGCCAGGTTGGCCGGTTTCGAGCTGATTTGGGTCTCATCGAGTCAATACGCTGTTCCCTTCTACGAGTCACTCGGATTCGTCACCAACGGGCCTCCATCGACGGACAACCTCCCATCCGTGCCGATGGTACTGAATTCCTAGTGGGTCATGCCTGTTCGTTCTTAGGGGTACGTTTCTCTAATTGAGATCGCGTGATCGTTCGGACTCTGAGATTGTGCCCCCAGCCTCGTGGAGTCCTACACCCGTGAGCTGAACTACGAAGTCTGTGACGCAGCGACGATCCGCCGCCAGAGACGCGGGTCGTTCGGATCCGCAGCCAGCCCAATGGACCCGCCCTCGATCAGGACAACCTCTCACAGAGTCCTTCTTCGACGGCTTTCAAGGATGGACCATCTCTGAACGCCTACGCTGAGCAACTATGGAGCTAGCTGCCGCTGACCTAACCAAATTCCAGCGAGACGGGTGGCTCGTGTTGCCACGTGTCATCTCGAACACCGAGGTGGCTGCCATAGATAGGGCAGTCGACGCGGTCGGGCATTGGGCCAGCCATGGCGGCCCCGGACTTCATCACTTCGAAGCAACTGACTGGGGCCCTGTACTCGCGCGAAGCGAAGACTTCGTACCCCACTCGGCCGTACTTGCCGGTCTTGCATTCCATGTCCGTATTCGATCAGTGTTGGGGCAGCTATTTGGTGAGACGCCTGCCTTGTTCAAGGAGAAGATCAACTACAAGCACCCGGGCGGCGGGGGATTTGCCCCACATCAAGACGCTACTGCATACCGATTCGCCGACTACCACATATCAGTAATGGTACCCGTCGATCCTTCCACCCAAGCCAATGGATGCCTGCACGTGGCTTCAAGTCTGCCTGGGGCTGGCATTCTGCCAAACGATCGCGGTCGTATCGACCCCTCAATCGTCGCAAGCCTTAAGTGGCGACCCTTGGAGCTGGAACCGGGCGACCTCCTATTCTTTCATAGCTACGTACCCCACCGTTCCGACGCTAATACCACCAGACAGCCTCGACGGACCGGATACATTACATACAACGCGGCTTCGGCTGGTGATTTCAGAAAGCGATATTATATAGATAAAAGAGCCGAGTTCGAGTTAGAAGGAGGCGACTTCTCAGGGCAGCGAGTGCGAATGTCCATCTCAGACGACTTCCTCGGGCGCCCTGTGAACAAGGACGGATCCTACCTAACCTCAAGGCCGTCAGCTCACGAGATCGAGGGTGATTTCGGCGGTTAAGGCGCAACTTCGGAATCTTGCCCTTCACTACTCCAGAGAGCGACGTAGAGTCGATGAAGTGCAGCACCATTGCCTGCAAAAGCTACCAGCAGAAGCCCCTGAGCCGGAAGGCCCAGTGCCAAGCCAATCACTATGATCGCATTACGCGTACCTCGGCCGCCTATCGACTCCGGTGTGGTGATCCCGTTGGCGCTCGCGACCGCCCGAACATACGAGGGCATTATGGCGCCAAATATTGCTATAAGGCCGACGGCTACCGTAAGCCAACTACCAGCCCCAAAGACCGGCGAAGAAGCCGACCCTCCCACTAGGCCAGACGCATTCAGTGTCATTGCCATGAGTATGGACGCATCCACGTACCGATCGATGATCCCGTCGAGAATGTCACCTCGATTCGACGCGGTTCCTTGGGCGCGGGCAACATCGCCGTCTACGTAGTCTGCAAAGTCGCCTAGGAGGAACGATATCGTCGCAAGCAGCCATTGATCGCCCAGCACAAGTGCAGGTGATGCTAAGCCTCCTAGGAAGAGACCCAGGAGCGAAATGCGATCGGCAGTGACAATTCGTTTCTGAGCAAGGTAGGCCGCCACGGGCCCAGAGAGACGCCGAACGATGGCATCGAACCAATTTTCGCTTCCGATAATCACGATACGGCTTCTCTCCTAGCTAAGGTGGGTGAAATCCTCTGGCATCACTGGAGTTGCTTGAGCTAGACCGCCAAGTCTGCTCGGCAAGTGATCCGGTGAATGATCTCGGTAGTCGACACTACCGTGCTATACGGAACCAGGTGCATGATGCCTAGCGCCAGCGGCACTCCATATGAATGTTGGAGACTCGCATCGTCGATGTCGTCGCCGTGGACTACTACATCGATCGAGTACTGACCCAAGAACTCTTCAGTAATGACCAACGGTGCAGATGGTATTACCGTGTCGCAGTAGCGGCACCCCGCCATGGTTAGGACGGGCAGTCGCTTATACAGCGCAACGTCATCGTCCCCATGCACTCCGACGATGAGCTGATCACCCATTGAGCGGGCGGTCCTCAGAAGACTGACGTGGCCCGCATGAAAGAGATCTCCAACTATGTCCGCGTATACAATAGTCTCCGGCATACTGGTGAGTGTAGTACGTCCACGATGGGTTCTGGCCAAGCTGATGATCCAGTCGCAGGGTATCGACCTTTGTTCGTCATCAAGATCTGGTAGTCGTCGCGGAGCTTGCCGGAGCCGGACCGCCGGTGGGCGGCCAAGCGCGTCGCTCTAGGGCTCAAGTTGATTGAATATCTGGAGCCATTGATCCGGATGAACAAACGCAACGACCGTCTTCTCGGGTACTTCGGCACGGCTGAAGGCCCGCAGTAGGGTTCTATGAGAGTACCTAGGTCGAAGCGAGCGGAACAGACTCCCTCCCTTGCCGCCGAAACCGAGGGCCACCAAATCCTTATAATGATTCATCGCTGAGTGCACGATCAGCGGGGATGGTCGCGCCGTGAGCTCCAGGATGCCTGCGTCTACCTTCGGGACCGGTCGGAAGTCGTGCCTTGATATCTTACCAACGAGACGCCAATCATGAGTCGGCCAGCTTTGGACCGTCGCGAGACTCCATCGCCCATAGTCGCCTGCCCGTTTCCGCGCGAATTCTAGTTGTGTAATGACCACCGCCCGTTCGAGAGTCCGGGCTGCCAGTGCCCATCTCATGATTTCATTAGTACGGGAGAATGGAAGGTTTCCGGCCAAGGTGAACGGGGTAGCGGGGACACTCGAACCCAGGAAGTCACCGAGATGCACTTGAACGTTCGGCAATTGGCTGGTTGCCTTAGAGGCGGCCTTGGCGAACTCTGGATCCAGTTCGAAGGCATCGACATTGTCTGCGAAATTCGCTAGTTCGGCCGTAAGGGTGCCTCGGCCCGCTCCTACCTCGACGAGCAAGTCGCACGTATTGGTCCCTAGCGCGCCAAGATACTTCTTCACACCAGAGGAGGTCAGGAGATTCTGCGACAGTTGGCGTCGCCTGCGGTCTTTTGCGGAATATGCCATGTTTGCCATTGTACCGCAGTTACGCTGGCAACTAAAGGTTGGCCGTTGTCAACTGCCCATCCGGTGATCATTGTGACTTTCCCCAGTCGGCTCGCGGTCCGACAGTGATGGTTGGCGGTACCCTGCGGACGTAAAACGTCATGGCGGGTCCGCAGACCCGGCTTTATCCAAGAAACAGCGACTGACAGTCGCACGAGCGCCAAACGTCATTAGATCGAGCGGCAGTGAAGCTCCATCGAGTCCGCGAAGAACGGCAAGATGAAACAACGGCCATGCCTCTCCCGTCCATAGCACTGAGACGGCAACATCGGGCTGACGTAGCTGGTCTGTTCGAACGCTCGCTTCTTGTCGTAGCGCTCCTGCTTCGCCTGCCAGCGGCCGCCAATCGACCGGGAAGCTCTCTCGCTTGCCGGTCGAGCTGACCATCTCCACCACCGGATCTCGCATCTCAACAATGGCCAATCGCTCGGACCTTATGACCAGTTCCAGCACCTCGTCGTTGGCCTTCACCACCTCAATAGTGAGCGTCGGTGAGGCTTCGAGCATCCACTCACTGGAGATGTGCCGAGCTATCTGCTCAATGCCCTTGTCGCTGTACCTCCGGGCTTGGCGTTGGTCGTAGGTGTAGTCCCGTCCGAAGTCGTCAAGTCGGCCGAGGTGGCTGTCGTAGTCGCTGGCGTATCCGAGTGAGTACCCGGCTGCAGTGACGGCAAGGTCTTGGTCGAGGCTCAACAGGACGTGTTTGAGCTGGTTGTAGGCGAGGCGCGGGTCACCGGCGCCGAGGACTTCGAGGATTGCGGTGGTGTGGGCCAGGTTCCCGATTGTCACCCCGTCTCGGTGTTTGCGCATGGTGAGCAGTTCGTCGTGGACGGCCTTGTAGAGCCCGGTTCCGGTCTCGGCATCAGGGTCGTTGGGTTGGTCCCCAGCCGTTCCTGCCTTGCTCAGCTCGTCCTCGCCCGGTTGCTGGTGCCGCTCGATGGTGTCGTTGTCGGGTGTCATTTCCATGTCACGACTGCCGGTGGGTTCTTCTGTCCAATGGGTTCTGTTCACAGATTCCGATTGGAAGGACCAGAGACATGTCAGAACTTGTACCACGTTCTCGTGGGGAAGTAGTGCCCAGTGTGGGGGGCCGGGATGGTGGCCAGGGACCGGAGGACGGGCCGGACGTTGACCCAGATCGAGCGTCATGCGGTGGTGCGGGCTGCTTCGGTGCAAGCCCACACTGCGGTGCAGGCGGTCAAACTCCAGGCGGTGGATCAGCTGACGCGGGAGGCCATGACCGGGCAGGCCATGTTGTCTCGTTGGGCGGCGACGTTGGCCCAGGGCGATGCCTTCATGGCTGACGATCTGCGGTTCTTTGCAGATGTTGCTCGGATGGGCAAGGGCGAGATCATCGCCTCGACCATCGAGGACCTGAACCGGGAGGGACGCCGATGATCCCCCTCCTCATCTTGGCCGTCGGGCTGCTTCTGGCCGTGGCGGTGTTGGCCTACCTGTTGGGCTTCCGGCTCGGTGGTGGTGGGTATGCGTCGGAGGCGATGCGGATTCGGGCTGAGGCCATGCGGGCCCAGCGGGAGCTGCATGGGTTGACGCGGTCGGCTTTCGTTGCCATGGCCGAAGAGGCCGAGCGTCGGGGCAACGTCCATGACGGTTTCCCGGACGTCTGAGCGGGTTCGGTCGTGTGGACCAAGTTGGTCCGCCAGGTCGTACAGGCCGCCATGGTGGTACTCATCGTGGCGGCCTATGCCCGGGCGGTGTGGGTGTTGGTGGAGCCGATGTTGCCGACTGCGACCGTGCTGGTCGTGACGGCCGGGATCGTCGGCTGGCTGCTGAGAGGCCGCCGGTAGCACCCACCAGGTAGTGGGTTGGTCCGGTCGGTGTTGTGGAATGAACAAACCTCATTGACTGCTGCGTAAGCGCAGCGTATACCAGAAGAAGGCAAGTGCTGCGTATGTGCAGCAGTCCGGCACGGCTGGTGGCTATGCCCAGCGGTGCAGTCAAACAACAACAACTGGAAGGAGGGTGCATGGGAAATGGAAAGAACAACGGACACGGAAGTGGCGGGAGTGGTCATCGGAGGGTGGGATCGAAACGTCGGACGCCACCGGATCTGCGCAAGTTGAGTCGGGCGTTCATTGCGTTGGCGCAGACCCAGGCAGAGGCTGAGGCTCAAGCCCAGGCGCTCCGCGAGCGGCGTGAGACGGCAGATACGGATGGTGCGGCGGATTCGCGTGGTGCAGATCGGAAGGCGTCGTGAACGGCGCTGAGCTGGTGGTGCTGGCAGGTGGCGCGTCGACAGTCGGAGCGGCATCGTGGATGCTGCGTCCCGGGTCGCTGGAAGACGCTGCGTTCACTCGGCTGGATTTCGGGCGAGACCTCGTTTCCTCAAGCGTGGAGGCGTTCGTGCGGTCGCTGGCCGCCGAACGGCGACAGGCTCCGCTGGTATTCGAGCTGTCCGGCCAGGCCGGGAAGGTCGAGTACCGGGTAGGGGCCACTCCCCCAGTGCTGGCGACCCTCACGGATCGGTTGGAGGCGTTCTGTCCGGCGGTGACGACCAGCCCAATGACACGGCGACTTCCCAAGGACGGTTGGGGCTGGTCGGTTCGTTTGGAGACGGCCAATCGGGCGCTAAGAACGGATCAAGGGGAGGTGGCGGCCCGGTCGGTGCTCAGTGCACTTGGTCGGCTGGCCACCAAAGAATCGGTCACGGTGCAGTGGCTGGTCGGTCCTCGCCTGCCCGCGGTGGCGGTGCCGAACAGTGTCGACGAGCTTCCGTCCGGCTCAATCACCCAGCATGGCCGCCAGATCGTTGGCGGTGGTCGGCCGGTGGACGGTGAACGTCGGCGGGCGCTGCGCACAAGGTGACACAGCCGGGTTTCCGGGCCGTCGCCCGGATTGCGGTGAGCGCTGGAAGCCGAAGCCGAGCCAAAGAACTGGCGCTGGCGGTGCTGGGAGGCCTTCGGGTGTTGGAAGGTGCCGGGGGTGAAGATGACGCTGGTGCCGTGTTCCTACCGGCGAATTGTGCAGGTGCGCGAGCCGTGGGCATGGCCGCTGCGTCTCAACGTTGAGGAGCTGGCCGGGCTGCTGTGTTGGCCGTCGGGTGACGGGCCGTTTCCTGGGTTGCCCCAGGCTCGGAGCCGTCTGCTGGCAGCGTCGTCGTCAGTGGCTCGTTCGGGGCGGGTGGTGGCTGAGAGTCGGATGCCAGGTGAGCGACGGACCTTGGCGCTTTCGGCGACGGACTCGCTGTTGCACACCCACTGTTTGGGGCCGACCGGGGTCGGCAAGTCAACCCTGCTGCTCGGCCTGATCTGCCAGGACATGGCTGCCGGACGAGGCGTGGTGGTCATCGAACCCAAAGGTGACCTCATCGACGACGTGCTGGCACGAGTGCCACGGGATCGGCTGGACGATGTGGTGGTGTTGGACCCGACCGATGCTGAGCGGCCGGTGGGGTTGAACCCGCTGAGAGTTGGGGCTGCGGTGCCGGAGTTGGTGGCAGATCAGGTGCTGGCGGTGTTTCACGGTCTGTACCGGGACAACTGGGGCCTCGCACCCAGGACATCCTGCACGCCGGGCTGCTCAGTTTGGTGGGCCGGGATGAGGCCTGTCTGCCGATGCTGCCGGTGCTGTTGACCAATGCCGCATACAGGCGTCGGGTGATCGGCGGGCTGGAGGACCGGGTGGCGCTGGGGCCGTTCTGGTCCTGGTACGACTCGATCTCCGAGGAACAACGCCAACAGGTCATCGCACCGGTGATGAACAAGCTCCGTCCGTTTCTCCTGCGGCCACGACTTCGGGCCGTGCTCGGACAGACCCGCCCGGCCTTCGCCCTGTCCGAGGTGTTCACCGAACGGAAGATCCTGCTGGTGTCCCTCGCCAAGGGGACGCTCGGCTCCGAAGCCGCCGGACTGCTCGGGTCGCTGGTGTTCAGTCAGCTGTGGCAGGCCACCCAGGCCCGCTCGGCCATTGAGGCACGTCGGCGGCACCCGGTGATGTGCTTCATCGACGAGTTCCAGGACTACCTGCACCTGCCAACCGACCTGAGCGACGTGTTGGCTCAGGCCCGCGGACTGGGACTGGGATTGACATTGGCCCACCAGCACCTGGCCCAGCTGACACCGTCGGTACGCCAAGCCGTCCTGGCCAACGCCCGCAGCCGGGTCTGTTTCCAGCTCGGATCTGACGACGCCCATGCGGTGGCCAAAACCACCACACGGCTCGATGCCGAGGACTTCATGGGACTGGAGCGTTTCGAGGTCTACGCCTCGCTGGCCGCTGGCGGGCAGATCACCGACTTCGGTTCGGGGCGAACCATCGCTCCACCGGCATCGATCAGCGACCCGAGAGTGGTGCGACGCCGGAGCCGGGAACGCTACGGGCAGGACCGCCAAGCGGTTGAGGACCAGCTGGCCGACGCTGTCGGCCAGCCACCAGATAAGGGTGGGAATGGGATCGGGCAGCGCCCACGGAGGCAGTCGTGAGGTGTCCGGTCGCCCGTCCGGTCGTGTGGTCAACCCCGGGCCGGGGAACCTGTGCTGGCACCGCCAGGGTCACCCCCGGAGGAGCCGACTGGTATGCACTCTGGAGGTTGTCTGTGAGTGCTCGCCGGGTCGGACCGAGAGCCCTGTCCAGACTGAGCGACGGACTCACCCAGCGGGACCGCGACATCCTGGAATCCGTCAGGCGGTTCCGGCTGCTCGGCGCACGGCAGATCGAACGGCTGCACTTCACCGGGCACGCCACGCCGCTGACCGCAGCCAGAGCAACCCGCCGGGTACTAGCCCGCCTGGCCCGTGACCGACTGCTGGTCCGCCTCGACCGACGGGTCGGCGGGGTGCGAGCTGGATCGGCCGGACATGTCTACGGAATCGGCCCTATCGGGCACCGACTGCTCGAAGGGGACAGTCGACGACGCTGGCGTGAGCCGTCGGCCGGGTTCGTTGACCACACCCTGGCAATCGCCCAGCTGGTCGTCGACGCCCGAATCGCCGAGACGGCCGGAACCCTGGAGTTGGTCGACCACCAGACCGAGCCGGACTGCTGGCGCAGCTTCCAGCGAGGACTGGGCGGTGTCGAGACACTCAAACCCGACCTGTACATGGTGACAGCCACCAGCCAGTCGGAGCTGTTGTGGTTCATCGAGGTCGACCTGGGCACCGAATCCGGTAGCGCGATCGGGCGGAAGTGCCGGACCTACCACGACTACTGGACCACCGGTACCGAACAACACCATACCGGCGTGTTCCCCAAGGTGCTGTGGATCACCCCCAGCGAACGACGGCGGGAGTTCTTGGAGCGGACCATCGCCGGGCTGCGGACGGTCGAGCGGGAGCTGTTTGTCGTCACCACCACCGACAAGGCGGTGGAGGTGTTGTCCGGAGGTAAGCCGTGAGGCTGCCCAGGAACCAGATCATCGAGGGCGACGTCCGCCACGTGCTGCCCACCCTGCCGGAATCGTCGGTCGACTGTGTCATCACCAGCCCGCCCTGCTCGCGCTGCGCAACTACGGCACCGACGACCAGATTGGGCTGGAAGCCTCAGTTGAACGCTGGGTCGAGCAGCTCGTTGACGTAGTCGAGGCCAGCGGGCGGCTACTCAAAGCCGACCGGGAGTCTGTGGCTCAACCTTGGCGACAGCTACAGCCGACATGAATCGGTCGGAGCACCCGCCAAGAGCCTGCTGCTCGGACCGGAACGAATCGCCCTGGAGCTCACCAAGCGGGGGTGGACCGTCCGCAACAAGATCGTCTGGGCCAAAACAAACCCGATGCCCTCCTCGGTGAAGGACCGGCTCAGCTGCACCTGGGAGAGCATCTACCTACTCACCCACAGCCGGCACTACTACTTCGACCTCGACGCCATCCGAATCCCCCACCGCACCACTCGAACAGCCGGCAGCACGGCGGACAGATCAGGTGGAGAAACCACGGGAACGGCTTCGCTGTCCAAACCGGACTGGGCCGGGCCGCTGGCCGGGAACCAATCCGGGCTGAAAGCCGCCAAGGCAGCCGGGAGGGCCGGACACCCGCTCGGCAAGAACCCCGGGGACGTCTGGCACCTGGCCACCTCCAACTTCCGAGGCGCCCACTTCGCCACCTTCCCCGAACAGCTCGTCACCAGACCGCTGCTGGCCAGCTGCCCCGAACGGGTCTGCACCAACTGCGACAAGCCGTGGCGACGTGGCACCCACCGCCTGGTAGGGCACCTGGCAGTGGCTGGGAGCTGGAACCGGGCTGTGACTGCGGCGGCGAGCATCGGCCCGGCATCGTGCTCGATCCATTCCTCGGAGCCGGAACCGTGGCAGTCGCCGCCCGGCGGCACGGTCGGGACTGGCTCGGCATCGAACTCAACCCTGGCTACGCCGAGCTGGCACGGACACGAATCGAGAAGCAGCGACAACAGCCGCCCGCAAAGGCGGCCTGAACAACAACCACGAATACGCAAAGGAGACAACGAAATGGAGAACCAACCACGACAACCACACGAAGATGACCAACAACACGGCCAGCGCCGACATCCGGACGGGGCTATGGGCCTCGGGGACGGGCAGGAGCAGGACCGAACCGACCAACGAGCCGAAGGATCGGACTGGCCGACACCCAAGATCTACGCGGCGTCACTGTCCGACTACAACGCCGGAGTGCTGCACGGAGCCTGGATCCGGGCCGACCAAGACGAAGACGAGATCGAGGAGGCCATCACGGCCATGCTGGAACGATCTAGCCAACCCGGAGCCGAAGAGTGGGCCATCCACGACTACGAAGGCTTCGGCGGCATCCACCTGTCCGAATACGAACAGACCGACACCATCGCTCGAATCGGAGCAGGGCTGGCCAAACACGGACCGGCCTTCGCCCACTGGGTGGGCTGTGTTGGCACCGGTGAGCAGGAGCTGGACGAATTCGACCAGCACTACCTCGGGCGCTGGGACTCGATGGAGGACTACGCCGAGCAGCTACTCGATGACCTCGGAGTCGATACCGAGGGGCTGGGGCCGGAGATGCTGCGGCCGTACATACGGCTCGATATCGAAGCGTTCGCCCGAGACCTCGCCTGTGAGCTGCAGGTTGGCCAAGATGGGGACGGTGTGCATGTGTTCGACTGCGACTACTGAACTTTGATTGATCGCTTCCGGAACCGACCCCGAACCACACTGCCCTATTCTGGTGGCATGGGCGAACGAAAGCTGACCGAGCCATTCCGGGAGTCAGGCGACTGGTACCTGCCGAACAACAAGGAGAACTCCCTGTCGGGGAACTCATCTATGAGCCGGGCGAGTCGCTGAGGCTAGAGCTCGTCGGCAGGTTCCGCCGCGACCCAAACGAAGCTTTCAATCTGGAGTCTGTACCCACGATCCTGGGCGAGCTATCCAACCAGTACGTAACTCTTTACCAATGCGAGCGCACCAACCTTTCAGTTAACATTCCCGGCAAGGGCCGTTCCGTCTTCCAGCCTAGGTTCGCCCTCTTTGGAGCACACGACAAATCACTCGAACAGCCCGACGTCAGCTGCCTCATTGTACGGATACCGGAGTTGGAAGAGTGGCTTCTGCGCTGCGGTCTGTCAGGTCTGCGGCCAGCATGCACACAACAGAGACAGGTAGTGACGAATTCGGCGGCGCCATGTTCAAATATGAGCCACGCAACAACACGGCCATCCAAATCAACGGAACACTATTGGAGTTGGTTCCCGGAGTTAAGGTGTCAGGAATAGGCCCAAGCTACTGTTGGCTTTGCCAGCCTCCAGGAGCAGGTCCAGCTTCGATTCGTGTTTGCCGAGGAGATTCCCTTCACTGAGGCGCTCGACCGCTACCTTTCGCCGCTCGTCGACTTCAGCAACCTCGTAACTGGCAGCAGTAGCAGGAGTACCAGTATCAGCATCAAAGAAGATCTCGATATTGGTCAAGGCAGAACGATCCCTCAAACTTTCCCGGTCGTATTCAACAACGGTTGGTTAGGCGAGCCGTCTGATCTTGGCACGACCTCGAGGATCGACCAGTATCTCGTGGATCCTCACGGTCTGAGCCAAGAACAGCTCATAGAGCTTGTCCAGAGCTGGTTCGCGAGTTATCAACAGTACGAGCGTTCGATGCACCTTACCTTCGGCATCGAACGAGCGCCCACAGGGACCTACGCAGAAGTCCGTTTCGTGACGCTATGCCACGCAGCGGAGGCTCTGCACCGCGATTCCGAGCTCTCTCAATTCAATTACACCGAGGCAGAATACAAGCAGCTCAGGATGAAGCAATCACGCATGTGCAGGACGAGGATCTCAAGGCGTTCATGAAGGGCCAACTGAGGTTCGCAAGGGACGTCACACTCCGGCAGCGCATGTTCGCGCTGCGCGAGGCTGCCGTCGGGAGCGACTCTGAATTGTTCCCAGATCGCGTACTTGGAGCGATAGTCAAGACGCGGAACACTGTCACCCATGGGCGCAGCAAAGACGTCCGGACCAAGGTTGACACCTTTGATATGTATTACTTTCTGAATATCTGTCGTGGCTGATTAGAGGCGTGATACTACGAAACCTTGGATGGCAACACGGCGAAATTGTAGCTCTTCTAGCATCAGATTCAAGAGTCGGTCGGCTTAACGAACGACTAGCCGCAGGAGAAATCTCATGCCTGAAGCGGAAGCGTCCGATTCGGACGGGATTTGAGGACCATACTCGCTGCCTGCTTCGACTGATCCACGAATCGCGGCTCTATATGGCGAATCCACGTCGCGACGATCGACTCTTCAACTTCCGGTTCCAGGCGCGTCCTGATGCCTATTCTACTCGGGCGGGTCCGAACTAGGCAGATCGAACAGACCGGTCTGAGTACTAAGGCGTCCACGGCTGTCTCCCAGCCCAGAGTCCGGGCTCTACCATCTGAACAACCTGAAACAGGTCTCGGGTGTCAATGACGAGACCACCGTCCTCGGCAAATAGTTCAAGGTCCTCCGGCGCGCTCTCGAAGGCCTTCGGTCGCGAAGCTGGAGGTTCGTTGATGAGATGATTGACGATCAGCCATCTCCTGCTTGGCGACACCGTGGTCTCGCGTTCGTACCTGGCTGCGAATCGTGCAAGCCGCTGGAAGTCGCTTGTCTTGGCCCCTCCCCCTCGTAGCCAGCACCTCGGAGAGCAATCCACTCTTCACGATTGGGCTCACGGATCTGAAGATCCTCCAGCTTCTGACCTCGTTCAGAGTCCAGGTCACGGTCTGCGTCGATAACGTCGAAGCCAAGGTCCGGATGGCTTGGGCGGCAGCATCGACCAGTTCCGTACCTTGGTTGGTCAGCATCCGCCTCGGACCGCTATCGGCGGCCAGGTTGGCGGTGGAGTTCGGCGGAGAGCGGCTTAATCTGCTCGTCGAATTCGGATTCAGCTGCGCGCTTGTCGTTCTGATCCGTCCTATCTGCTGCCCTCACGTAGCGCTCCTCAATGGTAGACCACTCATCGTCGCTCGACCAATCCAGCTCCTGAGGAAATCGCTCAGGTGATCGTTGACGCCATCTGGGTATTAGTGTGTTCAACCATCGGGCCAAGTTCGGCACGTATGACGGCAACAGGAGTGCCTCACTTCCACCCGAACTAGGAACGACTGCTGCGAGAGTGCTTTCCGCCCAACACCATCGTTGTAGATGCCCAACCCTGGTAGCCCTCCGCCGATTCCCATGTTGGTGCCTGATCCGCTGCAAGGAAGAACGCCTCCTTGTGCTCTGACCGCACCATCCCGTCATGAAGCTCCGAAGTGAGCTCAACAAGATCCGCAACTTCATGGGCGGTGGAGCTTGCACTCGGCGACGACCACGTCACGGCACCAGTTGAGTCTTACGGCGCCCGGGAACTGTTCCTCTTCGAGGAGGCGAACTCCGCGCGAAGATGTACGGCATCTCTTCGATGCCGCCACCCGGGACGCTACATACACCTGGACTGCATCACCGCAGTCGTCTTCGAGAAGACATCACGCATGAAGCGTTCTGAACCGTCGTCTTGGCTGACCAGGTTTGACTGAGTCGAAACGATAATGTCGTACTCTATGCAGCTAAACTCAGAAGAGTGATTGAAGAAGTCCACCGTTGGAGCGACATCAGTCAGCCCATCAAAGATTGGCAGAAGGCTATCGCGGGCGATTACGGCAACTCTTGGCCGCGGCTGTGCCCCAGGATCGTCTCGTTTGCCATCTGCGCAACATATCAGCGAGGTGTACCTGAACGTGCCGGGATTATGGCGCTGTCAAGCGTCCACACAAACGCCACTCCCGATCTCGGGAAGATCCAGCCATCGAGGTCGACTCGGATGGTGTCGGTGTGTGTCTTGGCTGGGGCTCGTTCGATGCGAGTGGGTCGGATAGATGGGACGAGGTCGAGTGTGCTGACGTTGGCGATGCCGCAGCCCGAGTAGTCGAACTGGAGGTTGAGGTTCCTGGTGGGCTGCTCGATTGAGAAAGAAGAGCATGTTGGCGTTGGAAGCGATGGTGGTGCGGTAGGTGTGGGAGATGGTGACGGGTTCGGCGGCCCGCATAGCGTCATCACCGACGACCACGGAGTACGTCTGACCGTGCTTCCGTGCGGAGCGGCGAATCGGTCGCTGGTCGCCGTCAACGGTGAAGGCCAGCGCTCGAATGCTTCGGTGGTTGCAGCGTCGACGTTGCTGCTGGGGCCGATGTACCAGCCCGTGGTGCCGTCGTTGGAGTTGGCGAGTTCGTCGTATTCGGCTCGGTCCGCTGTGCAGACGAAGCGGCGCTGTTGGTGTCCAGGGATGGTGGTGTACTCCCAACGGACGGTGACGGAGAACAGGTTCGGGCTACTTGAGCTGGTGGGACGTCGTTTGGACGTCCCACTCCCCATGGGGAGTGGTGCCAGTTGGATGGACAAGTTGGCGTCATGCCAGCGCTCAGCGGCTCGGATGGCTTGGTCACGGATGTCGGTGTAGATCTCGTGAGCGAACTCGGCGCTGTTGAGGCGGAGCGCCAGGCTGTTGGAGATTATGCCGTCGAGCAATTCCAGGGTGGCGACGCGTTTGGGGTCGTCGTGGTTGGCGGCGAAGGCCTGGAGGACGGCGTCGCGATGACGGGAGCCTGTTCGGTGAGGATGGAACGGAGGCGATGTTCTTCGAGTTGGTTCTGTACTCGGCTGAGGTAGGCGTCGAGCCAGACCGAGAGGACGCTCGCGCCGACCAGGAAGCCACCGAGTCCGGTGAGTGGGAGCAAGCCGTACCAGGCGGTTGCGTCTTGGATGCAGATGGCCGAGGGCGATGAGAGCTGCTCAGCTACGACCAGCAGGACCACGCTGAGGAGGTCTTGGTCTTTCGTAGTTGGGAGATGGTTTCATTCATGTGTATGAAACCATTGTAGCAATGTTTATACGCAAAGAAGAGGCACCTGTGTCACTCCTTGAGCGCTTGGGTGCCTCTTCTTGGATGTCGAGAGCGGCTCAGGGCTACTCAAGGACATCTCGTTGTGCGGCGTATCAGCCGCTGCCTCCTCCAACCATGGTGCTCACCTCCTCTCGGTTCGTGGCTCGTCAGCCGAGCCGTTGGCGATCTCGACGGCAATGCCCTTCAGCGCCGCCACCAGTCCTGGTCCCACATGCGGGCTCCTTCGTGTCGAACAACACGAGTGACCTTATCAGTGAGGCTATGGGCTTGGCGGGTGGTGTCGGCTGAGATCGGCCGTCGTGGCCCGAGACCGAACCAGAGACCGTGCAGTTGCTGAGGCGTTCGGTGCTCAGGTGCGAGAGCTACGGCTGGAGCAGGGCATGACGCAGGAAGGCTTGGCGGAGGCGGCCGAGGTACATGCGACGTTCGTGTCGAACTTGGAGCGTGGGTATCGGGTGCCGTCGCTTCCGACGGTGCTGCGGGTGGCGGCGGGGTTGGGCGTCAGCGCGGGCAGGCTTGTCGACGGGATCGAAGCCTGAGCTGACCTGGCAGAGCATCCTGAGATTGCCTGTTGCGCTGGGAGGAATCAGCGCCATCCTCACCCACCGTCACCTCCAGCGGAGGGCCCAGGGGCTCCAGGATGTTCGAGGTTCGTCGTCCAGAGATTTGGTCCGAGCTGGCTTCGCTGCGCCGTGGGCTTGCCGAGTTGAAGGCAGGCCTGGCGGACCAGGTCACCACTCAGCAGCTGGTAGTAACCGACGGGGACGGCGTGGAACGTGTAGCGGTCCGGGCCGACGAGACAACCGGGTCGGTGCTGGTTCAGGTGGATTCGGCCGCTGGTGAGACGACTGGCGTGGAGCTGTGCGCGGTGGAGCCAATTGACGATGGTGGTCCGCAGATGTTGGGGCGCTCTGTATCGGGCGGGCGAGGTGGCGGGCTCGTGGCCAAAGGCTAACCGGAGCCGCTGGTGCTCGGGACTGGGTGTCACTTCGTTGTCACGACGGGAGCGCCCGGAAGTGTTCAAATGCGACCCAACTTGCATCAAATGTGGAGATGGTGGTTGGTGTTGTCAATTCTACTGCTCAACGTACGCAGTCGTTCGTAGTAGAATATGAAGGAAAGGGAATGACATATGGATGAGAACAAGCCAAACGACTGGGAGCATTTCTTCGGGCGAGGCGGGAGGAGCTGGGCTAGTCATCGGGCGGCTGGCGGCAGAGTGTGAGATGAACGACGCCACCATTGTGCGGATCGAGAACGGACGGTTCGCTGCACCCAAGCCGGACAAGTTGTCACGGATCACCGAGGCGTTTAGGGGCTGAGGCCTGTCGGATGTATGTTCGGCCCTGGCCCAGGTTCCCCGCCCCAAGCGATCTGCCGCACTTCATGCCGTGTCTGCGGACCAAGTACCGGGGATCTGCCCAGCACTGCGGTCGAGGAGATCGAACGCTACGCAGCCCGGCTGGCCAAACGACATGGTGTGGCCCTTGCTGGCCCCAGCACCGGGGAAGACAATCCCGACGAACACGAGGGCCATGCGAAACGAAAGAGAACATCGCGAACCATCAGCGGACGCAACCGGGAAGCGCGCGCCGGACTGCGAGCCGTCATCCCCGCAGAGCGATGCACCAAGGCGAAGCGCTGCGGTGCCGGCTGGGCTGCAAGCCAACCGGCTGCGCCAGCACCCGACATCGACTGCCCGACACTTCCCAGCGACATCATCTTGGAGATGCCCCGCATTGCGGTCGGGTGGACGACGGAAGGCTGCCAACCAGCGGCACGACACGCACTGGGACGGACGGCGCTGGATCATCACGCTCAACGGATCGGAATCGCCGCTGCGACGCCGGTTCCGGCTTGTTTCACGGTTCAAACACATCATCGACCACCACGCCCGCATCAATCTGTACGGACCAGACGGCGACCGGGCGGCGGGACGGCGGACCCGAACAAGCAGCCAAACTACTTCCGCTGCCTACTGCGCTGATGCCCAAACGGGTGGAGTCAAACGACTCTGGGGTGAGGCCGCAGTCCATTCCAGCCCTGGCCGCTCCTTCGGTGTCCACCGCTGCCATGCGGTTCCGGCGATCAGCCTCGGCGTTCAGGAGCCCACCCCACGCTGCGGCGGGGTGACCAGCTACCAACGATTCAAGGTGTATCGACCTTTGGAGGTGGCGGCGTGAGCGCTGCGACAACAACCGCCAATCAACCCGACGATGGGGCCGCGCGGGCCCTTATATATCTCCGGGTGTCGACAAGAGACCAGCCGAAGCTGGACAGGACGTGGAAGGCTACTCCATCCCCGCCCCGAGGCCTGCCGTCGGCGAACCGAAACGTTGAACGCCGACGTGGCGGGACGAGGTTCGTTGACCGAGGCGGAAGTCAGCCCGAAGCTCGAACCGACCAGAACTGCAACGGATGCTGGCCCACGTGTCAGATCCCTCCATTGACTACCTGATCGTCCACAAAGTCGACCGGCTGGCCGCAGCCGATCCGGCGACGTCACCATCCACATGGCGCTCAAGCTGCCGAGGTGCGGCTGGTGTCGTGTTCGAGAACATCGACGGGGCACCATCGGGCATGTTGCTGCGGCATCGCAGCTCGATCGCCGAATTCTACTCACGGAACCTGGCGAGCGGTCATCAAGAGATCGGTCCAGAAAGCCAAAGCTGGTGGGACGATCAGCGAAGGCCCCTATGGCTGTGGCAGATGTCGGAAGGTGGTCAACGGCCAGGAAGTCCGAGCGGTCGACATCGACCCGCAGCGCTGGGCCGCTGATGCTTCGCGTTCGAGGCCTACTCTGGCGGCGACTGGACCATCCGAGACCTGCTCGAAGAACTCACTCAGCGAGTCTGGCCACCCACCCCAGGACCGAGACGCCGTCAAGCCGCTGGTGGTGTCGCACTTCCACCGACTTCTCCGGCATCCGTATTACAAAGGCTGGGTGCGCTACAAAGGGCGTCGAGTACCCGAACGGGCAACACGAAGCCCTGGTTGACAACGCCACCTGGCAGAAAGTCCAAGACCAGCTCGATGCCAAAAGAGCCCGCTCCCGGTGAGAAGGGCGCAAAGCACCATCACTACCTGAAGGGCACCGTGTTCTGCGGGGACTGCGGCGGCCGACTGATCGTGTCCGGGAACAACCAACCGACACGGCACCACATGCCCGTACTTCATCTGCGTCGGACGGCAGCGAAACGGACCGCCTGCGCCCAAGCAGCATCCTGATCTCCGAAGTCGAAGACCTGGTCGCCCAGCACACCGGACGATCCAACCCAGCCAGAAGACCCTCAGTGAGCTGGGACCTGATTGTTGAGGAACTCGCCGTCCAGCGAGACGAATCGAGACCGAGCGCTCAGCAGGGCAACGGCGGATCCAGCTCAAGACGAACGGAAGAAACTGCTCGAAGCCCACTACGCCGACGCCATCGGATTGGACCTACTCAAGTCCAGAGCAGACCGGATCACGCGAACTCGAACAGACCGAAACACGGCTCGATGCTGTGGATGTCGCCCGACACCACCGTCAAGACCAACCTGGGCCACGCACTGACGTTTGTCGGTGACTGGACCAGGCCTACCGGACGGCTGAGGGGCGACATTCGGCGGCAACTCAACCCAGTCGATCTTCGAGAGAAGATCTGGATCGACGGCACCGGAATGATAACCAGCCGGTTCCGCCGAACCGTTTCAGGACACTACTCGGCGACGACGTGGGGGTGCCTGCACGGATCGGGCCGAAAAAGACTGGGGCTGAGCCGGACGAGATTGACCGGCAGTGGGAAGCGTTCAGTGCCCGGTAGGAGGCCGAGGTGACTGCGGGAGCCAGGCACGTCGCCTCGCGGGTCTACGCCACCGTGACGTGCCGCCACAGCGGGTGCTGGCGGCCGTTAGGGCCACGCATAAGAACAAACCGATAACGGAACCGGGGACGGCAACTGGGGCGGAAACAACAAACCCCGCCGGTAGACCGCGACGAAGTTTGAAATCCGAGACTCTGGTGGGCCCAAGGGGACTCCAGACCTCTGACCTCTGCCGTGTGAAGGCAGCTCTAACCAGCTGAGCTATGGGCCCCGAAGCAGCAAACCATGCAGGCTCAGGTCACCACGCCAGGTCGGAACCACCGTGGCCGAGGGCGATTACGACTCGACGCAGTACTCGACAGCCAGCCTGACCAGCCCCGACCCGTCAGGGCGCCGATCTGCACTATCCCGGCGAGGCCGACGATGCGCCCTTCGTTGGGCTTGGCGCAATCGACCAGCGTGTTCCCCAGCGCAGCCGGGGTGGCCGACGACGGGGTCCTTGACGCCACCGCCGGCAAACGCACTGAACACGACGATCCCCGGGAGGCACCGCCACCATCGCCGGAACCGGCGACGAGAACAACGGTCCGTGCACGCCGTCGCGGCCACGTCCACCATGTCACGTCCGCCGTGATCGTCCGGCACCTCGACCACCGTGCGGCGCGGACGTTCGGCACGACCGGTGGCCGATCGACGGTCGCTTCGGCGTCTCAGCCCCGAAGCGACCATGGTCGTAGGCTCGCCGACGCCAGGCGTCACCCAACACCCGGAGGCCTCGTTGACCTCACGCATCCGCCGCTCAGCCACCCGTTGTTCGGCGTGGGACAGCCCTCCGGCCGCGGGCGACTGCTGCCTGTCGGGATGGGGCGCCACGCCGGCTCGATACATAGCGCGAATGGTGTCGTCGCCGCCCGGCGATCGACCCCAGGACCAGTACAATCGCGCTCCCCCACGCTGTGATTGGTCGCCATTGCCCCAGGATACGCCGAGGAAGAGGTCGGTTTGGTTCGGTCTTTTGCTGCGGGCGTGATGCCGCACTGGCGAGAACGCCGTTGACTTCACAAACTGGCAGTTGTGACAGATGACCGGGTGGATCAGGGGCTCCCCGGTCACGGCTGGACAGAGTGCCGTATCATCTGCCCATGACACCGTAAGGTTCTGAGATGTGCTTCTTGGGTTGAGCGGTGCTCCGTTGACGCCCATGAACCCTCCTTCTCCCATCACCGCCGCTCCGACCGCCCGTCACGAGCTGAGCGGAGACGACCTGCCACCCGGGTGGGGACCCGACGGCGCTTGCCGAGCCGACACTACGCCTGCGACGCCGACGCGAAGCTCCGGTGACCGCAGTGGGCGGCGCCACGGGGCCGTCAACGGCGGCGCTGAGCCACACCGGCGTTCGGCGCGTTGCCGCCGAGGCCGCCGCATCCAACATCGGCACCTGGATGCAGAACGTCACGCTGATTGCGCTGGCCAACCAGCTGGCGCACTCCGGCGCCTTCGTCGGGTTGGTGTCCTTCGCCCAGCTGGGGCCGATGCTGCTCGCCTCCCGGTCGGCGGGGTGCTGGCCGATCGCTTCGACCGCCGCCACATCATCATGGCCGGGTCCGCCGTGCAGGGCAGCCCTGTCGGTGGTGCTGGCCCATCGTCGCCTGGAACGGCAATCCGCCGCCCTGAGCGCTGGTGCTGATCGTGCTGGGCATCGGCATGGCCAACGCCCACAATCGCCCCGTCAACGGCGCCGCTCCTCCCCACCTGGTGGACCGCCGGGACCTGTCGGTGCGATCGCGATCAACTCGGCTGCGATGAACGGATCGCGGGTGCTCGGCCCGCTGCTGGCCGCCCTTGTCTCCTCGCTGGGCACCGGCTGGATCTTCATGATCAACACCGGCAGCTTACGTGTTCGTCATCGCCGCAGTCAGGCCGCCAAAGGTGGCGTTTGCGCCTCCCGGACCGATGGGGCAGTCGGGCCAATGGGCCCGCTTCCGCGAGGGCTGGACACCGCCGGGAGATCCGGTGCTCCGGCGGTGCTGGGCGTCGTCAGCCTGTTCTCGCTGTGCTCGCTGGTGTTCATCACCAGCTGCCCGGCCTGGCCGAGAACCAGCTGGGCATCACCCGGCAGCGCCTTCTACCGGCTGTTTGCCGCCTTCGGGTTAGGGCGGCCGGCGGCGGCGCCATCCCTGCTGGGCACTGTGCTGGGCGGACCAGGCCGCTGCACCGGTGCCGCTCTTCGCCCTGCCCGCCATCAGTCACGCTCCGCAGCGTTTGCATTCACCCCGACCCGGTGGCCGCCCACTTCATTATCTTTGCGCTCGGCTTCTTCTGCTTCACCCTGGTGACCGCGCTGTCGACCACGCTTCAGGAGGAGGTCGACGACGAACACTGCCACCGGGGTGATGGGCCTGTGGATGATCGCCTGGGCCGGGCTGGTGCCGGTGGGCAGCCTGCTGGCGGCCCGGTGATCGACAAGGTGGGTGGCGCTCCGGTGCTGCTGTTTAGAGGGCGGTGGTCGCCCTCGCACTCCAAGAAGGTGGGCAACCTCGACCGCAACCAGCTTCCCGAGCGCCGACCAGCGCCCGCCCACTGCCAACGACGGGCCGGCTGCTCGGTCCCGCCGCGGCTGCCCTCGGCCCGCGCCACCTCCCTGCCTCCAAGGGCCGAGGCTCCAGCACCGCCGCCGCATCGTACGGTGGGACCTCAGCGATCCGTCCAGGGCGTCGGTGCCGACGGCAACCACCTCGATCCCGGGGCTGCGGGCCTGGGACACCATCTCGTGATGCAGCGCCTCGGCGTCGCTCCCCAGCTCAGCCATCTCGCCGGGCACCGCCACCAGCGGCGGGCGGGCAACGCCCCGGCGCAGTCAGCGCTGCGCTCATCGACGTGGGGTTGGCGTTGCCGGGCGTCGTTGATCAGCGTAGGCCCCACCGGGAGGTGGCCACCTCCATGCGCCACGGGCCGATCGTCGCTGCGCCCAGCGCCTCGGCGGCCGACTCGACCGAGATGCGGCGTCGCCGGGCGACCGCAGCCGCCGCCAGCGCGTTGGTGACGTGATGCTCGCCGGCGATCGCCAGGTGCACCGAGGCCGACCCCACGGGCTGGTCAAGAGGACGGCCGCAGGTCGTCGCCCGAGGGCGATGTCGCCCGCCCGCACGTCGCCTGCCGCGCGCCGAAAGGTGAGCACCGTGGCGTCGCTGCGCGCGGCCATGGCGGCGACAGACGGATCGTCGGCGTTGAGCACCGCCGTGCCGTCGGGCGGCAGCGCCTCGATCAGCTCGCCCTTGGCCGCGGCGGCACCGGCCAGGTCGCCAAAGAGTTCCAGGTGCGCACCGGCACCACGGTGACCGCCCCCGCAGGTGGGCCAGCTCACCTGGCGCGGCGATGTGGCCCCGGCCCCTGGCGCCCATCTCGACGACCAGCGCCTCGACGTCGTCCGGCGCATTGCACAGGGTGAGCGGCACGCCGATCGTTGTTGAAGGACCGTTCGCTCGCCGAGGGTGACCAACCTGGTGGCCAGCACCCCCGCCATCAGGTCCTTCCGGTGGTCTTTCCGACCGACCCGGTGACCCGATGACGCTCCCTGACGCCGGGGCCCGGGCGAAACCTGCCAGATCGTTCCGGCCGCCCCAGTGTGGGCCGAAGGCAGCAGGCGGGCAGCGAGGCCGAAGCCCCGGGTTGTCGGCGCTGCGCTCCGACAGCGCCGCCGTCGCCCCGGCGGCCAGCGCTGCGCCGATGAAGTCATGACCGTCGCGCTCGGCGACCAGCGGAACGAACAGGTCCCCGGGCCGGGCCGGCGGGAATCGGTGGCCCGCTCGATGGTCGCATCGGGCCGACGAGGGTGGCGGAGCGGCTCGGTCGCAGCAGGTACCTGCATGCGGCAAGTCTCCCGACGACCCACCGGTCTCCGCCCGTGAACGCGCGTAAAGTCGGCATCGGTGGCGGTGCGCGGGCAGCGTCCCACGCCTCCCCTCGACCGATTGACCGCCAGGCGCGGACGGTAACCGCCGCCGCCCGAGTTCGGCCTCCGCCCGCGCACCGACTCGGTGAGCGGTCCCCACCGGCAGACGCCCTGCACCGAGTCGCGTCGACCTCCCCGGGCGGGTGCGCCTGGTGGTGCTCTTCGGCGCCAGTCCGCCGAGCACGACGTGTCGCAGGTGACCGCCCGCACCGTCATGAAGGCCCTCGACCCCGATCGTTACGACGTTCGTCCGATCGGCATCGCCCGCGACGGGCGCTGGCTGCAGCTCCGGCGCCTCCACGGCACTCGGCGGCGCCGAGGCCAGGCCTGCGTCTCAGACACGTCGACGATCGGCCGCACCTGCGCCACGCGCACCCGTCGTCGCCATCAGCGACCGACACCGACCTGGCGACGTCGTGCTCCCGCTCCTCCACGGGCCCAACGGCGAGGACGGCACCTGCGGGGCTCCTCGAAGATGGCGGCCGTCCCCTACGTCAGCGGCGGCGTGTTGCGGTCAGCCGTGCATCGATGGACAAGGGCGTGGCCAGAGCTGTGCGGTCATGCCGGTATCCCTCAGGCCCGGCTAGGTGGCGCTGCACGAGCGTGAGTCGACGTCGCGCTCGCCTCGGCGATCGAGCAACTGGGCCTGCCGATCTTTATCAGAACCCGGCCAGCAGGGCCGCTCGGTGGGTATCTCAAGCTGGCGACCGCCGACGAAGCTGGCTTCGGCGGTCGCCGACCGCGCACTCGACCACGACAGGTACATCGTGATCGAGGAGGCCGTGACCAGCCGGGAGATCGAGCTTGGCGTGCTCGGCAAGCCGGCCCCGGGTCTCGCTGCCCGGCGAGATCGTCACCGGCGCCGGGTTCTGCGACTACGAGGACAAGTACGTGACCAGCTCGGCCGAGCTGGTCATTCCGGCGGAGCTGCCCCGAGGCGATCGAACAGGCCCGCGCTTGGCGCTCGTCGCCTACCGGGCGTTGCGCGGCGCCGACCTGGGCCAGGTGGACTTCTTCTACGAGTCGCCCGGTGGGGGCCTGCTCCTCAACGAGATCAACACGATGCCGGGTTTCACACCGGCATCGATGTTCCCGTGGTTGTGGCGGGCCAGCGGCCTCCCCTGCACCGAGCTCATCGACGAGCTGGTGCGCGCCTGGCGCTGGGCGCCACGCACTGCCAGGTCCGCCGACGGTAGCCAGAGCTCGCTCCCCATCGTAATTGCGTTTTTGGTCGGGCGCTCAGCGCGCCGGAGTCACGCGGCTGCGGCGCGACCAGATCGGCGCGGCGCGTTGATGGCCTTTGCGACGCTTGAACGTGGGCGTGTCACCACCGGCACCCCCTTGTTGACGGCCTGCGGCACCTTGTGTCGATGGGATCAGTGAGTCGGCCGTGAGCTGCGGGTGCGTTCCTCGCCAGCGTCCAGCTTCACCTTGGCGTTGGCACGGTTGGGCTCCAACCGGACCCCGCTCCATCGGGGTGCCGAGGAGACGCAGCGTCTGCGGCCCGGTCTTGACGTTTTCGAGTGTTGGAATCGTCCATTCCGGCCCGGCGGATCCATCGGAATCTCCGCGGGAACTCAGCACCACGTCGTTGAAGTAGGCGGGGTTGTCGATCACCACCACCGAGCAGAAGGTTCGGAGCATCTCGACGGTCTGCACCACCATGTCGGACGCACAATCCGATCGCAAACGCAGGCTCGAGGGCGGCAAGCGCGCAGCCCCCGATGGTTCATGGGTCATCAGCAACTGGCCCAGAAAGTTGGGGTCGATCCGATCAATGCCGCCACCCGCGTCCACGATGGTGTGACGAGGCAACGTCAAGCGTCAGCATGACCGCAGCGTCACCGGATTGCGAATCAGCGTCGATCAAGCGAGACCGGACCGGACGACCGTTGGGTCAACAGACCCGCCAGAGAGGTTGCCAGCATCGGCGTACGGCTCCGCCCTTCGTGGAGGACACGGTGATGACCTGCGAGGCCATCCCCGGGGCGAAGCCGCATTACGGGCGCGGCGATAGGGGTGACCTGCATCAAAAGAGCAGGCTGTCCGACACCGTCAGAGCCGGTTCTCCAGTTTCGGCGCCACGTCGGGGCGGGGCGCTGGTTGGATGCTCGGCGTGCCGAGGGATTCTTTCGAGGGTCGAGGACCTCCAGCTGGCGTCGGCATCGAGGGTGAGGAGCGACCCGACGCACGGTGTCGGAGAGCTCCTGCAGCCTCGTTGCCCAACTCGATGACATCAGGAATGTCGCTACCGCATCCGCCGTCTCTGGCGACGGTTGCGGTCACGCTGCTCGGCGATCAGGATCGCCCCAGCGCGTGGGATTCGTTTGAGATCACCCGCTTAGGCGGCGCCCAGATCATTTGTAGTTGTTACCAGGACCGGGCGAGCACCATCACCACGGCGATGCCGGTGACTCAGGCGGCAGATCGGCCATCGACCAAAATTTTGCTGCGCGCTGCGTGGCACGCCTCGCTGCGCAGCAGCAGTCGGAGTGGTCGGAAGTCGGCTGATGGGGCCTCCACGATCGCCACCGACACCTTGATGGCGGGTTTGGTTGTTGAGTGGATCACAGCCACGTCGGTCCGGCCGGTAATTACCTCGGCAGGACATCGCAACACCCTGGCCTTCGTCGTCTGCGAACGTCAGGCCACCGGCCTCAGTGGCGCCGCTGCCGTCTCCCTGCGTTCGGCTGCCCGGACCGTCCGTTGAGTCTTTTTAGGTCAAAAGACCCACCGGCCACAGGCAGCAGACTGACGCCACCGGCATCGGACAGAAACGCAGGAGCAAGGAGACAGCATTGGCCTCCCCGCACCCGGATATCCCATTCTCTGCCCAGGGCTTCCAGCCCGTCAGGGCGTGTTAGGCGTCAGGGAATCGTCGGACGCCTCGCCGGCGACCCCGCCTCAACGACCGCTTCCTCCTCAGCCGGGAGACTCGGCTGAGGCCGAAGTGCCACTGCCTCCAGCCGAGATTCGGCGAGATGGCTCGGGCAAACCCGAGGCCTCGCCGTCGCCCTGCTCGGCGGCTTCAATGCGCCGCCCAGGCCTCCTCGGCTTCACGCTGGGGCCCTCACCCTCGATACCCAGACCGATGCTGGTGCCCTCGTCGTCGTAGGCGTGCTCGCCGCGGTGCTCCACCTGTTGCCTCTGGCGGCCACGATACCCTCGGCGGCCTGGGGGATCGACAGGCTGATCCGGCGACGCACCAGGTCGAGATCGATGATCTTGACCAAGGGCTCCTCGCCGGGGTGACAACTTGCTCCGGGCGGAGTCGACGTGATGCTAAGGACGTCTCGGAGAT